>CAZBXX010000271.1:0-1545 GCA_964495965.1 uncultured Oscillospiraceae bacterium | reverse complement strand
GCCTTCTTTACCGTGACCTCTTCGAGAAATATTATCCCGGACAGGCAGAGATGATCTGCGATTTCTGGATGCCGAACCCGGACTGGGAAGGCTGCAAGGTCGACGACCCCTCAGCACGGGTACTCTCCAACTATGGAAAGAGCGGTGTGTGATGACAACATGCGCGTCTTCCTCTTGCGATTGGCGCGCATGTTGTGTATACTTGCTGTATTCTGTCAAGGGATGTGATCCGGATGGATTTACGTGCACTGCATTATTTTGTTGTTGTTGCGGAAGAATTAAACATCACGCGTGCCGCCGAGCGGCTGAACATGAGTCAGCCTCCCCTTTCCAATCAGATCAAAGGCCTGGAAGATGAGCTGGGCGTCCCGCTTTTTATTCGCGGAAAACGCCATCTGACCATCACAGACGCTGGAACTCATCTGTTTTACCGCGCACGGCAGATTTTGGAGCTAGCTGATCAGACCCAGCTGGAGCTTCAGTCGATGGAGGGGCTGTCCGGTGACCTGAACATCAGCCTCGTAGAAGGCCGGGCTCCCTTCTTTCTTGCCCGATGGGTGGCCGGTTTCCGCAGCGAATTCCCCCGCGTTTCCATCCACTTGTGGAACGGCAGCGGCGATGAGGCGATGGAGCGGCTACACAGAGGACTCGCCGACCTGGCGCTGGTTGCAACACCGTACAACGAAGAACAGCTGGACGGAATCACCATCGGCAGGGAGCACTGGGCAGCAATGATGTCAAAGAATCACCCTCTGGCAAAAGAAGAGGGAGATTTCCTGCCGCTGAAAAAACTGATCGGCGAGCCGCTGTTTGTCCCGAGCCGGCGTTCCCGTTATGACTCGATCCGGGCATGGTTTCAGGAGGTCGGAGGAGAGCCGACGATTGTCGGCGATCTTTCCAACTATATTGACGCTGTCGCGCTTGCCGAACAGAATGCAGGGATCTGCATTTATCCGATGACCACATACAACGAGAGCGACCTGGTGGTAAAAAAAGTCATTACAGAAAGCGCCCGTCAGATCGAGTATGCCCTGCTCTGGCGACGTAATGAGCAGCGGACCGAACTCCAGCAGGAGTTTATCAACTTTGTGCAGGATTGTATGGAAGAAGAGCGTCTCGGTACGCAGCAATATATTTTGCCCGAGCGGGAGTATCTGCCGCCAGCAGACACGAAATACCTTTGAGTACATCGTTGCGTCCGGTCATTCGGCGTACCATATTCTTTCTGTATGGATTTCCATTCGTCTTCCATATCACAGTGCCTGCCGGCATCTTGACATTTTCACCCGGTACATGATATAGTAATTCTTGTCATTTAAATTGTTTTTTCAGAAAGCGTACTGCGAAGCCAGGGGCCTTGTGCCCCCTTAAGGCATCGGAGAACGCTTTTTTCTTTTATCCGGCAGAGATATGGAGGGGTAGAAAGATGGCAAAATATGTTTTTGTAACCGGCGGCGTTGTTTCCGGATTAGGGAAAGGGATTACCGCGGCTTCTCTCGGCCGGCTTCTGAAAAGCAGGGGGCTGAAAGTCGCAGCGCAGAAACT
>CAZBXX010000270.1:0-1611 GCA_964495965.1 uncultured Oscillospiraceae bacterium | reverse complement strand
TATCCGCACAGCGGCAAAATGCCGGAACATGCGTAAGGGGAACGTTACAGCTCTGAGGGATCAATGCCTCTCTGCTTCAGCCATTTCGGCATGAGCTGCCGCGCTTCCTCGGCAGCGGCAGGGGCGTTCGCAAGCAGCAGCTCGGCCATGGATCTGCTGACGTTCATGTAACCAAAGCTCCCATCAAAGACCATGATTTTATCGCAGCCGGTTTTTTCTTTCGCGCGGTCGAGCGCGTCCTGAAGACCGCTGCAGATGGTGGAGTGCACGATCAGGTCGCCGTCCTGTCCGGCGGCGGTTCTCTGGTCCGCAATGAAAATCGGGTACTCAATCGGCAGCATGCCCCAGGCACCCATGGTGGTATGATTGACGACGATCGACTTCAGTTTACGGCAGTTGATTCCCTCACTGATCCTTGGGGCAATATCCAGGTCCAGCATATCCTTATGCGCTTTCAGAAGGGTTCCGAACACAATGCCGCCGCAGTGATTGTACCAGACCCACCTGGAGCAGTCCTGAATCGCAATCACCTCGTCGATCTTGTCAAGCAGCCTGTAGATGGCGCCGTAGTTTTTCAGTACTCTTATGGTTGCTGCGCGATTCAGCGCTGCGATGTCATTATCCGCCGAGACGCCAGTAATGCCGGTGGGCGAGATGTCCAGGTCCACAGTAAAGGCGTGCTTGTCCTTCAGTGCGTTGAAAATCGCATGGCAGATCACATTGGAACTCCGGGGACCGAAGCACAGGTGAAAAGCGCTCCGGGTCTCGGCGCGGGCATAGCCCATTGCAAAGGCCTTATAGACGCGACTGATGTTGCGGTTGAAGTAAATCTCACGGGGATCGGAATAAGAGGTGTGAATAAACCAGTCTGCGTCAAAGGCACACTTGATGACGCCGATTTTACCCAGATCGGTTTCCAGCGACAGACCGTCCTCCAGCGGGGTGAAGGCTTCCGCCTTCCCTTCAAAATACTCCAGAAGACCAAAGTCAAAGAAGGTGGATTTGCCCTCCGAAACCATGTTGCCGCCCGCGGAGCGGAGGCGGATGTGGGTACAGCCGGTCCGCTCAAGTACAACATCGTGGATCGTTTTCAGCATCTCGGCGTAACAGTCGCCGCCCATGACGTTGAATCCGTGCTCTGAGCAAAGGATGTTTACGGTGTGCTCAGGCCTGATCATGCTCATGTCGACCTTCTCAAGAGAGGCGGCGGTTGCTTTGCGAATCACGGAAAGATCATCTCCGTACCGATAGATCGCTTTTGGGAGATCCGGGAACAGATCCTCCATCGGCAGTGAGACGATCTCAGGCAGTTCATATGCTCTGATCGTAGGATGTGCCGGTGAATAGAATGAGTTTGGCCTCAGCGGCGCAGGTGCTACGGCTTTGTTTATCATCGTGATCCTCCTCAATCAGAACATTTCGGGCAGGAACGGGAGATCGTTCTGCTTCATGATTTCCATGTCTTCTTTCAGGTAGTACTGCGGATACTTTGCAATGATTTCGTCCGTTATCTTGTCGAGACTGATTTCACAGTTGAAGAACTCGGTATTGTTGTTGTCCGTCGGCTTCTGGGGACAGCCGTAGGCTTCCAGCATTTGGAGCACAGGCATG
>CAZBXX010000269.1:0-1624 GCA_964495965.1 uncultured Oscillospiraceae bacterium | reverse complement strand
CGCCACCCGCGCTGCCGTTGCCGAAGGCATCGTAGCCGGCGGCGGTACCGCCTATGTCATCGCCTCCAAGGCGGCTGACAAGCTGGTTGCTTCCCTCGAAGGCGATGAGAAGACCGGTGCTGCCATCGTGGCCAAGGCCCTGAAGGCCCCCATTATGCAGATTGCCGCAAATGCCGGCGTGGAAGGCGCCGTCATTCTGAACAATGTTGCCGGCAGCAGCAATGTCAACTACGGCTATGACGCCGCCAACGACACCTACGGCGACATGATCGACCTCGGCATTGTCGATCCGACCAAGGTCTGCCGCAGTGCCATGGAGAACGCCGCGTCCGTCGCCGCCATGGTTCTCACCACCGAGAGCCTGGTTGCCGACATCCCGGAGAAGAATCCTCCCATGCCCGCGAACCCCGACATGGGCGGCATGTACTAATAGGTAACTATTCGACACGAAAAAGCTGAGATATCCACATATTGCAATCATTTTCAGAACTTACAGCAGGCACTTAATTCAACCTTACGAAAAACTTATCAAAAATAAAGCGCAAAAAATGAAGTAAAGAATTGGCCGATGCCTCACTGGCACCGGCCTTTTCTATTTGGAATATACCCGCCCGCCCTTCCCTAAAGCGGTATGCATCCTCAGCAAGTTCGGCTGCATGGTTTCTCCGCTCCCTCAATCAACCAGCCCCTCCGTTATGCTTCCTTCCTTCGTCGCTGCGCTCCTCTGCGGGGCAGATTGATTTCGTTCGCTCGACAGAAACCGCTCGTTCGGTCAACCCGGTTTCTGTTCCGTCATTGTTCTGCCGCACTTCCGCTCCGCTCCAGACTGGCAACCCAGCTTCCTCCGCTTCCACCGGATTGATCTCTCTCGCTTCTGCGGTTGCTCGCCACGCCTGTCTCGGTCTACGGCTGCTCCGTGCCAAATCGGGGTACAGCCTCCGCAAGCTCCAGCAGAACCCCTTTCGTGCTCACTCCACCCTTCGACCTGTACAGGCGCAGGCTCGCTTTGGTTCCGCCTCCAGTCAACCTGCCAGTCCGTTCCCGCCGTCATCCGGCCACTCCGCTGGGGCTCCGTGACCGTTCTCCGGCGTCCTCTCCAGGGCAGATTGACCTCCGGCTCAAATTGATCCCACCCGCCCGACCGGGCTTACCCTTTGCTCCGCTGCATTCCACTGCGCCGCCCTGCGCCAGGGTGCTCCAATGTGCCATTTCCGCATTGGGCGCAGGCGCGTCTCCGCTCCATTCCACGCCGCTCCGGGAAAGCCCGGTCCGCCCCCTATCCGCTCATACCACCTGCTGCCCTACCAATGCTTCCCGTCCGTGAACCTGCGCTCCGCTATCTCAGATTCACTTCCCTGCGCTCGTGCATCTTGTCTGGGAGCAACTGATAACAAAACCGCCACTATGTCTGCTTGATCACTGATCCATAGAGGCGGTTTCTTTTTTAGCCCAATTCGATAAACTACACTTTATTTATTCCGTTATCGGTGTAGCAGCCGATAAAGTGCTCCAGCCTGATAAAGCGCGTAGGTTTCCGGCATCTGGGTAAGCTCATAATTCAACGTTGCACGGATTTTGTTCAGCCGGTATTTGACGGTGTTTTTGTGCAGGAACAGCAGTTGAC
>CAZBXX010000268.1:0-1639 GCA_964495965.1 uncultured Oscillospiraceae bacterium | reverse complement strand
ACTGCAGGCAGTAGCCGCCGAGCACGGTGTAGAAGCTCATGATCAGGAACGGTGCGATGGTCGCCAGCCAGCCGATCCACGCAAACTTTTTGCTGACCTGCTGATAGGCGTCAATCGGGCTGAGCTTGGTTTTGCGGCCGACTGCCAGCTCGGAGACCATGATGATCATGCCGACGAAGACAGCAAGCAGCAGGTAGACAATCAGGAACACGAAGCCGCCGGATTTGCCCATCTTGTACGGGAAGCCCCAGATGTTGCCGAGACCGACAGCCGAGCCGATGGCAGCAAGCAGGAAGCCTATATTGCTGCCCCAGGAACTGCGATTGTTCTCCATAACAATTTCTCCTCTTTCCCACCGGTAAAATATTTGAAAAGCCCCGCTCCGCTGAAAGCCCCGGAGGTCGCCCGTGCCGATGCGTCACAACACAGGGAGGCCGGATTCTCTTCCGAACCGTATGGAGCCGAACTTTCCGCCCGGTGTATTTGTGAACAAATTATAACATTTCTATTGATTTTTTCCAAATTCTATATTATTATACATGTAATGAATTTCTCTCATGGATAAGCTTTATCATAAGAAAGGCAAATAATTCACAATGGACAGCAAGAAAATCACCGCCCTGCTGCTGGCAGTTGAAAAAGGAAGCCTGACAGCGGCCGCCACGGAACTGGGATATACGCAGTCAGGCCTGACACATATGATGAACGCACTGGAACAGGAGCTCGGGCTGAACCTTCTGGTACGCAATAAAAACGGTGTTCACCTCTCCCCTGCCGGACAGGCGCTGAAGAGCCGCATGCTGACTTTCCAGAATGCCGCCCAGGAGCTGGAGGATGAAGCCGCCCTGCTGAAAAAGCGCAGCAGCTCCACCCTGCGACTGGGGGCTTACTCCAGTGTGGCAAGCCGCTGGCTGCCTGCCATAGTGGCATCCTTCCGGGCTGCGGAGCCGGGTACGGAGGTCACCATTGACGTGGGCGGCATTCCCGACATCTACGAAAAACTGAAGAACGATCAGCTTGACTGCGCTATCGTCAGTTACCAGGAGTCACTCTGCCAGGGGCTGCAGTACCTCCACCTCGCCGATGACCCGCTTCTGGCCGTGCTGCCGGAGGCCGATGCCCACGATTCCGTTTTCCCGATTGCCGATTTTGCCTCAGAGGACTTCCTGATGCCCTCTGACGGCTTTGACATGGATATTCTTCCCCTCTTCAGCCGTTATCTGGGCCGCGTGCAGCCCCGCATTCGCTATACCAATCTTTCAGACAGTGCCATTGCGTCAATGGTGGAGCACAACCTTGGGGTGAGTCTGCTGTCGGAACTCATCATGCAGGACATTCACGCAGATGTGCGGACGCTGCCGCTGGACCCGCCGGTTTACCGCAAGCTGGGCATTGCTGCCGGTGAGCGCCAGATGAGCGACCGGAACATCCGCCGTTTCATCCACTGCGCCCAGACGGTTGTAGGGCAGATGTACGATTAAAAACCGCTGACGCTGCAATGAAAAATCCTTGACTTTCCCCTGTATCTGCATTATAATGCAAAAGCTTTAAATCCGGGGCACAACTGAATCCCTTTCATTTTCGACAGATACGGAGAAGTCGCGTAGTTGGTCGAGCGCGCACGATTGGAAATCGTGTA
>CAZBXX010000267.1:0-1715 GCA_964495965.1 uncultured Oscillospiraceae bacterium | reverse complement strand
AGACCAGATAATCCACGCATCCGGGCTGACAGCCTGCGTGCCTGTTCAAGCAGTCGTGCCCTTCCTTCATGCACGGCGGCATCATGTCCGCGCCCCCTTTAAATGGCCATAGCTCGCATGAGATCCGCCATCGTGGTGATTGTCATACTCCACTCCGGCATGTTGGCGCGCACGACGGCTGACGCCATCGGCGGGCATACGGCGTTCCCGCAGCGGGCGACTTGCTGAGACTTCGGATAGGCATTGCCCATATAGTCCCGGTCGATGATGTAATCCGGCGGGAATCCCATAGCGGCATACAGCTCGCGCGGCGTCAGCATCCGCATGGAGATGTCGCTGAGGAAATACCAGCCGCTGCAAAATTGCAGCAGAAGGATCTCATCATCTGCCAGCTCATAGCCGCAATACCTGTTCAGCAGGGCCCTGATCTCCGGCCA
The DNA here is from genome assembly GCA_964495965.1 of uncultured Oscillospiraceae bacterium. Lineage (GTDB taxonomy): Bacteria > Bacillota > Clostridia > Oscillospirales > Oscillospiraceae > Limivicinus. The sequence continues at coordinate 1,278 of CAZBXX010000267.1, read as the reverse complement.
GTGACCGACATTGATGTCGGCCGCAAACTTCACAATGCTGACCGAGGCGGCGGCGAATTCCCCGCCTCCCGCCGTGACGGTGTGCAGGGGCTCTTTGGGATCCTGGCCGATGTCCTGCCCCTTGAACTTCACCACATGGGCAGCAGTCAGGGCATTGTGGTCTCTCACCGTCACCGTAGGAAGTGGTGAGGACATATCTGTCCCGACCACACCTCCGAAATACTTCTGGACATGCGCAGCGATCAGGCTTTGCCGAGGTTCTGCCGTGATCGTTGTGACCGGCTCGTCTGCGCCATTTCCCCCGCCCTTATAGCCGCCGGCATAATACTTGTCCAGGTGTACTGCAGTCAGCGCCTCGCGGTCGTGACCGGTGACCGTGTGCATGGGGTCTCTCAGATCGAGAGGATTGCCGTTGCCGTAATACTCGGTCAGATGCGCCACCGTCAGCCCGTACCGGTTGGAGGCGTCCACCGTCGACATCGGTTCTGTCAGGCCATTCGCCCGGACGTTCTCCGTCTGCTCCGTGTGGTACTGGATGAGGTTGGCCGTGACGAATCCCTTGGTACACTTCTGCGTAATTGTCCCGAGTGGAGTATCTGTCCCGGCCAAATGCCCCGCGCCGGAATGGTTGCACTCCACAATGAACGGTTTCCCGCTCCTGATCGTGAACTTATCGACGCCGCGGATGATCCGCCGCAGGGTATTCTCCGCCAGAGGCCGCACCGCATTGACGCCGTATCGCCTGCGGATCTCTTCCTTGCTGTCAAATACGGAATACATCGGCACTGTCCAGTCGATGATCTCCGCGGCCGATCTCCATGGCATGAACTTCCCAGCTATCGTGTCGGGATGATCTGCCGGCGCATGCGTTCTCTCCGGCCATCGGATCGGCTGACCGTCACAGCGGGCAATCAGCACAAAGCGCTTTCGTGTAGTCGGCGCGCCGTAGTCGGCAGCTACCAGCTCCCTGTGCTCCACTTCATAGCCGAGGGCCCGGAGCTGAGAAAGCCACTTTTTGAACGTCTGCCCGCTCCTGCTCTTGACCGGCTTGCCCTTGCGGACAGGCCCCCAGGTCTGGAACTCCTCCACGTTTTCGAGGATGATGATCCGTGGCCTGACTGTCCCGGCCCAGCGCAGCACGATCCACGCAAGCCCCCGGATATTCCGGTCTACCAGCGCGGCGCCCTTCGCTTTGGAGAAGTGCTTGCAGTCCGGCGAGAACCACGCGAGCCCGACGGGACGCCCCGCGCAGACTGCGACAGGATCCACATCCCAGAC
>CAZBXX010000266.1:0-1792 GCA_964495965.1 uncultured Oscillospiraceae bacterium | reverse complement strand
GAGGATGAGGAATGACGCCGAAAGAGACCAAGAGCGTGCTGGCCCTGCTGAAGGCGGCATACCCCAATTTTTATAAAGACCTGCCGCGGGAAGACCTTGTGGCGGCGGTCAACCTCTGGCAGAAGCAGTTTGAAGACTATGACGGGCAGGCGGTGCTCAACGCCGTCTATGCGCTGATCGCCGAACGGGAGGAGGGATTCCCGCCCACCATCGGCGCGGTGAAGCAGCAGGCGGCCAGGCTCTATGCCGCTGTGGTCCTCCCGGAGAGCGAGGCCTGGGCCCTCGTCAGCAGGGCGGCCCGGAACGGCGCCTACGGCTGGAAGCGGGAATTTGAAAAACTGCCGCCGCTGGTGCAGAAGGCCGTGGGCAGCGCGGAGCAGCTGCGGATCTGGGCAGGGATGGAAGAGAGCGAAGTGGAAACGGTGGTGGCCTCCAACTTCCGGCGCAGCTATTGCCGGGCAGCGGAGGAGGAGAGGGCGCGGCAGCTTCTGCCCGGGTTTGTGAAGGCCTCCCTCCCGAAGGAAACGGGACTGCCGGAACTGACAGACGGAAAGGAAGGGAACGCATGAAAAGGAGGATCCGCTGCCATCAGAGAAATGACAGCCGCGGGCTTTATAACCGGGAGGGATACCGGGACGAGACGGCATATTATGCGCTGCGGAATACGATGCGTAAACGCACCCATAAAAGAAGAAAACGCCAGTTCAATACGATCGATATCAATGCGAATAAACCGCTGCGTGAGGATGAACGGTTCTGTTGGGAAGAACTGGCCAACAGCATCATCATCCAGGCGGCGGAGGACTGGCGGATCGCAAGGAGGCGTCTGAAGAAATATCCCGCGGATGATCAGGCCCGAGCAATGATTGCTGAAACGGAGGAATTTTTCCTCTCCGACTGGTACGCCAGCCTGACGGATTATCCCGGGGAACTGCTTCTGGAAAGGCTGAGAAAGGAGTTTGCGTAAATGACGGCAAAAGAGTATATGAATCAGGCGGCTGTGCTGGACGCGATGATCGGCAGGAAGATCGACCGCCTGGGAGATCTGCAGGCCCAGCTTACACGATGCACGACGGTGCTTTCCATGACGCCGGGCGGCGTACACAGAGACCGCTCTTTTGAAGAGCGGATGGAGAAATTCCTTCTTCTCCGGGATGAGATCAATGCGGATATTGACCGGCTGGTCGACCTGAAGACGGAGATCCGGGGCGCCATCGATGCCCTGCCGGAGGAGAAATACCGCTATGTGCTGGAACAGCATTATCTCAATGGGATCTCCTACGGACAGATCGGGGATGTGCTGGGGTATCACGAGAAGCATGTAGAAAGGATCGCAAAGAAAGGGCTTTCCCTTTTGAAAGTTCCCCCGGACGTCGAAACATGCGGTAAAATGCGGTAAAATGTGGTAGGTAATATCTGATAGTATTATACTCGCAAACGAAAAAGAAAAATGAAAAGCCTGAGGAAAGAAAATCCTCGGGCTTTTTATGGTGGGAGGGGTACTATGCGAGAAAAGATTCCGTATTTCCGTTCGTACTACGAGCCGCCGGATCCGCCGGAGATCCCGGAATGCCCGGTGTGCGGCAGTGACTGCTATGAGGAGATCTACCGGGACTGCAATGACGAAGTCTGCGGCTGCAGCGATTGCGTACGCGCGGTCTCCCTGGAAGAATACCTTGTGGAACTGGAGGAGGAGATGGAAGATGCGCGGTATGCGGTCGAAGAAGAACGGGGGCTGTGGTGAACGTTCCGGGTGCGGCGAAGCGGCACGGAAGGGGAGTGCGTCCTTTCG
>CAZBXX010000265.1:0-1802 GCA_964495965.1 uncultured Oscillospiraceae bacterium | reverse complement strand
GCTTTTCGTGTGCCGCGGGGTTGCCGGATCCGAGCCGGCTGCCGGCGTAACGGGCGTGGAAGGAGACTCAAGGAAGGGTGTGCAGTCTTGTCAAGAGTCACGGTTTTTCTGCCCGGCGTGATTTGAAATGTAGGAGGTGATCCGCTTTGTACCAGGCGCTGTACCGTAAATGGCGCCCGAAGACTTTTGATGAAGTCATCGGGCAGGAACATATTACCGAGACGCTGAAGAACCAGGTGCGCACGGGTCATCTTTCGCATGCGTATATCTTTATCGGAACCCGCGGAACCGGTAAAACCACCTGCGCGCGCATCCTGGCCAAAGCAGTCAACTGTGAAAGCCCGGTCAACGGAAATCCCTGTAACCACTGCCGCTTCTGCCGGGGCATTGACGATGGCAGCATCCTGGATATCGTAGAACTGGACGCCGCTTCCAACACGGGCGTGGACAATGTCCGGGATCTGAAAGAAGAGGCGATCTTCTCTCCGGCAACGGCAAAAAAGCGCGTCTACATCATTGATGAAGTGCATATGCTGTCGATGCAGGCTTTTAACGCGCTGCTGAAGATTATAGAAGAGCCGCCCCCGCATCTGATGTTCATTCTCGCAACGACGGAACTGCAAAAGGTCCCGGCAACGATTCTTTCCCGCTGCCAGAGGCACAGCTTCCGCAGAATTCCGACGGAGCGCCTTTCCGCTTATCTTCAGGAGATTGCCCGGAAAGAAAACCTGAACCTGGACCCGCAGGCCGCTGTCCAGATTGGCAGGCTTGCCGAAGGTGGAGTCCGGGATGCCCTGAGCATCCTGGATCAGTGTTCTGCGACCGGCGATATCACGGTGCGGAATGTGTTTGAAACCATGGGTCTTGCCGGTAACCGCAGCCTTGTCGAATTGCTTCAGGTGGTTCTGCGGCATGACAGCGCAGGGGCACTGCAGCTGTTCCAGCAGATCTGGATGGACGGCAAGGAGCCAGCAAGTTTTCTTGGCGAACTGAGCGGGCTGCTGCGTGATATTCTGATTGTAAAGGCTGCCGGGGCCGGGGCTGCTGAACTCATCTCCGGGAACTTTGAGCGGGAGGATCTGAACGCCTTTGCAGCCGCAATGACCAAAGAAGAAATCCTCTCCTGCAGTGAAATGCTGCAGAATGCACTGGGAAGAATCCGGAGTGTGCGCAATCCCCGCACCGTGGCGGAACTTTGTGTGGTCAGCCTCTGTGATGACCGCCTGGGAGACTCTGTTTCTTCGCTGCGCGCCCGGATCTCGCGTCTGGAGGAGCAGCTTTCTGCCGGGGCTGCGGTGCGGTACAATCCGCTGCCCGGGGAAGACGTTCCGCAGCCTGTGGAAGACGGTCCGCTGCCTGTGAAAGATATTCCTGTGCCTCGGGAAGACGGTCCGGTGCCATGGGATGAAAATCCGGAGCCTGTGGAAGAGCTTTCGTTTTCCACACCGAAGCCACAGGCGGAGGAGAGCTCCCCGACGGAGCGCAGCCCGGAAGTGAGTTCCGCAATGCCGTCTTCGGGCAGTCCTTCTCCGGCCCCGGCGCAGAGCCCGGCATTTCCGGCTGTCACACAGGCGCCGCCTGAGACTGCGAATTCAAATGAGCAGCCGCTCGGGGCTGTTCTGCAGGAGGCGAGGCTGAAGCTTCCGATGGAAATCCGGTTCGCGGTGGATGACGAATCCCGCTTCCGGATCCAGCTGGAAAATCAGAGTATGATTCTTCAGGCTGTCCCGGGGTTCCTGCTGGACAGAATCAGACGGCAGGAAATCCGCACGGTCTTCGCCGAAGCCGCAAAAAAGGTTCTG
>CAZBXX010000264.1:0-1899 GCA_964495965.1 uncultured Oscillospiraceae bacterium | reverse complement strand
AAGCGGGTCCAGCGGAGGCCGTCCTCCTGAATGTAAGGCAGCATATTCACATTGTTGACGGTGAAAGTGAAAGCTGCCACTGCGGTTTACCCCTTTCCATGTCCGCATCGCAATTCCACCTTGACACCGCCGGTGACACCATCTATAATAAGGTCAAAGGAGGTGCTGTATGTCCCAGTTTGACAAGCTGCTCCAGCGAATCCGGTCGCTCGACCGGAATATGCGATACGATGAATTACAAAAAGTACTTGAATACTACGGCTATCAGGAGAGCGCCCCGGCCGGCGGAAGCAGTCACAGAACCTTCCGAAAGCCCGGATGCAATCCGATCACAATTCCGAAGAAAGATCCGATCAAGCGTGCTTATGTTGAACTGGTGAAGACAGTAGTAGAAAGCGAGGAACAAAATGAAGAAAACAGTTGATTACTACATGAGTCTTCCTTACCGCATGGAAATCATTCCCGATATGGAGGAAGGCGGATTCACGGTCTGCTTCCCGGATCTCCCCGGCTGCCTGACCTGCGCGGAAACCCTGGAGGATGCAGTTTCAAATGCCAAAGATGCGAAAAGAGCATGGTTCCAGGCCGCACTGGAAAGCGGAATTGAGATCGCCGAGCCCACTGAAGCTCTGAATCTGGATGATTACTCCGGGCAGTTCAAACTGCGGCTGCCGAAAAGTCTGCACAGAACGCTTTCTGTCAATGCCAGAAAAGAAGGCGTCAGCATGAACCAGTACTGCATCTATCTTCTCTCCCGAAATGACGCCTCCCATGCAGCAGGCAGAGCATCGTGAGTAAGCTCACCCCGCTGCTCTGGCTCCCCGGCGCTGGTATCTGGTGACCGCGTCACTCAGCTGCCTGCCGTCCAGATAGACTTTGATCACGGGCTCCGCTTCGCCCTGCATCTGCAGGGCCGAAGCGATGGCCCCGGAAATCGCATTCGCAAGGCCGTCCAGAGATGGGCGGCTTTCGCTGTTCAGGGCGCTGGGCGGCACAAGGCTGCCCGTGGCCACCGCCGGGAGCGGATAGAGGGCGGAGGCCGCGCGGACCGGGGCGAGGCCGATGGACGGTGATCCGGTACCAAAAGGAGTGAGGGAGGTCTTCAGGGACGCCAGCGTGTCCATGCCGTAGTCCCGCCCGGCGATGTTGAGCTTCACCTCGTGGGTGTGGGGGCCGGAATATATGGTGTTATACAGGGCGGAAGTATTCTGCATAGTTCTCTCAATATTTATCACTGTAGAAGTAGTACTTGACGAAAGGAAGAATTTGTGGTTCAATATCTGTGGGAATTCCCACAGATATGTATTCCCACAAGGCGGTTTTGCTATGGATACTGCGGTAAGAGAATATGATGCTCATCTGGATGCAAAGAAGCGGCTGACCCTGCGCGAAGCCGGTTATGACTACTATCACGTTTCTGTTTTCAGCGATGGCAGAATGATCCTTGAGCCAAGGGTTCTCGCTGCCCCTTTCCAGGTTTCAGCCAACACGCTGGGCATGATGGATGAGGCAGTGCAGAATATGCAAAAGGGCAGGGTTTCACCCGCTTTGGATCTTTCTGAGTTTGGAGAGTAACGGATGCGGTATGAGATTCATTTGGGTATCCGGCGCCTCGACGTCAAAGCGGGTCCAGCGGAGGCCGTCCCCGGCGATGCAGGGCAGGAGGTTTACGTTGTTGACGGTGAAGGTGAATGGCATCGTGAAATCCACTCCTTTTTAAAAAACAACTTGATTTTTATCCGGTTTTCTGCTACAATTCAAACAGGCTTGGGCGAAAGCTCTTTGGGCCACCGCAGGCGGGAAGAATTTCCCGCCGCTCTTTTTTTAAGGAGCAGCATGCTATGAAACCTGAATTGTACAATTATTATAACATACAGTCGCAGAGACGCGAAAATAGTG
>CAZBXX010000263.1:0-1904 GCA_964495965.1 uncultured Oscillospiraceae bacterium | reverse complement strand
CCATAATCCCCGGGATCAGCACGTCTGTCCCGTCGGAGATGACATCGACCTCCAGTTCAATGCCCGGCATATATTTGTCGATCAGAACCGGGTTCTCGATTCCTCCCGCCAGGATGCCCGCCATGTAGCTGCGCGTCATGCCGTCGTCCCGGGCAATGCACATGTTCTGCCCGCCGATGACATAGCTGGGCCGCAGCAGCACGGGATAGCCCAGGTCCTTTGCCGCCGCCAGCGCCTCTTCCATGGTGTTTACGCCGTGGCCGCGGGGCCGGCGAATGTGGAACTGCTCCAGAAGCGCGTCAAAGCGCGCGCGGTCCTCAGCGGTGTCGATGCCGTCGGCGGAGGTGCCGAGGATGGTGACGCCCCGCTCATCCAGGAACCGGGTCAGCTTGATGGCCGTCTGTCCGCCGAAGGCCACCACCACGCCGACGGGCTGCTCCACCCGGATGATGTTCCACACATCCTCGGGGCACAGCGGCTCAAAGTACAGCCGGTCGGCGGTGTCGTAGTCGGTGGAGACGGTCTCCGGGTTGTTGTTGATGATGACCACGTCGTAGCCCATCTCCCGAAGGGTCCAGACGCAGTGCACGCTGCTGTAGTCGAACTCGATTCCCTGTCCGATGCGGATTGGCCCCGAACCCAGCACCATCACCACGGGCTTTCCGCTGCGGGGGAAGCTTCTCGCCTCGCAGGGATCGTCCACGCAGGAGTAGAAATACGGCGTATCCGCGCCGAAGTGGGCCGAGCAGGTATCCACAATCCGGTAGCGGAACTCCTGTCCCCCTTCCGGCAGGGATGCGCAGTATTTTTTCAGGAAGCTGTCCGGGTAACCGAGCTGCTTGGCCTGAAGATATTCGCTGCCGGAAAGCGCTTTTCCTTCAATGCCCAGTTCAAAGGCCGCCATACCCTGCAGTTTTTCCAGGAAGTACGGGTCGATTTTGGTGATGCCGTAGATCTCTTCCACGGACATGCCCTGCTTCAGCGCCTTGAACACCGCGAAGATTCTCCGGTCATCCTGCGCCGCCAGCAGCGCCTTCAGCTCATCCCCGTCCGGCAGCGGCATGTTCAGCGAGTCGAGAGAAATCTCCGCTCCGCGCACCGCCTTCATCAGCCCCATCTCAAAGCACGGGGCAATGGCCATCACTTCGCCGGTCGCCTTCATCTGGGTGCCGAGCTTCCGGCTTGCGTGCGGGAACTTGTCAAAGGGCCACTTGGGGAATTTCACCACGATATACCGGCAGGCCGGCTCAAACCTGTCGCAGGTGGCGCCAGTCTCCGGGTTGCCGATTTCCTTCAGGGTGTAGCCCAGCGCAAGCCGCGTGGTCAGCTTGGCGATGGGATATCCGGTGGCCTTGGAGGCCAGCGCGGAAGAACGCGAGACACGCGGGTTCACCTCGATCACCGCGTATTCCGTGCTCTGCGGCTTCAGGGCGAACTGGATGTTGCACCCGCCCACAATGCCGAGCGCGGTTACGATGTCCAGCGCCGCGTCGTGCAGCATGGTGAGTTCCTGCTCCGTCAGGGACAGGGCCGGGGCCACCACAATGCTGTCGCCGGTGTGGATGCCGACCGGGTCCACATTCTCCATGCTGCATACGGCCACGGCGTTCCCGACGGCGTCGCGCATGGTCTCAAACTCGATCTCCTTCCAGCCGGAAATGCACTTTTCAATCAGTACCTGGGTAATGGGCGAGAGATCCAGCCCGCCCCCCGCGATGGTGCGGAGTTCTTCCGCCGTTTCGGCAATTCCACCGCCGGTGCCGCCGAGGGTATAGGCAGGGCGGACAACCACCGGGTACCCGATCCTGTCGGCGATCCCGAGGGCACCCTTCACCGTGGACGTGGTTGCGGAGGGAATCACGGGCTGGCCCATCTCTTCCAGCAGTTCGCGGAAGCGTTCGCGG
>CAZBXX010000262.1:0-1918 GCA_964495965.1 uncultured Oscillospiraceae bacterium | reverse complement strand
GGCCGTCCCACCCGAAGGACTGCACCAGATAATCGCACCAGCGCTTGTTGATCTCGCACATGATCTCCCACAGGCGGGGCAGCAGAGTCTGGATCAGGCTCTGGGGCCACTTTTCCAGTGCCTCGGACATGACGGTGTGATTGGTATAGGCCACACTGTTGCGCACCAGTTCCCAGGCGTCATCCCAGCCGAGCTGGTACTCGTCCATGAAAATGCGCATGAGCTCCGGGATAATCATGGCGGGGTGGGTGTCGTTGATCTGGATGACATGGTGATCCGCGAAGCTGTTGATATCGCCCCACTTGCGGATGTGCTTGCGCACGATGTCCTGGGCGCTGGCCGACACGAAGAAGTACTGCTGCTTCAGGCGAAGGGTCTTGCCTTCAATATGGTCGTCTGCGGGATACAGCACTTTCGTGATGACCTCCGCCATGGTGCGCTGCTCCAGGCTCTTGACATATTCCCCTTCGGAAAAGAGATACATGTCCAGCGAGTTCGGACTCTTGGCGTCCCAGAGGCGGAGCGTATTGATGGTGTTTTCGCCGTATCCGGCGATCAGCATGTCGCGCGGAACCGCAATAACGGCGGTATAGCCGGTGTGGGTGGCGGAATAATGCCCCTTGCTGTCCCAGTGGGGAGCGATCTGCCCGCCGAAGCGGACTTCCACAGCGTCCTCGTAACGGGGAATCAGCCAGCTTTCCGCCGCGCTGCGCCAGTTGTCGGCAACCTCGGTCTGCTTTCCGTCCTTAAACTGCTGCCGGAAGATGCCCAGCTCATAGCAGATGGAATAACCGGTGCCTTCCAGACCCAGGGAAGCCATGCTGTCCATGTAGCAGGCGGCCAGACGGCCGAGGCCGCCGTTGCCGAGACCGGCATCGGGTTCCGCCTCAAAGATGTCGGAAGCGTTGAAGCCCAGGTCTTCCAGCGCACCGGTCAGGGCTTCGCCCACGCCAAGGTTGAAGGCATTCTTCATCAGGCTGCGTCCCATCAGGAATTCCATGGACATGTAGTGGACTTCCTTCTCCACGCGGCGCGGATCTTCAATGGCGAGGAAGCGGCTCATCAGCTCACGAATGACAATGGCGGATGCCTGAAAAACCTGGTCCTCGGTGGCAAGGTCGGGAGAAACGCTGAAGTGCGCGCAGAGCTTGTCGGCGATGGCGCTGCGGATTTCGTCCCGGGATATTTCACCAATCATATGGATTAAACCTCCAGAAGAGAATAAAGATGCAAAACAGAGTCATCTGTATGGGAAAATTACCCGGTTAGTATAACGAATCTGCCTGCCCCCGTCAATCGGTAAATACCACAAAATTCCGCTCTTCCGACAAGGTCCCGGCACTTTTGCGCGGCGCCCGGAGCGGGAGGGCAGAAATGTTCACGATTACAGGCTTGACCGCCGTCCTTCGGGCGCATAGAATAGGGGACACCCGATTTGTGAAAGGCGTGATGCGGATGCCTCCCGGACGCGGTTTAGGCCCACGGGGCTTTCTGACGGACGAAGAAAAACAGAATATGCCGGTGGTGAACGGCACGCTGATCCGGCGGATCCTCTCCTACCTGACACCTTACTGGCCGCAGTTTCTTCTGGTGTTTGTGACCATCCTGGTCTCGGCCGTGCTGGGGCTGCTGCCCAGCATCATCACCGGGAAGATTGTGGACGAGGCGCTGGTCGGAAAGAACATGGCGCTGCTCGTCCGCCTGCTCATCATGGCCTTTGTGACGCTCACGGCCTCACAGGTCATCTCCGTGCTGGAGAGCTACATCAACTCCTGGATCTCCCAGCGCATCATCTTCGACATGAAGAACCAGATGTATGACCATCTGCAGCACATGCCCCATGCCTTCTTCACCTCGGAGAAGCAGGGCGACATCATCACCCGCATGAACACCGACATCAGCGGTGTGAGCTCGGTCA
>CAZBXX010000261.1:0-1984 GCA_964495965.1 uncultured Oscillospiraceae bacterium | reverse complement strand
TGTGGCGCAGAAGTGATCATTTACGAGCCTATCCTGAAGGAGCAGACGGAATTTGGCGGCAACCGTGTGGTAAACGATCTTCAGGAGTTCAAGGCGGCTTCCGATGTGATTGTGGCAAACCGTATGCACCGGGATCTTCAGGACGTTGAAGAGCTGGTCTATACGAGGGACCTTTTTTCCAGAGACTGAAGAGGTGGCCGGTGAAGAAAAAACTCCTGATGACAGCATCCAGCTATGAACATATTCAGCGCTTTCATCTCCCCTACCTGTGCGAGTTTCAGCGTCTGGGGTGGGAGACGCATCTGGCCTGTCCCGGCGCGCCGGAGCAGGTGCCCGGGGTTGACCGGACTGTTGACCTGCCCTTTCTGAAGGCCATCAGTTCCCCGCTGAACTTCCGCAGCGCGGCCAGGCTGCGGAAGCTGATCCGGGAGGAGCGCTACGACCTTATCATCACCCACACCTCGCTGGCTTCGTTTTTCACCTGCCTTGCCGTGAAGGGGATGGCGGACCGGCCGAAGCTCATCAACGTGATGCACGGCTACCTGTTTGACAACAGGACCCCCCACCCGACGCGGGAAATGTATGATATTGCCGAGCGCCTGATTGCCCCGCAGACAGACCTGCTCATCACCATGAACGACTGGGACTGGCACATGGCGGTGGAAAACGGCTACGCCCGCCGCGTGGAGCGTTCGCCAGGCATGGGGGTGGACTTTGCGCGTCTGGACCAGGCAACGGATGCCGACGGCGCAGCCCTGCGCGGGGAGCTCGGCATCCCGGAAGATGCCACCGTGCTCATCTATGCGGCGGAGTTTTCCAAGCGCAAGGGTCAGAAGATTCTGATTGAAACCATGACGCAGCTGCCGGAGAGCTGCTGGCTGGCTCTGCCCGGTGACGGAATTTACCTGCAGGAATGGAAGCAGCTGGCGGCTCAGCTGGGGCTGGCGGAGCGGGTGATCTTCCCCGGACAGCGGGAGGACATCGGCCGGTGGTTCCGCATGGCGGACATTGCCGTCAGCGTCAGCCGCAGTGAAGGCCTGCCCTTCAACGTGATGGAGGCGATGTATGCGGGCCTGCCTGTGGTGGCCAGCAATGTAAAGGGCCACACCGATCTGATCCGGGACGGCGAGACGGGCCTTCTGTACCCCTACGGGGACAGGGACGCCTGCGCGCGGCAGATCCTGCGCCTGATGGAGGATCCCGCTCTCTTTGAAAGGCTTCGGAGCAACGCGCGGGAGATGATCCTGCCCTACGGGCTGCAGACCACGCTCCCGGCACTGATGCAGCAGTATCTCTCCGTCATGGCCGGCAGTGATATCCGCGTCGTGGTGGCCACGCACAAGGAGTACCGCATGCCGGCGGACCCGCTGTATCTGCCGGTGCAGGCCGGTGCGGCGCTGCACCCGCCGCTGCCCTACACCCCGGATAACACCGGGCCCAACATCAGCGAAAAGAACCCCGGCTTCTGCGAGCTGACCTGCCTCTACTGGGCGTGGCAGAACCTGCAGGCCGACGCCGTGGGCCTCTGCCACTACCGCCGCCACTTTGCCGGACGGCGCCTTGGCGGCAGGTGGGACCGCGTGCTGACCCTGCGCCGGGCGGAGAAGCTGCTGCAGAAAGCCCCGGTGGTGCTGCCGGAGAAGCGGAACTACTTTATCGAGACCGGCTACAGCCAGTATGTCCATGCCCACCACAGGGCGGATCTGGTTGCCACCGAGGCTGTGCTCGCGGAGCGCTGGCCGGAGTATCTGCCGGCCTTCACCGCCACGCTGCAGCGCACGTACGGCCACCGCTTCAACATGTTCCTGATGCGGCGCCCGGAGCTGGATAGCTACTGCGCCTGGCTGTTCGATGTGCTCTTTGAGCTGGAAAAGCGGCTGGATATTTCGGACTACAATGACTATGACAGGCGTGTTTTCGGCTTTGTGGGCGAGCGGCTTCTGGACGTGTGGCTGGAGACCAATCATATCTCCTATGTGGAGTG
>CAZBXX010000260.1:0-2008 GCA_964495965.1 uncultured Oscillospiraceae bacterium | reverse complement strand
TATGAAAACTTCTTCAAGTCCCGGCTGACGCAGGCACTGCTGCACCGGGACTATCTGCAGGTCAGCGCCGTGCACTCCGCCGAATGGCTGAACCGCCTGACCAGCGACACCGTGGTGGTGGCCGGCAGCTGCGTGGAGATTCTGCCGGGGCTTGCCGAGATGGTTGTGAAGCTCATCACCGCCGTTGTGATGATCCTGGTGCTGCAGCCGGTCTTTGCCGCCATTCTGCTCCCGGGCGGGGCGGTGATGGTGCTGCTGACCTGGCTGTTCCGCCGGGTGCTGAAGCGCATGCACAAAAACATTCAGGAAGCGGACGGAAGGCTGCGGGTCTTCCTGCACGAGCGCATCAGCAGCATGCTGGTGATCCGCTCCTTTGCCGCGGAAGAGGACACTGCCCGCCTGGCGGAGGAGAAAATGGAGGAACACCGCTCCGCCCGTCTGCGCCGCAACCGCTTCTCCAACCTCTGCAACATCGGCTTCGGCGCCGCCATGAACGGCATGTATCTGCTGGGCTTCGGCTGGTGCGGCTACGGCATTCTGCGGGGCACCGTCAGCTTCGGCACCCTGACCGCCGTCACCCAGCTCATCTCGCAGATTCAGTCCCCCTTTGCCAACATCACCGGCTATCTGCCGCGGTACTACGCCATGCTGGCCAGCGCCGAGCGCCTGATGGAAATCGAGAGCTTTGACGAGGCGCCCGGGGCGCCGCTTCCTGCCGCCGCCGTGCAGGAACTCTACCGGAACGGCTTTTCCGCCTTCGGGCTTCGGGATGCCTCCTTCGCCTACTATCCGGCCGTGGAGGGCGCGGAAGAGATCGGGAAGCTCAGCAAGCGGAACATGCCCGCAACGCTAAAGCACCTGAGCCTGGAGATCCGCCGGGGCGAGGCCGTTGCCTTTACCGGCCCCAGCGGCTGCGGGAAGTCCACCGCGCTGAAGCTGCTGATGTGCGTCTATTCCCCGGATGCCGGGGAGCGGTATTATGTAAACCAAAATGAGGAAGTCCTGCCCCTCACCGCGGCGCACCGGCGGCTGTTTGCCTATGTTCCGCAGGGGAATGTACTGATGAACGGCAGCATCCGCGAGGTGGTCTCCTTTGCAGACCCCTCCGCCGCGCAGGACGATGACCGCATCCGCCGCGCGCTGGAGCTGGTCTGCGCCGACGGCTTTGTTGCGGAGCTGGACCGGGGCATCGACACCCTGCTGGGCGAGCACGGAAGCGGGCTCTCCGAGGGGCAGATGCAGCGCCTGGCCATTGCGCGGGCGGTCTTTTCGGACGCACCCGTGCTGCTGCTGGACGAGGCTACCAGCTCTCTGGACGCGGAGACTGAACGCCGCCTGCTGGAAAACCTGCACAGCCTGACCGACAAAACCGTGGTCATCGTGACGCACCGCCCCGCGGCGCTGGGCATCTGTGACCGGGTTCTGAACTTTACGGAGAACGGAGTGACGGAAGCATGAGCCGAAAAGAGAAAAAAGCGGCGGCCCGCTCAGCGGCGCCGGAGAGGACGGAACCCTCCGGCCGCGACCAGGCCGCTTCTGACGTGCTGTATCTGGCGGGCTGCGCCGTAAACGGCACCGTGCCCGATGCGCAGCGCGTTGCCGGTATGGACCTGCAGGCCGTGTATGACGTTGCCTGCGCACATCTGCTGGTGGCCGTTGCCGCCCACGCGCTGGAATCCGCCGGCATTCAGGACCCGCGATTCGTCCAGGCAAAAGCCATGGCCATCCGCAAAATGGCGCTGATGGACGTGGAGATGGCCGCCGTGCTTGCCCGGTTTGAGGAAGCCGGAATCTGGTACCTGCCCATGAAGGGCGCCCTCCTGAAGGACCTGTACCCGGACTACGGCATCCGTGAGATGGCGGACCGGGATATTCTGGTGGACCCCGACCGTGCAGACGAAGTCCGGGGCATCATGGAGGACCTGGGCTTTACCACCACCATGTTCGACCGCAAGTACCACGACTGCTACGAGAAGCTCCCCGTCAGCAACTTTGAAATCCACCGCAG
>CAZBXX010000259.1:0-2027 GCA_964495965.1 uncultured Oscillospiraceae bacterium | reverse complement strand
AGCGGCCGCGGCGGCAAACGGCGGCGACGGCGGCACGGCCTCCGGCACGCTTGGCCTGGGCGGCGGCAACGCCTCCGCCACCGGCAGCCTGGGCTGGCCGGTTCCCTGCAGCACCCGCATCACCAGCCGCTACGGCTACCGTACCGACCCCTTCACCGGCGAGCAGCGCTATCACAGCGGCATTGACATCGACGGCTACGGCAATGACGGTGCGCCGGTTGTCGCCGCCGACGGCGGCACCGTGATCACCGCCACCTATAACGACGGCTACGGCAACTACATCATCATCGACCACGGCAACGGCTACCAGACCCTCTATGGGCATATGTCCGGTCTCGCGGTCGGCAACGGCGCAACCGTCTCTAAGGGTCAGACCATCGGCTATCTCGGCGCCACGGGGCGCGCCACCGGTACCCACTGCCATTTTGAAGTCTTCATCAACGGCAGCCGTACCGATCCCGCCCAGTTCTTTGGCGGGCTGACCTACTACAATTGCTGAGGAGTTTCCCATGCACAGATTCTCACGCCGCCTTTTTGGCGGCATCAGCATCTTTTTACGCAGGCTGCTGAGCATCAGCGTGAACCTGTGGGTGGTGCTGGTGCTTCTGCTGATCGCCTTTTTCGCCACTCGCATCACCACCCGCAACCAGGTCATCCGCGCCGTGGGCGGGGAAGAGGATTACGATGAAGCCATGCGCTACATCGAAATCAAGGACATCATCGACGAAAAGTACATCGAGCAGGTTGACCGCAAGAGCATGGGCTATTCCGCCGCCACCGCCATGGTGGCCGGCCTCGGCGACGCCTGGAGCAGCTTTCTGACGGACGACGAGTACCGCACCTATCAGCTCTCGTCCTCCAACGAGTATAACGACATCGGCATGAGCCTGGTGAAGGACTCTACCGGCGGCTTCCAGATTGTTACGGTCTATCCCAACTCGCCTGCGGCCTATGCAGGCGTCAGCGTCGGCATGATCATCAACGCGGTGAACGGGGAAAAGGTCTCCGGCTACTCCACCGACGAGGTGCGCACCCTGATCCGCTCCAAAATGAACGAAAAGTTCACCCTCACGGTCTCCGGCGCCTCGGAACCCATTGAAATCGACTGCACCAACGCCAACTCCCAGGCCATCCTCTACCGGCTGGAAAAAACCGGCGCCGGCTACATTCAGATTCACAACTTCGAGGCCGGCAGCGGCCAGGCCTGCGTGGACGCGGTGGAAGCCCTTCTCAAGCAGGGGGCGACCGCCCTTGTCATTGACGTGCGTGACAATCCCGGCGGCCTGACCACCGAGGCCGCGGTCTTTCTGGACTATCTGCTCCCGGCCGGGCGCCTGTTTTCAGACGTCAGCAAGGACGGTACCGAGCGCGTCACGGAATCTGACAGCATGAGTCTGGAGCTTCCGATGGTGGTGCTGCTGAATGCCGGCAGCTTCCGCGAGGCGGAGCTCTTCGCGGCGGTGCTGAAGGACTATCACTGGGCGACACTGATGGGCGAGCCGTCCACCGGCAACACCCGCACCCAGGAAACCATCGTCCTGCAGGACGGCAGCGCCCTGCGCCTGTCCACCCACAGCCTGCTTTCCCCGGCCGGCACGGACATTGCCGCGGCCGGCGGGGTGATCCCCGATATGATCGTCTTTAACCGTGACGCCTCCGCCACCGGCACCACCTCCGGCACCACCGGCGGGGAAGAGGGCACGGCAAGCACCTCGGACGATACCCAGCTGATGGAGGCCCTGCGCTACCTGAGCTGAGCCCGTCCGCAGCCGGCTCGGGCAGGCGCACACTCACACACGCATACACACGCATCAATCTGCTCCGGCAGTTTGAGAATAGAACAGGAGAAAACACCGGGGTGCCGCTGCGCACCCCTGTCAGGAGAGAGGCACATATGACAAACGCAAATTCAAACCGCTACAAAATGAGTCAGGAACGTCTTGAGGAGCTCAAGGCGGAACTGGTTTATATGGAGACCCAGCGCGCGAAGGAGGTTTCCGAGCAGATCAAGGAAGCCCGCAGCTTCG
>CAZBXX010000258.1:0-2034 GCA_964495965.1 uncultured Oscillospiraceae bacterium | reverse complement strand
GAGTCGACGCCGAAATCGGTATGGAGAATCGTCGTCTGGAGCTGAACCTGGAGCGGCTGGCCAAGACCAGACAGCTTTTGGATCGGATCAACGACGCACTCACCGCCCTCAAGCGCAAGCCGGACAACGGTTCCCTGCTCTATGATCTCATCTACATGACCTACATCTCGGATGAAAAGCTCCTGCAGACTGACGTGCTGTTCCGGCTGAACATCTCCCGCCGGCATTATTACAGGCTGAAAGAGCAGGCCATCAACATCATCTCGCTCCGCCTCTGGTCCTCCCCTACTTCGGATCTTGATCTGTGGCTGGAACTGGTGTCCATGCTGAGCGGAGATATGAGGTGATATATATTTCCGCTTTTCATTGTTTAAGTTATAATTAAGGTTAGAGGTATAATCTAAAAACACACAAGGAAAGAGAGGGATTTCTTATGAAAAAGACTCTTTGTATTCTTTTATCTCTGATTATGATTTTCAGTCTCTGCGCCTGCGGAAGCACCGCGAGCGAAAGCGCCGCTGTGACGGAAACCGAAACGGAATCGGTTTCCACTGAGACGGCAGAAGCAAGCGAACAGGCCTCGACCGAGGGCGCGCCCTCCGGCGATATGCCCGGTGAACCTCCCGAAGGCGGCGGGCCAGGCGGCACGCCTCCCGGCGATCCTCCTGACGGCAAAGGCGGACCGGGCGGAACGCCTCCCGGAGGCTTTGGCGGCGGGATGCCCGGCGGTGCTCCCGGCTCCAGCAGCGCGGATATCGATTATACCGGCGCGGTGGAGATCAGCTCTGCAGATAGCCAGAGCGGCCAGACCTATGCCAGCAGCACCTCCGACGAAAGCGCCCTGCTGATCAGCACCTCTGACGAGGTGTCGATCACCGATCCGACGGTCACCAAGTCCGGCGACTCCGATGGCGGCGATAACTGCAACTTCTACGGCCTGAATGCGGCTGTACTGGTGAAGGACGGAACCACGACCACCATCACAGGCGGCACGATCACCTCCGATGCGGAAGGTGCAAACGGCGTCTTCTGCTACGGCGGAAACGGCGGGCAAAACGGGGCTTCCGGCGACGGAACCACGCTCATCATCCGCGATACCAGCATTGTTACTACCGGCGACGGCTCGGGCGGCATCATGACCACGGGCGGCGGCGTGACCTACGCCTATGATCTGACGGTGGAGACCTCCGGCCGATCCTCTGCGGCCATCCGTACCGACCGCGGCGGCGGGACTGTTGTGGTGGACGGCGGCAGCTACACCTCCAACGGTCTGGGTTCTCCCGCCATTTACTCCACGGCGGATATCACGGTCTCCAACGCGACGCTGACCTCCAATCTCTCCGAGGGCGTATGCATTGAAGGACTCAACTCCATCACGCTCAACAACTGCGACCTGACCGCCAACAACACGAAATGCAACGGCAACGCCACCTTCCTGGACACCATCATGATCTACCAGTCCATGTCCGGCGACGCGGCCAGCGGCACCAGCAGCTTCACCATGACCGGCGGCAGCCTCAAAAGCCTCAACGGTCACGTCTTCCACGTGACCAACACCAGCGCGGTCATCACGCTTGAGGGCGTGGAGATCGTCAACGAGGACGCGGACAACATTCTCCTCTCCGTCTGTGCGGACGGCTGGAGCGGCGGCAGCAACATTGCGATGCTCAAGGCCATTGCCCAGAAGCTCGTCGGCGCGATCAAGGTCGGCAGTGATTCCAGCCTGACACTGGAGCTGACGGACGGCTCCACCTTTGAGGGCAGCATCGACGGGGCTATCACCAACGCCAAGGGCGAAACCGTCTCCACCGAGGTCGGCACTGTCTCTGTGACGCTGGACAGCACCAGCACCTGGACGCTGACCGGCGACAGCTATGTGACCGAATTCAACGGCCACGCCGCCAATGTTATCTCCAACGGCTACACGCTGTATGTCAACGGCGTGGCGCTGACAGGAACAAAGTAAAACCGTTTTTAATTCGCCACCTTTTCGGCACCAAGATGGCACCTCACAGTCACTGACATGCGCATCCT
>CAZBXX010000257.1:0-2057 GCA_964495965.1 uncultured Oscillospiraceae bacterium | reverse complement strand
ATCCCGGCTTCGGCTGCGCAGTCCACAAAATGCTCCACCACGTCATCGGAATACTGATGATAGCCCACAATATTCTGCCCGCGCAGCAGCATGCGGAGATTGGAGTTGGGCGCGGCTTTCTTGCACAGGCGCAGACGCTCGTAAGGGTCTTCCTTCAGATAACGGAGCATGACGTCAAAGGTAGCGCCGCCCCACATCTCAATGCTGTCGAAGCCGACCCTGTCCATTTTGGTGATGAGCTTCACAACGTCTTCCGTAGTCATGCGCGTTGCAATCAGAGACTGCTGACCATCGCGCAGATCCACGCTGGAAAAGCGGATGGGCTTGACGGGGGCCTTATAATGGTAGAAGAGTTCCATCTCTTCCGGAGTGTGAATGGCAGTGAGCTTGCTCATGAAATCCCGTTCCTTTCAATAACACAAGTGCGATCCGGGCTGATGGATCAAGAGAGTGCTTAACCGATTAACTTAACTGAGCACATAATATCTGAACGCCAGCGCTTTGTCAAGAAAAAAATTAATGCTAGAGAAAAATTCGCAAATTGTACAAAATACAGGGAAATTATTTGTGCAAACTGCGAAGTTCTTCCTGCTTGACAAAGAAGAGACACAGAATTATAATGTGGTCAATTAACCGATTAAGCTATCAACCGATTGCGGTAATCAAATCAGACGTCCTGCCGGTGCGGCAGGGAAGACAGGAGGAATATCCGATGGAAAAGAACCCGGTCAAAAAATCCATGGACGGCAACGAAGCCGCCGCCTACGCAAGCTACGCCTTTACCGAAGTTGCAACCATTTACCCCATTACCCCGTCAAGCCCCATGGCCAACCATGTGGACGAGTGGTCTGCCAGAGGGAAGAAGAACCTCTTCGGCACGCCGGTCAAACTGGTGGAGATGCAGGCAGAATCCGGCGCCATCGCCGGTGTACAGGGCGCCCTGGAAGCAGGCTCCCTTGCCACAACCTATACCTCGGCCCAGGGCCTGATGCTGATGATTCCGCCGATGTACCGTATTGCGGGCCTGCAGCTGCCGGCCGTTATGCACGTCGCCGCCCGCTCTGTTGCGGCCAGCAATGTCTCGATTTTCGGCGACCAGATGGACGTGATGGCATGTCGACAGACCGGGTGGGCACAGCTGGCCTCCTCCAGCGTGCAGGAATGCATGGATCTTGGGGCTGCCGCACATCTGGCTGCCATCAAGGGGCACCTGCCGGTGCAGCACTTCTTTGACGGCTTCCGCACCAGCCATGAGATTCAGAAGATCGAAGTGCTGGACTATGAGGATCTGCGGGGAATGGTGGATCAGGAGGAGCTCAGGAAGTTCCGGGACCGGGCACTGAACCCGGAACATCCCACCATCCGCAACATTAACGGCACGGACGACATCTGCTTCCAGGTCCGTGAGAGCGTGAACCCCGCGTATGAGGCCTTCCCGGCGGTGATGGAAGAGTACCTGACAAAAATGTCAGCGCTGACCGGCCGTGACTACAGGCTTTTCAACTACTACGGCGCGCCGGATGCCGAACGCGTAGTGGTGGCTATGGGCTCTGTGTGCGAGGCCCTGCATGAAGTGGTGGATTATTTGGTCGAACGTGGAGAGAAGGTCGGCATGATGCAGGTGCACCTGTATCGGCCCTTCTCCCTGAAGCACTTCCTGGCAGCTGTCCCCGGGAGCTGCAGGGTTCTGACGGCACTTGACCGCACCAAGGAGCCCGGTTCCCTTGGTGAGCCGCTCTTTGAAGACATCAGCGCTGCCCTCTACGAAGCAGGCAGGCAGCTGACCCTTCTGGGCGGCCGTTACGGCCTCTCATCCAAGGACACCACTCCGGCGCAGCTGAAGGCGGTCTTTGACAACATGAGCGGGGAGAAGAAGAACCACTTCACCATCGGCATTCACGATGATGTTACCCATACTTCTCTGCCGGTAGGCGAGAACATTGTCACCAGCGGAAAGAGTATCATCTCCTGCAAGTTCTGGGGGCTCGGCTCCGACGGCACTGTCGGTGCCAACAAGAACTCCTGCAAAATCATCGGCGACAACACCGATCAGTATG
>CAZBXX010000256.1:0-2062 GCA_964495965.1 uncultured Oscillospiraceae bacterium | reverse complement strand
GCCATCGGCAACGGCACCGCCAGCCGCGAGACCGAGCAGATGGCCGTGGAGCTCATCCGGCAGGAAAACGCCCGGGGCGCGAACCTCAGCTACATGATCGTTTCGGAAGCCGGCGCTTCGGTTTATTCCGCCAGCCCGCTGGGTGCGGAGGAGTTCCCGCAGTTTGACGTGAACCTCCGCTCCGCCGTCTCCATCGCGCGCCGCCTGCAGGACCCGCTTGCCGAGCTGGTCAAAATTGAGCCGAAGGCCATCGGCGTCGGCCAGTACCAGCACGACATGCCGGAGAAGCAGCTGGAATCGGCCCTTGACGCCGTGGTGGAGGACTGCGTCAACGCGGTCGGCGTGGACGTGAACACCGCGTCTCCCTCCCTGCTGCGCAGGGTTTCCGGCCTTACTGCGGCCACAGCCAGGAACATCGTTGCCTACCGGGAAGCAAACGGGCCCTTCCCCTCCCGCGCCGCGCTGAAGAAGGTGCCGAAGCTCGGTCCCAAGGCCTTTGAGCAGTGTGCGGGCTTCCTGAGGGTCCCCGAAAGCGGGAACATTCTGGACAACACAGCCGTGCACCCGGAATCCTACGCCGCGGCGGCCGGCCTCCTGAAGCTGACCGGCCACAGCGAAGCGGATGTGCGGGAAGGCCGCCTCGCCGACCTGCCGGAGCGGGTGAAGCTCTTCGGCAGGGAGAAGGCCGCGCAGGCGCTGGGCATCGGTGTCCCCACCCTGACGGACGTGATGCAGGAGCTGATGAAGCCCGGGCGCGATGTGCGCGATTCTCTCCCCCAGCCCATTCTCCGCACCGATGTGATGGAGATGAAAGACCTGCAGCCCGGGATGGTCCTCCGGGGCACGGTCCGCAACGTGATTGACTTCGGCGCCTTTGTGGACATCGGCGTCCATCAGGACGGCCTGGTGCATATCTCGGAGATTTCCGACCGTTTTCTGCGGCACCCCTCCGAAGTGCTGTCCGTCGGCGATGTGGTGCAGGTTGTCGTGCTGAACGTGGATGAAAAGAAAAAGCGCATCGGCCTTTCCATCCGGCAGGCAAAACAGACAAAACAGTGAACAAATAAACCGGAAACGCAAAAAACGGAAAAATAATGCTTGCATTTTGCTCCCCGCTGTGCTATTATCTCTGAGCTGTCGGAAATGCGCGATTAGCTCAGCTGGATAGAGCGTCTGGCTACGGACCAGAAGGTCAGGGGTTCGAATCCCTTATCGCGTGCCACAGAAAACCGCTTAATTCGTAAGAATTGAGCGGTTTTTGGTATTTTTTCAAGTATTTAGGCTCTCGAGATAATCTCGTAGTCAAACCTCGTAGTCAAATTTTTTGTGTGGAATTTTTTCACTGGAGCCTGGAAACTGGATAATTAAGCTGCTCAACAACCCAAAAGAAACGGACAAAACCGCTATTACCGGGAGTTGAGATGTACTTTACACGGCCGATCCGGCAAAATTAATCCGCGTTTTCCGAAAGATTTTTCTTTGTTAACAGGTCAATGTAGCTGTCAACATCAATATGAAACCAGGTTCCAGAGTAAAATCCGGGAACAAGTCCTCGCTTGATATCCCTGCGAATCATGGTTTCCGGGATGCCGTACAGCTGAGACAACTTACGGGGACTCAGAAATTTTTTTGATGGATTGTTCATAAAAACAACTCTCCCTCTTCGATAACCCCGAGCTGGACAGTGACGCGGAAAAGAAAGACCGCGACCGGAAGGCCGCGGAGGAAAAGGCGGAGGAGAAAGAGCGGAAGCTCCAGAAGGCCACCCTCGCCATGCAGGAAAAGTACGGAAAGAACGCCATCCTGAAAGGCACCAACTTCCTGGAGGGCGCCACCACCAGGGAGCGGAACATGCAGATCGGCGGACACCGGTCGGGAGAGGGGGACAAAAAGAAATGACCAAAGGCATTACCGAAAAGGAACCGGATCCCCGGGAGGTCTACCGGGAGATTATCGACCGGCCACACTGGGAGTCCCCGAAGCACCCCCGTATGTCCGAATACGACCGGGCGGCGCAGTTTGCCTCCTACAAGGCCCTGACCGGCTATGAGGACATGATTGC
>CAZBXX010000255.1:0-2115 GCA_964495965.1 uncultured Oscillospiraceae bacterium | reverse complement strand
TGCATGTAATCGGATGCAAAATACAGTTTCTCAGACACGGATAATCCCCTCCGGTAAATACGATTCGAAGCAAACACGCTGTTTCTCTCTCTGCGTGTTGTCTGGCTCTTTCAGTGTCGAACAGACAGGCATCCATCACGCCGTCTGCTACCCCGTCATGATAACACAGAACAAAGGGGATGTCTACAAGCCTGCCGCAGAAAGTGTTGCTTGCGAAAAATCGCTTGTAATTCCCCAAAATATAATGTTTAAATCATATTCTGGGAAATTATAAAACAGAATTGACATATAAATACCAGAAATATATAATATCATCAAAAGAGACCGACTGCAGACAGACAAGGAGGTACAGAACGATGATCGGAAGAAAAGAAGAACAGGCCATCCTGCGGGAATGCCTGAAAAGTCCCCGGCCGGAGTTTCTTGCGGTGTACGGGCGGCGCAGAGTAGGAAAGACGTATCTGATCAGAGAGTTTTTTCATGACTGTTTCTCCTTTTATGCAACAGGCGTTGTAGATCTGAACACAAAAAAACAGCTGCGTGTCTTTCACGAAGCCCTCTGCAAATACGGAAGCAGCGAAAAAGCCGCGCCGAAAGACTGGTTTGAAGCCTTTTCTCGGCTGGAAAAACTGCTGTCGTCACCGAGTGTTTTGCGAGATTATCAATCCGGGAAAAGAGTTGTGTTCCTGGACGAGATGCCATGGCTGGATACTGCCAGATCGGACTTTAAGAGTGCGCTCGATTATTTCTGGAACAGCTGGGGCTCTGCGCAGAAGGATTTGGTTTTTATCGTATGCGGCTCTGCGACATCCTGGATGATTCACAATATTGTCATGAACACCGGTGGGCTGTACAACCGTCTGACCAGGCAGATTCATCTGCTTCCTTTCTCTCTCAGAGAATGCGAGCTGCTTCTGCAGTCAAACGGGATGCCGCTTAACCGCAGGCAGATGATGGAGTGTTATATGGTCTTCGGGGGAATTCCGTATTATCTGAACTACCTGATGCCGCAGCTCAGTCTTGCGCAGAACATTGACATCCTGCTTTTTCAGGAAAACGGACCTTTGCGCTATGAATACAACCGGATGTTTGCATCTCTGTTCCGGAAGGCCGATCATCATATGGAGATTATGGAGGCGCTTTCGAAGAAAAACAGCGGCATGACCAGAGCGGAACTGTCAAGAGAGAAAAACATCCCGGACGGCAAAGAGCTTACCCGATGCCTGGAGGAATTGGAACAGTGCGGCTTTATCCGGAAATACAGCGACTATACAAGAGCGAAGAACAGCTGTATCTTTCAATTATCAGATCCTTTCACATTGTTTCAGCTGACCTGGGTACAAAACAGAAAACTGGCTGCGTGGATCGATTTTATAAATACGCCGGCTTATTACAGCTGGTGCGGAATCGCTTTTGAAAGAGTATGCCTGCTTCATACGGCGCAGATGAAACAGGCGCTTGGAATCAGCGGCGTCAGCAGCAGGGAATATGCCTGGAGAAGCAAAAAGTCGAGCCCCGGCGCTCAAATAGACCTGCTGATTGATCGAAAGGATGATGTCATCAACCTCTGCGAAATGAAGTATATGCAGGATGAATTTGTCATCGATGCGGCTTATGAAAAAGATCTTCTCTACAAATCGGAAGCATTTCGAAAAGAGTCCGGAACGCAGAAAGCGATTCTGCTGACGATGGTGACGCTGAACGGGGTAAAGAGGAACGTGCATAAAGGCATTGTCGTGAATGAAATCACAGGGGAAGATCTGTTTGCGCAGTGACCGGACCAGGAGAAGGAACAAGCTTCATGACCCAACAGTTTTTTCGCGAGCATTCTTCTGAAAGGAAGAGAAATTGAAATCGCAAAACCATATCGACAAATCAACGTGGATGGTGTATGCTTCAAATAAGCGGCGGATCAGGAAGCATAAGAAGCGGCTTCCGAAACAATATAACAGAAGAATGGAGAAAAAGGTTGAAACATTGTAATCTGAGCACTATACCAAAAAAAGCGCACAAAACCAAGCCCATCAAAAAAGGGCCTTTTCAAGATGGAGAGGACGTGATATAATCTACGTGGCGCTGGGCGTCACGAGATAGCCTTGTCTTTGTAAAATGAAG
>CAZBXX010000254.1:0-2122 GCA_964495965.1 uncultured Oscillospiraceae bacterium | reverse complement strand
ACCTGTTTGCCGCGTTCCGTCAGGCGGAAGTAGGTGTTGACCATGTCCAGATCCAGCAGTTCGGTACGTTCGCCGCGCTCAGCCGCGCGGAACGCAAAGTTCAGCGCCAGCTCGGACTTGCCGCTGCCGTAATTGCCGATCAGGACCATCATTTTCTTCATGGGACCGCCTCCGTTGACTGTGCGCTCTATCACATTTATATTTTACCACCGGTTTAAACGGGCCGTCAATGAGCAAAATGAACAGAAAGAAACGGAAGGAAATGCCAATTTGACGGAACAAAAAAAGATATGAATTGAATAAAGTGCATTTTACCATGAATATGGCAAAAAATGCACTTATTATACTGAACTATATTCCTATTGATCTGCTTGGTATTACAGGACCCGCCGCCCCAGCTGCCAGAAGGCCACGGCGCCCGCTGCCGCCACGTTAAGAGAGTCGACCCCATGGGACATCGGAATTTTTACGGTATAGTCGCAGTCGGCAATGGTTCTGTCCGCAAGGCCGTCGCCCTCGGTGCCGAGAATGATTGCCAGCTTCTCTTCCGACATCAGGGCGGGATCCTCAATGCTGACCGCGTCGTCCCGCAGCGCCATCGCCGCCGTCTTAAAGCCGTGCTCCCGCAGCAGTTTCATCCCCCTGTCCGGCCAGTCGGTCAGTTCTTCTCCAATCCATGCCCAGGGAATCTGAAACACCGTCCCCATGCTGACGCGGATACAGCGCCGGTACAGGGGGTCGGTAGAAGCCGGCGTCAGCAGGACGGCGTCCATCCCCATCGCAGCGGCCGAGCGGAAGATGGCGCCGAGGTTTGTGGGGTTCATCACATCTTCCAGCACGACAATGCGGGTGGAGGAGCGAAGCAGATCTTCGGCCCTCGGCAGCGGCGGCCGCTTCATGGCACAGAGGACGCCGCGCGTCAGCGGAAAGCCGGTAAGCTGCTTCAGGCAGGCTTCCTCGCAGACGTAAACCGGAACTTCCGGACAGCGGGCGAGGATCTCCTGTCCTTTCTCCCTCCCGTCCAGCATCTTTGGCAGCATCAGCAGCGATTCGGGCACACAGCCCGCATCCAGAGCCCGCTCGATCACGTGGGGACTCTCGGCAATAAAGAGGGAATTCTCAATCCCGTGCGCGCTGCGCAGCTGCGTCTCCGTCAGGCGGGCGTAGATGTCCAGTTCCGGCGCATGAAAGTCTGTAATCTCATGGAATGACCGCATGATTCACCAGGTTCCTTTTCTTTTCTTCGTATGAGCTGTCTCAGATGTTATCACTTCCACTCCCAAAAGGCAACTGTCACACGCTGACGCCCTCTGAATCCGGATGGACGGCAATGAAACAAAGCTTCCATGATCAGGGGAAAATGCCAGCTGTCTGAATTTTAACACTTTCAATTCCGCTGTATAAACATCCTGTTTTTTGACGTATGCCTTTCTTTTGTTAAATTCGTAATTTGCACGAATTTCTCTCTGTTTTTTGTACATAATTGCCAGTTTCTTCCGTTCTTTTTGATTGTGAATTGACTTTCTATTGGAAATTTATTATAATACATGGGTATGATACTGTGGCTTTCTGTGGCAGTTCCACAGCAAATCAAAGCAGAATCTTATTATTTCAGGAGGGAGTATCATTTATGAAGAAGGCAGCAAAGAAGCTCTTGTTTCTCGTTTGCTTCGGCGGCTTAGCCTATCTGGCCGGCAAGATGGTCCAGAGGGATGAAGTGAAGCAGAAGCTGTTCCAGCTCATGGGCGAAGACGCCTACATCGCCGTGCAGGACAAGGTCTATCTTCTCGGCGATCTGCTCATGTGGCCGGTGGACTTTGTCAGAGCTCTGCTTCCGTAATCTGCTTGCGGAAAATCTTATTTTGAAAAAGGGGTAATTCGATGAATCCGAAATACGAACCGCTATTTACTCCGTTTAAGATCGGAGATGTAGAAATTCCCAACCGCATCGTGCAATGTTCCATGGGCGGCACCACGCTGTTCGGCTGGCTGGAGCCGTCTCACTTCGACATTGAAGGCGCGGACTTCCTGCTCAAGCGCGCCAAGGACGGCGTAGGTCTGGTTCTGCCCGGCATGCAGGTCATCCGCGACACCATGGGCCGCAAGTGGCTCGACTCCAACC
>CAZBXX010000253.1:0-2126 GCA_964495965.1 uncultured Oscillospiraceae bacterium | reverse complement strand
AATGAAGATCTCTCTCTTTCTGAGATTGCCGAACAGTGCGGGATCAGCCGCCAGGGCGCATGGGACAATATCCGCCGGGCATCCGATACACTGGAAGAGATGGAGAAGAAAACAGGGCTGATTCAGCGTACACTCTCTTCCAGAAAACATCTGCAGCATCTGGCTGACCTGCTTGGCCTTCTGGAAGCGCAGCTGAGCGGGGCCGGGAACAGCAGCCCGGATTATTGCACCGGCCGGCATGGGGACTCTGGCGAAACGAACGGAGCGTGCCGGGTATCGGCTACCGGGCTTTTGCAGGCGGCCAGGGATGAGGTCCGTGCTATGCTGAATGAGGAGGACTGAGGACAGCGTATGGCATTTGAAAGCTTATCTGATAAACTGACGGCCGCCTTTAAGAAGCTTCGCGGCAAGGGCCGTCTGACGGCGGCCGATGTCAAAGAGGCCATGCGTGAAGTCCGCCTTGCCCTGCTGGATGCCGACGTCAGCTATAAAGTGGTGAAGGACTTCACCAAAAAGGTCACTGAGCGTGCCAGCGGGACAGAGGTCCTGGAAGCGCTTTCACCCGCCCAGATGGTCATCAAGATCGTCAATGAAGAACTCTGCAGTCTCATGGGCGGCGAGAATCAGAAGCTGAATATTGGTGCAAAATCCCCTAGTGTTGTGATGCTGGTCGGCCTTCAGGGCGCCGGCAAAACAACCAACGGCGCCAAACTTGCCGGGTACATGCGCAAGCAGGGAAAACGGCCGCTGCTGGTGGCCTGCGATATTTATCGGCCTGCCGCCATTAAACAGTTGGAGACTGTTGGCGCACAGCTGGATTTGCCGGTCTTCCAGATGGGACAGACGAACCCCGTCGACATTGCCAGGGCCGCAGTCGAGCATGCCCGCAAGCACGGCAACGACATGATTTTCCTCGATACCGCCGGCCGTCTGCACATCGATGAAGAGTTGATGGAAGAACTCCGGAACATACGGGACGCGGTGGAACCGGCTGAAATTATGCTGGTAGTGGATGCCATGACCGGGCAGGATGCCGTGAATGCCGCAACCGCATTCGACGAGGCCCTGGGTGTGACCGGTGTCATGCTTACCAAACTCGACGGCGATGCCCGCGGCGGTGCGGCCCTCTCTATCCGTGCCACGACGGGTAAGCCAATCAAGTTCATCGGCACCGGTGAAAAGCTGGATATGATTGAGCCCTTCCATCCGGACAGGATGGCATCCCGTATCCTGGGCATGGGCGATGTCCTCACGCTGATTGAAAAGGCTGAGCAGAGCTTTGACGAAAAGAAGGCGCAGGCAGCGGCGGAACGCCTGCTGCAGAACCGGTTTACCCTTTCTGATTATCTGGATCAGATGAATCAGCTTCGCGGTATGGGGGATCTGGGCGACCTTGCCGGCATGATCCCCGGCGTGGATGCAAAAGCCCTGCGCGGCGCTAAAATGGATGAAAAACAGCTGGCACGGCAGGAGGCCATTATCCTGTCCATGACGCAGGCGGAGCGGAATAACCCTTCCGTTCTCAATTCCAGCCGAAAGAAGCGCATTGCCGCGGGTTCCGGGACTTCTGTGGTAGACGTGAACAGGCTGCTGAAACAGTATGACGCCATGCAGCAGATGATGAAACAGTTCTCCGGCAAAAACATGAAGAAGTTCCAGCGTAAAATGGGCCGGATGGGCGGCATGGGCGGCTTCGGCGGCGGGTTTCCGGGGCTGTTCTGAATAACGGGTTTACAACGCCGACCCTGATGGAGAGGCCTTGTAATAGATTTTTGATTCTACTTTAATATGGAGGTGAAACAGGATGGTTAAAATCAGACTTCGCAGAATGGGTGCAAAGAAGGCGCCTTATTACCGTATTGTGGTCGCGGATTCACGCGCACCCCGTGACGGCCGCTTCATTGAAGAAGTCGGCACCTACAATCCTGCTGCCGAGAGCGAAAAGCTGAAGGTCAACATGGATCGCGTGCAGTACTGGATTGCGAACGGCGCCCAGCCGACCGATACCGTACGCGGCCTGATCAAAAAGGTCGAAGCATAACGAAGGAGTCGCATATCCATGAAAGATCTGTTGACCTACATTGTACAGAGCCTTGTCGATCATCCGGATGAGGTCTCGGTGACTG
>CAZBXX010000252.1:0-2143 GCA_964495965.1 uncultured Oscillospiraceae bacterium | reverse complement strand
CTGTCATGATGAGGAACCAGTCCTCAGACTGGTGACGTGATCATCCGTAACTTGAATTGTTATTCAGAAACGGATTGCCACACCAGTGTGAGCACTGGTTCGCAATGACAGGGCGTTTTGAGGCAGCCCCATTATTATAGCTTTTTGGTTATGACCTTTGTCTTTTCCCTTCCTGACTGACTGATAAAGCCGGCATGCTACCGGTACCGCAGCACCATGCGGAAGGCGGTCTTTTCGCCGCAGTCACCGGTAAGGAAAACTTCGCCCTCCTCCCCGCTCCAGCGCAGGCGCACGGTCTCGCCGAAGCGGACCTCGCTGACGTACTCGGTGCGCACTTCGCTGAGCGCCAGCCCTCTCGCGGCGGCGCCGACGCAGTCCTCCGCCAGGTCAAAGTAACGGGTGTTGTTCATGTGGCCGTTCAGGTCCACAAAGCTGTAGGGCACGGTAAAGTCCCGCTCGCGGCTGCAGTCCTGCTTGCGGATGGCGGAGGGCAGGGCAATCTCCTCCCCGGTCGTGACGCCGGCAATCTCGATGCCGTAGCGCTCCGGGAAGACCACTTTGCGGCTTTCGGCGTCTACCAGGCTCCAGAGGGCACTGGCCTTCAGCAGCTTCTCGCCCGCGGCGGTCTCCAGGCTATAATAGCGCGGGAACAGCAGGTGCATGGTGGTGCCCGGCCAGCTTCGCAGCACAATGTCCTCATCATAGCATGGCATGCGGGTGATCTCCGCCCGCTGCATCAGCAGCACCCACAGGATGCCTTTGTCCAGGGTCTTCTCCCGGCCCATGCCCAGGGCTTCGGTGTGGCGGATGGAGGCCTCCTGCAGCAGCTTGAAGAGCTCCGATGTGCGCAGCCTCCGGAACATGTCCACGTCGCGGCTTCGGAGCTTCAGGCGCTCCACGTCCACCGCGGGAGCGGCGGAACACTCAGCCGAACGGATGTCGTCACTCATGGCGGATGCAGACCTGCCTTATGCCGGCAGGCGCTTCATGATGGCGTCGACCACGTCGCCCATGGTCTGAAGCTTGTTCCACTGGCGCTCGGGGATCTTCACGTTGAACAGGGCCTCCAGCTTGCAGATCACCAGCACAAAACCCATCGAGTCGATGGCGGTCTCGGTGTTGATGACGCTGTCCTCCGTCAGGGCCTCCACATCCATATCGGGAAAGCAGTCCGAAATAACCTTTCTGGTCTTTTCCAGTACTTCCTGTCTTGTCATGCCATTGTTCCCACTTTCTGCTGGAGTTCCCAGCGCTTTATTTTTCCGCTGGCCGTGCGGGGCAGCGGATCCCGTACCACAATCACATCGCCCAGCTGCTGGCCGCGGGGCAGATCCCGCATCAGGCCCCTGAGCTGCTCCAGAAGCGCGCCGCGCTCACCCTCGCCGGAGTACACCAGCACGGGGCGCCCGTCGCGCAGGACCACGGCCAGTTCCGTGTGCCCCAGCTGCTTCATGAGGGCGGCCTCATACTCCGGCAGGAAGATCTTGGTCCCGTCCGTCAGGACCAGCATGTCCTTCTTGCGGCCGGTGATGTGGAGCTTTCCCTCCTCGTCAAAGCGGCCCAGGTCCCCGGTGGACAGGATGCCGTGGCGCAGCACCTCTTCGGTGTACTGGGGCCACTTGTAGTAACCCTGCATCATACAGGTAGGCGCCGCGATGAGCACCTCGCCGTCTTCGGCAATGGTGATGGTGTCGTCCGGGCAGACCTCCATGGCATAGGGGTCGCCGCCCACCGAGATGGCCACGCCCGAGCTGGTCTCCGTCAGGCCGTAGCCGAAGCTGACCCGGATGCCCATGGCCGCTGCGGCCTGCAGCAGCTGCGGCGGGCAGTCCCCCGCCCCCACCAGAATGAGCTTCAGCTCCTCATTCAGGCACTGCTGCTTCAGCAGGAAGCCCAGCAGCAGCGGCACCACGGACACCGCCGTCGGGCGGTAATGGGCAAAGTCGTCCGTATAGTGCCGGGCGCCGCGCCCCAGGGCCACGCAGGCGCCGGAGCTGAGGCCCCACAGCACCCCGCACACAAAGCCGAACACATGCCCCAGCGGCAGCACGCACAGCAGCGTATCCTCCGGCTGCAGGGGGAGCTTTTCCCCGCCGTTCCAGGCGCTCTGGCACAGGCTGTGATCCGTCAGCACCACGGCCTT
>CAZBXX010000251.1:0-2154 GCA_964495965.1 uncultured Oscillospiraceae bacterium | reverse complement strand
CTCGGCCAAGATGACCCCACCCTGATCCGCATGATGGAGGATATCACCGGTGTCAACGCGAAGGAAATCTCTCTCTCGGACCCGGAAACCATGAGCATTTTTACGGGGCCCGAAGCCCTTGGGCTGCAGAGAGGGGATCCGATTATCGGCGAGACCGGCACCATCGGCGTCCCGGAATTCGGGACGGGCTTTACCCGGCAGATGCTGGTGGACACCCAGCCAACCCAGTTTGACACGCTGGTGCGGCTTTCCGGCTTCTCTCACGGCACGGACGTGTGGGCCGGCAATATTCACGATCTGATCGTCAGCGGCACCGCTACCGTCAATGAAACCATCGGCTGCCGTGACGACATCATGAGCTACCTGATTGAAAAGGGCATGCAGCCGTCTCTGGCCTTCAAGACCATGGAGGCGGTCCGCAAGGGAAAAGTGAAAAAGAGAGGGGAGTTCCCCGGAGACGCCGAGCAGCAGATGAAGGATATGGGCGTTCCGGGCTGGTGGATCGACTCCGCCCGCAAGATCGCCTATCTTTTCCCGAAGGCGCATGCGGTAGCCTATGTGATGATGGCCTTCCGCATCGCCTGGTTCAAGGTGCATGAACCGCTGGCCTTTTATTCCGCCTACTTTTACCGGCGCAGCCAGAAGGGCGGCTTCGATGCCGAGATGATGTGTGGCGGCACCG
Source organism: uncultured Oscillospiraceae bacterium (assembly GCA_964495965.1). GTDB lineage: Bacteria > Bacillota > Clostridia > Oscillospirales > Oscillospiraceae > Limivicinus. The sequence goes on along the minus strand of CAZBXX010000251.1, from coordinate 1,472 downwards.
AGGCGGTACGCCGGAAAATCAACGACATGCGCCGGGCGGCAACGTTAACGGCCAATGAAGAGGACCTGCTGGTTACCCTGGAAGCGGTATATGAGTTCAACATGCGCGGCTTCCGTTTCGCCCCCATTGAATTCAGAAAGTCTGACGCATCCAGATTCCTCCTGACGGATGACGGCCGGATCCGCCCGCCCTATGTGGCGGTTTCCGGGCTTGGCGAATCCGCGGCGCAGGATCTGGCCCGCGCCGGCAGCAGCACGGCGGAGTTTGTTTCCATCGATGAGATCGGTTCCGCCTGCCCCAAAGTGTCTCAGACGCACCTGGACACGCTCAAGCGTCTCGGTGCCTTCGGGGATCTGCCGGACAGCAGCCAGGTGTCCTTTGACGGTTGGTAATCTTTCACGAATTTTTTATTCTGTTTTTGTGCATGTTGCTGTGAATGCGGTGCCTGGTATCTGCCGGGCGCCGCTTTTTTCAACATCAGCCTTTATTTTGTCTATACGGGAGGAAAAAGTCTGCAAATTGCACGAAAACACAATCGGCAGTTGAATCTCCTGTGTTCATCTTGCATATTTTGTGCGTCTGTGTTAAAATGCAAACGATAATGAATACGTATGCCGTTTTGCCGTAAATGGTCGGGTTTTGCGGCAGAGTCATCGTTTCATCTTCCGACTGATTGGGGGGACGTTTATGGGAAATAATGCCAAGATCATTACGGTCGCCGGCAAGGGCGGTGTCGGCAAAACTTCGATCTGCGCATCGATCGTCCGGCTTCTGGTCGAACGGTTTCCGGATAAGAAGATTCTTGCCATTGACGCGGACCCGGCTGTTGGTTTGTCCGTAGCACTTGGCGTGGATGTGAAGCTGACACTGGACAACATCCGCATGAGCATTGTTGACAGTGTGGAGAACGGGGAAACAAGAGAAGCACTTGAACTCTTAAGCGAAGCCAGATTCCGGATTTTTGACGCTCTGGTTGAACTGCCGGGATTTGCCTTTCTTGCTATCGGCAGGCCTGAGAGTTCCGGGTGCTACTGCAAGGTCAATTCCTATCTGAAGGAAGTGATCGGCCTTCTTGCCGGCAGCTTTGATTATGTTGTCATCGACGGCGAAGCCGGCATTGAGCAGATCCAGCGCCGTGTTATGGAAAAGGTTACGCACCTTCTGCTGATTACCGACCAGAGCAAGAAGGGCAACCAGGTGATTGCCACCATCAAGAATGTTGCCGATGAACTCATTGCCTATGACCGCATCGGCGTCATCATCAACCGTGTGACGAACCCGGAACTGGTTGACCTGATTCAGTTGGACGGGGTAGAAGTTCTCACGGCCATCCCTGCGGACAGCGCCTTTGCCGCAAATGATATTCGCGGCCAGAGTGTGCTGCAACTTCCCGCAGATTCCGCTATGCTCAAGGGAGTGAAGGAAGCACTCCGAAAAATAGAAATCCTGTAGCAAATTTTTTATGAAACAGA
>CAZBXX010000250.1:0-2181 GCA_964495965.1 uncultured Oscillospiraceae bacterium | reverse complement strand
GTCTTCAACATCGGGATCGGGATGATTCTGTCCGCATTATTCATCTTTTTCCGGGATACGCAGTACCTCTGGGGCGTGTTCACCCAGCTGCTGATGTACATGTCGGCGATCTTCTATACCATTGACAGGTACAGCCCGGGCGTGCAGAATGCGTTTCTGCTGAACCCGGTCTACCTGTTTATCCGTTATTTCCGGAAAATTACCATTGAGGCAACAGTTCCCTCGGTCTGGTTTCATCTGCTGATGCTGGCGGATACCCTGCTTGCCTTTGGGATCGGAGCCTGGATATATAAAAAGTACAACCACCGGTTCCTGTACTACGTGTGAGGTGGCAGTATGAGCATTCTGGAAGCGAATAATGTCTCCATCCGCTACATCACCGGGGACTTCAAAGATATCGGCATCAAGGAATACATCATGCGGAAACTCCGCCACGACTATCACGTGACGGAGTTCTGGGCAGACCGCAATGTGTCGTTCACGCTGGAGCGCGGTGAAATGCTGGGCATCATCGGTGTGAACGGTGCCGGGAAGTCTACGCTTTTGAAGGCCGTCTCCGGCATCATGGAGCCGACAGAGGGCTGGATCTACCGGGAGGGGACCATCGCCGCCCTGCTCGAGCTCGGGAGTGGCTTTGACGGTGATCTGACCGTAAAGGAAAATGCCTATCTCCGCGGGGCCATGCTGGGCTACACGCGGGCGTTTATGGATGAGACTTACGAGCAGATCATAAACTTTTCCGAATTGCGGGACTTTGAAGACAGACCCTTTAAGCAACTCTCCTCCGGCATGCAGAGCCGCCTGGGCTTTTCCATCGCCTGCTTGGTGAAGCCGGACATCCTGATTCTGGACGAGGTGCTGTCGGTCGGTGACGGCGCCTTCCGCAAAAAGAGCGAAGCGAAAATGAAGGAGATCATCACCGGCGGCGCCACCACCATTCTGGTTTCCCACTCGCTGGAGCAGGTCCGCTCCCTTTGCAGTAAGGTGCTGTGGCTGCACAGAGGGAGGCAGATTGACTTTACCGAAGACGTGAAGGACGTCTGCGACCGGTACCAGGCCTTCCTGGACGGGAAGCTGAAGATAGAGGACTGAATGTGCCTGATTCAGGAGGAAAAGCAATGAAAATTGCAGTTGCAGGTGTAGGCTATGTCGGGCTGTCGATGGCGGTGCTTCTTGCTCAGAACCACGAAGTCACGGCAGTGAGCACAACACCCCGTAAGGTCCGGATGATAAACAGCGGTATCTCTCCTATTGCGGATCCTGAGCTTTCAGATTATCTGCAGAATAAGCCCCTGCATCTGACCGCCACGGTGGACAAAGAAGCGGCTTACCGGGATGCGGAGCTGATTGTGATCGCAACACCGACCAACTATGATCCCGCTCAGAATTTCTTTGACACATCCGCCGTAGAAGACGTGATTGAAACCGCCATGCGGGTGAATCCGTATGCCGTTATGGTAATCAAGTCCACCGTCCCCGTCGGCTACATTGCCTCGCTGACCGGCAAATACAATTGCCGCCGATTCCTGTTTTCACCGGAATTCCTTCGCGAGGGAAGGGCGCTGTATGACAATCTGTACCCGTCCCGTATTATTGTGGGCGCGTATGACGATTTGGCGGATTGGGCGCAGCGTTTTGCCTCGCTGCTGCAGGAGGGCGCCGCTGCAAAAGACATTCCGGTCCGGATCATGGAACCGACCGAGGCGGAAGCGGTCAAACTTTTTGCCAATACTTATCTGGCTCTCCGGGTCAGCTTCTTTAACGAATTGGACACCTATGCCGAGACGCGCGGTCTGAATACCCGGGCCATTATTGAAGGGGTCTGCCTTGACCCTCGCATTGGCGCGCATTACAATAATCCTTCCTTCGGGTACGGCGGTTACTGTCTGCCGAAGGATACAAAGCAGCTGCTGGCAAACTACCGGGATGTGCCGCAGAATCTGATTGAAGCGGTGGTGAAGTCCAACACCACGCGGAAGGATTATGTTGCCGGACGTATTCTGGAAAAGGCGAACGCGGGCTCCGGGAAGAAATGCACGGTCGGAATCTACCGGCTGACCATGAAGTTCGGCTCGGATAACTTCCGGCAGAGCAGCATTCAGGACGTGATGGCACGCCTCCGGGACTGTGGCGCAGAAGTGATCATTTACGAGCCTATCCTGAAGGAGCAGACGGAATTTG
>CAZBXX010000249.1:0-2190 GCA_964495965.1 uncultured Oscillospiraceae bacterium | reverse complement strand
GTGTTGACAATGCTGCCCTTCTTGCCCAGCTTGACCATCAGCTTCGCCGCGGCCTGGGCGGTCAGGAATTCGCCGTACAGGTTCACGTCAATGACCGACTTGAAGGTCGCGGGGTCGATTTCCAGCGCAGGCTCGCCCGTGAAGATCCCGGCGTTGTTGATGGCAAAGTCGATGTCGCCGTAATCCTTCTCGTAGGCCTCGATCATGGCGTTGACGCTGTCGGGGTCCGTAACCCGGCACTCATAGCCGATGACCTTTGACTTCCCGTTGGAAAGCTCTGCCGCTACCTTTTTCGCGTTCTCGGCGCTGGTCCCGAGGATGGCAACATCCGCGCCCAGCTCGATGAAGGCCTCCGCCAGGCATTTGCCGATGCCCCGGGTACTGCCGGTGATAAAGCCTTTCTTTCCTTCCAGACTGAACAGATTTTTGACGTCCATGGTTTGCTCTCCTTTTCTTGTTATAGTTTATTCAGATCCGCCGTGATTTCGGCAACCAGGCACTGATTTTCCGCCAGCCGCCTGAAAACCGGCAGGATCGCTTCGTACTTTTCGTTGTCTTCCTTTCGGGGCGCAACGCTTGACTGTACCGCACAGACGCTGCGCAGCCGGTCAAAGCTGTCCCACATTCCGATGCCGACCGCGCCCAGGGCCGCGGCGCCCAGGGCGCCGGCATCCTGCCCGACCGCAATCCGGGTGATGTTCCTGTTGTAGATGCTGGCAAACAGCTGGCGCCACATGGCGCTCTTTCCGCCGCCGCCGACAATCAGCATATCGCCGCTGATGTGAACCTGCGCCGCAAGGACATCCAGCGCGATCCGCAGATTCAGGCAGATCCCCTCCAGCGTCGCGCGGATCAGGTCCGCCCGGGTGTGCTTCAGGTCCAGGCCCAGGAAGGCGCCCCGGATATTGGGGTTCGCGTCCAGGCTGGAGCCGCCGGCAAGGGAGGGGTTGAAGATGAGGCCGTTTGCGCCGACCGGCGACGTGGAAGCAAGCTCCGTCATGGCATCGTAGGCATTCATGCCTCCGTTTTTCTGCGCTTCGACCAGATCCCGGCACACGGTATCCCTGAGCCAGGCGAAGGCGCTTCCGGCCGAGAAAATCGCCGTCGCAGACACATACTGCCCCGGAACACAGTGGGCAAACACGTAGGGTCTGAACCGGCTGTCGACAATCGGTTTCCCGCTGGAGGCGGCGATCCAGGCCGAGGTGCCGAGGGAAGTGTAAACCTCCCCCTCTCCGAAGCAGCCAGCCCCCAGAGCCATACAGCTGTTGTCCACGCCGCCGCAGACCACCGGCGTGCCCTCCAGGAGCCCGGTCTGTTCCGCTGCCTCCCTGCTGACCTTCCCGATGACCGCGGAGGAGGGAAGGGGCTCTTCGAGCTTGCCCCGGTCCAGGCCGGCGGCCTCGATGTAGTCCTCCCGGTACTTCATGCCCTGCAGGTCAAACACGCCGCTTCCGGAAGCATAGGAGAAGTCGGTGGCCAGTTCCCCGGTCAGCAGATAGTTCAGATAGTCCTTCGTGCCGATGAACCTGTCGGCCCTGGCATACACGTCAGGCGTATGCTCTCTGACCCACATAAGCTTGAAGACGGAATACAGCGGCGGCGGAAAGCCACTGCCTGTCGTCAGGTACCAGTCCGTTTCCCCAACGCCGCGGAAGAATTGCTCTGCTTCCCTGCCGGCGCGGCTGTCTGACCAGATGGGAACACGGTTCGACAGCAGGCCCTCCCGGCCCACCGGGACAATGCCCAGGCTGTGCCCGGAAATGGCGATGCAGGCGATGTCCGCGGCTTTATACTCTCCCTGCAGAAGTTCCCCGGTACTTTCGACCAGCATCCGCCACCAGTCATTCGGGTCCTGCTCGCGGAAATCCGTTTTGCTGTACCAGGTGTCGCACGGGCGAAAGGCGCTCGCGTTGGATACTCCGTTCTCGTCAAACAGCGAGGCTTTCAGTCCGCCCGTTCCCAGATCGTACGCCAGAATGTAACTCATGTTGACCTCCCGCGTTTTCTTTCAGGTCCCGGAAGCACAGGCGGCTTCCGCCTGTTCAATGATTTTTATTGCACTGTTCAGACCGATCCCGAACCGGGAGCAGCCCGCGTCAACCATTGCCAGCAGGGTGGAAAGCTCCCGGACTCCGCCGGCAGCCTTGATGCGGGCGGCGTCCCCGATTTCGCTTTTGATGAGGCGGA
>CAZBXX010000248.1:0-2201 GCA_964495965.1 uncultured Oscillospiraceae bacterium | reverse complement strand
AAGCTGGCATGCAGCATCATGAAGGACGAACCGGGAAAGGCCGTGGAGACGGAGATCACCGGCGACTGGGACCTGCTGGATGACCGCTTCATCAGCCACCCGGCCATCGCCATTGAGCAGAGCCGCATTGTGGTCTGTTCTATGGCTGCCAGCACCCAGGCAAACCTGGAACAGGCGGTACACCTTTTGCATGAATACAGCGAGGAGGGCTTCCGCGAGGTCCAGGACCTGGAAGAGACGGTGGACCGTTATGAAGATAAGATCGGGACCTATCTGGTCAAGATCAGCTCTTCTGAGCTGACCACCCATCAGAACGAAGACCTGTACCGTTTCCTGCATGCCATCACAGACCTGGAGCGTATTTCGGACCACGCCACCAATATTTCCGAAAACGCAAAAGAAATCCACGACAAGGAGATCGACCTGAGCGCTGAGGCAATTGAAGAGCTGAACATCATGGAATCAGCGGTGAGGGAAGTGCTGACGCTCGCGCTGCGCGCTCTGACCGATCAGGATCAGGACAGCGCTCACATGGTGGAACCGCTGGAAGAAGTGATCGATAACCTCAGCGACGAAATGAAGAACCGGCATGTAAACCGCCTGCAGAAAGGGATCTGTACCCTGCAGCACGGCTTTGTATTCAACGATCTGATTACCAACTTTGAACGCATCAGCGACCACTGCAGCAATATTGCCATTGCGATGATAGAACTGGAGCAGAATGAATTTGACACGCACGACTATCAGGAGAACCTGCTGAAGCGCAAGGATGAGGAGTTTACCCGCTACTTTAAGCGGTTTGCCGATAAGTACCGGCTGGAAAACTAAACCGCCGGGAAGAGAAAGCAGCCGGCAGAACAAAAACAGAAGAAATAATCCGAAGCATTCCGCCGCATAAAAGAGGCAGAATGCTTCGGATTTTCCGTTAAATGGAATATGAAGTTCAGACTTTCAGCAGGGCAACCGCAACATCATTGACGTTTGTCCCGGTCGGGCCGGTGACAATGAGGCCATCCATGGCCTGCAGGGCGTGGTAGGCGTCATTCTCCGCCAGAAAACGGTGCAGGTTCAGGCCGAGGGCTTTCAGAGAGGCAAAACTTTCACTGTCCACGTAGCCGCCGGCGGCATCGGTGGGCCCGTCGGTGCCGTCGCTGCCCACAGAAAAGACGGCAGCCCCGTCCAGACCGGCGATGCCTTCACAGGCGGCAAGGGCAAGTTCCTGATTCCTGCCGCCCATCCCGTGCCCGGTCAGGTGAACAACGGTTTCGCCCCCGGCAATAAAGGCGAGGGACTTGCCGTCCCGGGCATGGCTGCGCAGAACGGAAGCCAGGAAGCGTCCGGCTTCCCGGGCCTCACAGGAGAGCATATCCGTCAGGAAGACAGGATCATAACCGAGATCCCGCGCGGCGGTGGCGGCGGCGGCACAGAGCTCCCGTACGGAACCGTTAATGCGGGTTTCCACATTGGTGAGAACCTTCGGCGTCTCCTGCTGCAAAAGAGAAAGTGCTTCCGGCGTGAGGGAGAGTCCGTATTTTTCCACCACGGCCAGTGCCTCTTCACAGGTGCTGCCGTCGGGGCAGGCTGGACCGCTTGCAATGCTGTCGAGCGGGTCGCCCAGAATGTCGCTGAGGACAATGCAGAGAACCTTTGCCGGGGCACAGGCCTGCGCAAAGCGGCCGCCTTTCACGGCGGAAAGGCGTTTGCGGATGCAGTTCATCTCCACGATATCGGCACCGCAGGCCAGCAGCTGCCGGGTAAGATCCTGCAGTTCCTCTCCGGGAATCAGCGGAGCTTCAAACAGGGCACTTCCGCCGCCGGAGAGCAGGAAAATGACGGTATCGTCTTCCCTGAGGCCGGAAACCAGCTCCAGTGCGGCCCTTGTCGCAAAAAAGCTGTTCTCATCCGGGACCGGATGTCCTGCCTCCAGGCAGTGTACGCCGGGAAGTTCCCCCTTTACATGGCCGTATTTGGTGATGACAATGCCGTCGTCCACCTTTTCCAGTGTGTCCAGCGCGGCCTTCGCCATCTGCCAGGCGGCCTTCCCGACTGAGACCAAAAGGGTTTTGCCGGAGCCGGGCCGGAAGTCCTGCAGGGCACGCTGCACGGCACTGTCCGGAAGAACAGCGTTCAGCGAAGCCCGGACAATCGCATCTGCATCCGCGCGGAGGGAGCGGTTCATGCTCTCGGCTCCCGCGGCCTGT
>CAZBXX010000247.1:0-2208 GCA_964495965.1 uncultured Oscillospiraceae bacterium | reverse complement strand
CCGTTGTTCACCATATCCTGAAATACGATCATCCCGAGCCGGTCGCAGTCGTAGTAGAACTGCTCCGGCTCGATTTTGATATGCTTGCGCAGCGTGTTAAAGCCCAGCGCCTTCATGGCGAGGATGTCCTTTTCAAAGCCCTGAGGGCCTGCGGGCGTATAAAGCCCGTCGCTCCAGTAGCCCTGATCCAGCAGGGCATTGAAGAAATACGGTTTCCCGTTCAGGCAGAGCCGGGGAACGCCGCTGACGGTCTCGCTGGTCAGAGTCCGCAGGGCGAAGTACGACTCCACCCGGTCTTCACCCGCAACAAGGGTAAAGGAGTAGAGATACGGGTCCTCCGGGGACCAGAGGCGGGGAGCGGGGATGGAGATCCGGACGCTGCCGCCGGAGAGGGGGTATTCTTTGCCCTCCAGAAGGACGGTTCCGTCCCGGGCGCCGTCTGCCCGGATTGAAACCCAGTCGCTGCCGCAGTCCGTGTGCAGCGCACGAATGAAGGCTGACGGCACGGGCTCCAGCCAGACGGTCTGCCAGATGCCGGAGCAGGGGGTGTACCACATGCCGCCGCGCTTTACAGTCTGCTTGCCCCAGGGATAGCGGGGGTCCAGATCATTGATCACCCGGACACGCAGTTCGTTTTCGCCTGAGAGCAGAGCCTCCGTAATGTCAACGGAGAAGGGAAGATAACCGTTATCGTGCCGGCATAGTAGCTTCCCGTTAACCTGCACCGCCGCATCCCGCATCACGGCGCCGAAGTGCAGCAAAATCCGCCTGTCCGACCAGGTCTCCGGGACGGAAAAGACGCGGCGGTAGACCATTTCCTGCCCGATGGCGGGAGCCTCCGCCACACCGGACAGAAGGCTTTCCGGACAGAAGGGGACGCGGACGGCAGCATGCTTTCCGCCGGCTTCAAGATCCCAGATGCCGTTGAGGCAAAGCCAGTCTTTCCGCCGCATCTGCGGCCGGGGATAGCTGTTCCAGGGAATCTCTGGCAGGGCACTCCCTTCGGCGGTGTATAAGGTGTTCATCCGCGTTCTCCTTTTTCACAGGACCGCAGTCCATTTCAAACAGACGTTTGTCAGTGACCGGACAAAATCCGGGAACAGCAATGCTGCACGGAGTACAGGCATCCTTTCGCCTGCTGCGGATATTGTATCAGAAGCAGCCGGGATCGGCAACAGGGAGGGAGGAAAAATACGGTGTGCCTGTAAACAATAAAAATCGGGACACGGCGACAAATAGAGTTGTAAAACAGGAGATAATCCTGTAAAATAAGCCCAGGTATATTCTTTGAGGGAACCAGTTTCCAACAAAAAACCGATGAAAAGGAGAAGTGTATGGCAAGAGAGATTCTGTTCAAACTCGGCGCAATGATCACCGACCGTCTGCCTTATAAGTTCGGCATCAAAAAGCTCACGGAGAATGACCCGGAATACATCATTCTGGACCGCGCGCTGGAGAGCGACGAACAGGCGGAGATCATGCTGAAGATGGGCCTGCGCAAGCCCAAGACCCTGGCGGAACTCAGCAAACTGACCGGCAAGAGCGAGGCACGCATTGAGGAGCTTCTGGAAAAAGCTGCCCGTACCGGTGCGGTGGAGTACAACTGGGCGAATCCCACCAAAACCAAACAGTATTACGTACAGGTGTTCGTTCCCGGCATTGCCGAGATGACGAACATGACGCCCTTCCTGATGGAAAAGTATCCGGAGCTGGGCGACAAGTTTAACGACATGACCTATCTGCCCCTGGCGGGCATTACGCACCTGGTGCCGCCGGGCGGCGCCGGAGTCGGCATGCATGTGATTCCGGTGGAATCGGCGATTCCCGCCACCAACGAGGTGCTGGACCATGAGTACCTGTCCAAATGGCTGGAGAAGTATGACGGGCACATTAACGTGGGCTACTGTTCCTGCCGCAACGCCAGGCGCATCAAGGGTGAGGGCTCCGGTGAAATGCAGGATGAATGCTGCATCGGTGTGGGCGAATTTGCCGACTATATGTACGAGACCGGCCGCGGCCGCAACATCACCAAGGAAGAGGCTCTGCACATTCTCAAGCGGGCGGAAGAAAACGGCTATGTGCACCAGACCACCAACATCGACGGCAAGGACAAGATTTTCGCCATCTGCAACTGCGACCTGGGCGTCTGTTTCGCCCTGCGCACCAGCCAGCTCTTTAACACCCCCAACCTCTCCGCCTCGGCCTACC
>CAZBXX010000246.1:0-2283 GCA_964495965.1 uncultured Oscillospiraceae bacterium | reverse complement strand
CATCCTCGGCGGCCTTTGAGGTGCTGCTGGGAACGGTGGAAAATCACCTGACCGGGGCAAATCTGCCGGCGCTGGAAGTCGCCCGGATCGGCCAGAGGGCGGAGAACCTGTTTTACGGCAAACCCAGCGGCCTGCTGGATCAGGCGGCTTCGGCCTCGGGCGGAGTGGTGTTTCTGGATTTCGCACCGGGTGAGGAGACAAAGTCCGAAAAGATATCCGTGGACTTTGAGGAGCATGGCTTTGCCCTGGTGGTGATCGACAGCGGGGCCGACCATGCGGATCTGACGGCAGAGTATGCGGCGATCCCGAAAGAGCTGGGACAGGTCAGCGCCTTCTTTGGGAAGAAAGTGCTGCGCGAAGTCGAGGAAGACACCTTCTATGCGCAGCTTCCCGCCGTGCGGGCTGCCGCCGGCGACCGCGCGGTTTTGAGGGCCATGCACATTTATGATGAAAACCGCCGTGTTCTGCTGGCAAAGGCCGCGCTGAAGGCCGGTGATCTGCAGAGCTTTTTCCGGCAGCTGCACCGCTCCGGACGGTCCTCCCAGCTGCTGCTGCAGAACATTACCCCTGCGGGAGCGACGGACCGGCAGGCTCTGGCCTATACTCTGGCCTGTGCGGAACGCCTGCTGGACGGAGAGGGGACCTGCCGTGTTCAGGGCGGCGGATTCGCCGGAACCATACAGGCCTTTGTTCCGCTGGACCGGCTCGAAGCCTTCTGCGTTGAAATGAACCGCCTGCTGGATGCCGAGGCCTGCCATGTGCTTTCGGTACGGCAGGAGGGCGGCGTCCTGCTGGAGGAACTGAGATGAACGGAACAGACAGAAAAACCGGCAGCACGGCAGAGCTTTCCTCCGCGCTGACGGATGCCTCCGCCGTTCGCCCCGCCCTGCTTGGCCTCCTGGACTACGCCGAAGAGAAAGGCCTGATTGAGGCCTGTGACCGCACTTACTGTGAAAACCGTCTGCTGCAGATCCTGCGGATGGACGCGCCGGAGGGCGGGGACGAGGCCATGCGTGCCCCGCTTCCGGATCTGCTTCAGGTGCTGATAGACTCCGCTGTCCGGCGCGGCGTCATGGATGAGGGCATCGTTGCTGCCGACCTGTTCGACAGTCTGCTGATGGATGCGCTTACGCCGTACCCGCATGAGGTGCGCCGCCGCTTTGCCGAAAAATATGCGGAAAGCCCCAGAGCGGCAACGGACTGGTTCTACGCCTTCAGCTGCGATACCAACTACATCCGCCGGGACCGCATTGCCCGGGACCGCAAATGGGTATACAGGGGGCCTTACGGTGAGCTGGACATTACCATCAACCTCTCAAAACCCGAAAAGGATCCCCGTGCCATTGCTGCGGCAAAGCTCCTGCCGCAGACGGCCTATCCCAAGTGCCAGCTCTGCGCCGAAAATGAGGGCTATGCCGGGCGGGTCAATCACCCCGGGCGCTCCAACCACCGTCTGATCCCGCTGACGATTGCGGGCGAGAACTGGTTCTTCCAGTATTCTCCCTATGTATATTATAACGAGCACTGCATTGTTTTTAACAGCCGGCATACGCCGATGAAGATTGACCGGACAGCCTTTATGAAGCTTTTCAGCTTCATCGGGCAGTTTCCGCACTACTTTGTGGGCTCCAACGCCGACCTCCCGATTGTGGGCGGCTCCATCCTGAGCCACGACCACTTCCAGGGCGGGCATTATGAATTCGCCATGGAACGCGCGGAAGTGGAAGAGCAGTGGCGGTTTGCAGATTTCCCGGAGGTACGGGCCGGCATAGTCCGGTGGCCCATGTCCGTTCTTCGGCTGCGTGGGGCGGACCCGGAACAGGTTATCGGTCTGGCCGACAGGGTCCTCAACCGCTGGCGCACCTATTCGGATGAGTCAGCCTTTATCTTTGCGGAGACCAATGGTGAACCCCACAATACCGTTACGCCCATTGCCCGGCGACGCGGAGAGGATTACGAGTTGGACCTGGTGCTGCGCAACAACATCACCACGGAAGAATTCCCTCTCGGCGTTTATCACCCCCATCAGGAACTTCATCATATTAAGAAGGAGAACATCGGCCTGATTGAGGTGATGGGCCTGGCGGTCCTGCCTTCCCGTCTGCTTCAGGAGCTGGATGCGCTGAAGACCGCCATGCTGGATGGCCGCGATCTGCGGGCCAACCCCCTGACGGCATCCCATGCCGACTGGGCGGAAGAGATTCTGCGCCGCCGGGAGTTTCATGCAGAGAATGCCGAAGCCGTCCTTCAGGAGGAAGTCGGCGCCGTCTTCCAGCGGGTGCT
>CAZBXX010000245.1:0-2297 GCA_964495965.1 uncultured Oscillospiraceae bacterium | reverse complement strand
GGGCTCCCGGTGATTGATAATGCCCAGCAGGGTCTTCAGCCCCTGCTCAAAAACCTCGCGCATGCGCAGGTCAATCTCGGTTACCGACGGGGTCATATACCGACAGAAGGCATCAGGACCATTGTTGGCGGAGAGCAGCAGCAGGTCTGAGCCGACCTTGACGCCCTCTTCGTTCAATGCCGTCAGAAGGCCGCGGGTGGTGCTTTCGTTGTTGCAGTAGAGAACTTTTTTCAGCCGGCCATCCCGGCAGAGCTTCTGACCCAGCAGGTAGCCTTCTTCCACTGAGCCTTCGCACAGCAACCGTCCTTCTGACAGGTCAGCACCCAGCTCCGCCGCCCGGGCGGCAAAAGCGTCGCTGCGCAGATTGGTGGCCACATGAAAACGGCTGTCCCAGATGCTGCAGACGGAGATCCCACCGTGCTTTACGGCGAGATCACAGGCCAGGCGGCCCGCCTCTGTGTGATCCACCGTGACGCAGGGAAAGCCCTCATAGCTGCGGTTGACCAGAACAACAGGCACAAGGCTGGGGCGAGTTGCAATGTGGGCGAGGTCCGCCATTGATGCGCCGGCCAGAATCACCCCGTTAAATCCGACAGGAGAAAGCTTGTCCCACACATCGGCGAGGCGGTCGGGTGTGAAATAGTGGATACTGACCTCAATGTCCTCCACAGAGAGCGCGGAAACATTCTTGATGGCGCGCATGGCGGAGATCATGGACTGCTCAAAGTAGAACTCCGGCCAGAAAGCAGCAATGCGGATGCCGGGGTTCTGTACCGTTTTCAGCTGCCGCGCCGTGGGGTTCGGCCGGTAGTTCAGACGCTCTGCTGCGGCGAGGATCTTTTCCTGTGTCGGTTTGGAGATGCGTTTTTCCTCTCCGCGCCCGTTCAGCACATAGGAAACGGTTGCAGCGGAGGTGCCGCTGATCTTCGCAATATCATAGATGGTAGCCATCCGTTCACCTCACTTGCTTAACAAGCTTAACAACAGTATAGCGAATGAGAAGCCATCTGTAAAGAAGGGAAATGCAAAACTTATTTCCCGTCGCAGCAGGAAAGGGCAAAGCGGAACCATTTGTGATGCTCAAGTTCAATCATGTTGGCAGAGGGGCAGATTTTCTGCACGGCATCGCGGAAGGCGCCGACGAAGGCAGCATTGTTAAATTCACCGTTCACATAGTACCGGTCTCTGGCTTCCTGGGGCAGCATCATGAGGGCGAACTCCGGCTTTTTGTCAAACAGGGGCTTGGTCATATCGTAGTGATGGGGGATGACCACTTTGGGGCCGATGAAGGAAACCATTTCGGCGAACACCAGAGGATCCTGTTTGGGGCTCAGGTGCAGAAGGGCCAGATCCGGGTAGAGGCCGCGGAGGCGGTACTTCTGATCCCCGGTGGTCTGCCCGCCCCAGACAAGGACTTTTGTCCCGTCGGAGGCCGTAATGAGATAATTCTGCAGCTCCAGCGAGCCGTAGTAGCCGGTCAGACTGTCGAGCGAGGTGATATCCGCATCGAAGGCGTGAGGATGATAAACACCTTTGCTATTTTCGGTGTGGCGGCCCCCGAAGATTTTCAGGTTCACATCGTCAAAGGTATATTCATCCCCGTTGCGGACGCGGTAGATGTTGGTAAGGCTGATATGCTGCTCCCGGCAGAGCGGCTCGACCGAGAGATCCCCGACAAAGAGCTTGCCCCGCGGGAATTTTTCTAGAATGCGGCTGATGCTCTGGGCGTGGTCGAAGTGGACATGAGAAAGCAGAATATAGTCTGCCCGCGCTATTTCGTCCAGAGAGATGGGATATACATCCGACTCATCCAGCCAGGGATCGACAAGAAGATGGGATCCACCGGGCAGGATCATTTCAAAACCGGCAGTATTCAGCCAGCGCAACAGAATCCCCTGATTGAGTTGTGTGATCATAAAACTGTTGCCTCCGATTCTCCTAATATGGACAGGGGCTGTCTCAAAGCAGCCCCTGCCAGAATGATTTTTTCTTCGGTATGACAGGTCTTTTTCTGAGAGCCGCTTAACCCATCAGCAGCGGGTACAGGAAGCCAATCCACACGACCATCAGCGCGCCGCCGATGCGGGTGGAGATGGAGGCGAAAGCAAGCAGGCTCATGCGGTTGGTGGCGGTCAGCACGGCGATGTCGCCGGAGCCGCCGATGTTGCAGCAGCAGAGGCCTGCGGTAATACCCGCTTCGTAGCCCCAGAGCCCGAAGAGCTGACCAAAGAGAATGGCACCGAGGAAAGCGCCCAGCACGCCGAGGATGATGACAACGAGAGCGGCCGGAGAGAAGT
>CAZBXX010000244.1:0-2300 GCA_964495965.1 uncultured Oscillospiraceae bacterium | reverse complement strand
GCACCGATCCTTCCCGCATTTTCCCGGGCAAGAAGCAGGCTGGCCACATGGGCGTGGAGCAGGTTACCGTGCAGAATCTTGACGTGGTCAAGGTCGATGCCGAGCTCAACCTGATTGCCATCCGCGGCGCCGTTCCCGGCCCCAAGGGCAGCATCGTTTACCTCAAGGATACCGTCAAGGTCCAGCCCGTCAAGAAGGGCGAAGGCGCTGGCGTCAGCGTCAACCCGCAGAAGGCTTCCGCCCGTGTCAACCCGCAGAAGGCCTCCGCGCGTACCAAGTAAGGAAAGGAGAGCAGCATAAATGCCTAAAGCAAATGTGTTTAACATGGCTGGCGAGAAGGTCGGCGAAGTCGAGCTCTCCGAAGCCGTATTCGGCATTCAGCCGAATGAGAGTGTGCTGCATGATTCCGTTAAGAATCATCTGGCCAACTGCCGTCAGGGCACCCAGAGCGCTCTGACCAAGGGTGAAGTTTCGTACACCACGAAGAAGCCCTGGCGCCAGAAGGGAACCGGCCGCGCCCGCGCCGGCTATGCAGGCTCCCCCGTGTGGTATCACGGCGGTGTTGCCTTCGCCCCGAAGCCCCGGGATTACGGTTACAGCCTCAACAAGAAGGTCAGGCGTCTCGCCCTTAAGAGCGCGCTGAGCGCCAAGGCTCTCGAGGAAGACATCGTCGTCATCGACGGCCTGAAGGTCGATGAGATCAAGACCAGGCCCTTCAAAGCCTTCCTGGAAAAGGTCGGCGTGACCGGCAAGGCTCTGGTTGTGACCGAGAATGTGGACACCATGGTTATCAAGTCCGCCCGCAATCTGCCCGGCGTGACCACCACCACCGCCACGATTCTCAGCCCCTACATGATTCTCACCGGCGGCAAGATGGTGGTCGACAAGGCCGCCCTCAGCAAGATTGAGGAGGTGTTCGCCTGATGAAGACCGCATATGATATCATCATCCGCCCGATCATTACCGAGCAGTCGATGGAAGATCTTGACATCAAAAAGTACGCCTTTGAGGTTGCCAAGGATGCCAACAAGATTGAAATCCGCAAGGCCATTGAAGAGATCTTCGACGTCAAGGTCATCAAGGTGACCACGGAGAACGTTCAGGGCAAAATGAAGCGCACCGGTGCTTATCCCATGGGCCGTCAGGCTTCCTGGAAGAAAGCGGTTGTGAAGCTCAGTGCCGACTCGAAGAACATTGAGCTCTTCGAAGGCATGGCTTAAGGGAGGGTTTTGAAATGTCGATTAAAACTTACAAACCTACTACCCCGGCCAGACGGCAGATGACGGTTTCCGGCTTTGACGGTGTTGACAAGCACGCGAAGCCCGAAAAGTCCCTGCTGGAAGTCAAGAAAAAGCATTCCGGCCGCAACAGCTATGGCCGCATTACCGTCCGCCATCAGGGCGGCGGCAACCGGCAGAAGTACCGCGTCATCGATTTCAAGCGCAACAAGCTGGATATGGCTGCCAAAGTTGTGCAGATTGAGTACGACCCGAACCGCAGCGCTTTCATCGCGCTCTGCGAGTATGAAGACGGCGAGCGCCGCTACATCCTGGCGCCGGTCGGCCTCAGCAAGGGCGACAGCATCATGGCTTCCGCCGCGGCCGACATCAAGCCCGGCAATGCCCTGCCTCTCGCAAACATCCCGGTCGGCACGGTCATCCACAATATCGAGCTCTATCCCGGCAAGGGTGCGCAGCTTGTCCGCTCCGCCGGTGTTGCGGCTCAGCTGATGGCCAAGGAAGCCGGCATGGCGACGGTCCGTCTGCCATCCGGCGAAAGCCGCAAGGTCCGCCTGGAATGCATGGCCACCATCGGCCAGGTCGGCAACATCGACCACGCCAACATCCACATCGGCAAGGCCGGCCGCAAGCGTCACATGGGCGTCCGCCCGACGGTCCGCGGCTCGGTTATGAACCCGGTTGACCACCCGCACGGCGGCGGCGAAGGCAAGTCTCCGGTCGGCCGTCCCGGCCCTGTCACCCCGTGGGGCAAGCCCGCACTGGGTTACAAGACCCGCAAGACGAAGAATCCGACTGACAAGTACATTGTCAGACGCCGCAACGCGAAGTAAGGAGGGAAACAGATGAGCAGAAGTATCAAGAAGGGTCCCTTCGCAGCACCGGAACTGCTGAAGAAGGTTGACGCCATGAATCAGAGCGGCAACAAGCAGGTCATCAAGACCTGGTCCCGCGCATCTACCATTTTCCCGTCCTTTGTCGGGCACACCATCGCCGTCCATGACGGACGCCGTCACGTGCCTGTGTATGTCACGGAGGACATGGTCGGCCACAAGCTCGGCG
>CAZBXX010000243.1:0-2350 GCA_964495965.1 uncultured Oscillospiraceae bacterium | reverse complement strand
GGAGGGAATCACGGGCTGGCCCATCTCTTCCAGCAGTTCGCGGAAGCGTTCGCGGTCCTCTGCCTTTTCAATGCTGTCGATGCCGGTGCCGAGCAGGCGCACGCCGTAGCGCTGAAGGGTGCCGTCCCGGGAGAGCTGCATCGCCATCGTCAGCCCGGTCTGGCCGCCCAGCCCCGCCAGCAGGCCGTCAGGGCGCTCCTTTTCGATGATACGGCGCAGGGTTTCCGGCGTCAGCGGTTCCAGGTAGATGGCGTCCGCGAGCTTTTTATCGGTCATGATGGTGGCGGGGTTGGAATTCACCAGAACGGTTTCGATTCCCTCTTCCCGCAACACGCGGCAGGCCTGGGTCCCCGCATAGTCGAATTCGGCTGCCTGCCCGATGACGATCGGGCCGGAGCCGATGACCAGAACTTTCTGTATCCGTTTATCTTTTGGCATGGGTGTTCTCCTGTTTACAGGGTGGCGGCCATCACGGCCTTGATGGTGTGCATGCGGTTTTCCGCCTCGTCAAACACGATGGACTGCGGTCCCTCAAAGACCTCATTGCTCACTTCCAGAGCTTCCAGCCCGAATTTCTGATAGATCTCCAGGCCGTTCTCGGTCTCCAGATCGTGATAGGCCGGCAGGCAGTGCATAAAGCGGGCCTGCTCCCCGGCGGCTTCCATAAGCTTCGCGTTCACCTGATAGGGCAGCAGATCATGGATGCGCTGTGCCCAGACCCCGTCCGGCTCGCCCATGGAAACCCAGATGTCGGTGTACAGCACGTCCGCGCCCTGCACCGCCTTCACCGGGTCAGTTTCAAACGCCAGCACGGCGCCGGTTTCGGACGCGATTTCCTGACAGGTCTTCACAAGGTCCGCATCCGGGAAATAGCTTTCCGGCGCAGCGGCCACAAAGTTCAGGCCCATTTTGGCGCAGCCCACCATCAGGGAGTTGCCCATGTTATACCGGGCGTCTCCCAGGTAGACCAGCTTTTTCCCCTTCAGCTCGCCGAAGTGCTCCCGGACGGTCAGGAAGTCTGCCAGAATCTGCGTCGGGTGGAACTCATTGGTCAGCCCGTTCCAGACCGGCACGCCCGCATACGCCGCAAGTTTTTCAACCCGCTCCTGCCCGAAGCCGCGGTATTCGATGCCGTCGAACATCCTGCCCAGAACCCGGGCGGTGTCGGCGATGCTCTCCTTCTTCCCCAGCTGCGAGGCATGCGGATCCAGATAGACCGCGTGCATGCCGAGGTCGGCCGCTGCCACCTCGAAGCTGCAGCGGGTGCGGGTGCTGGTCTTTTCAAAAATCAGCGCAACGTTTTTCCCCTCGTGCATCCGGTGGAAAATCCCGGCTTTCTTCTGCCCTTTCAGCTGTGCCGCCAGGTCCAGCAGGCCGGCAATTTCTTCCGGCGTAAAATCCAGCAGCTTCAGAAAACTTCTGTTCTTCAGATTTACCATGTCCGATCCTCAGCAATTCTTTCCGTTCTTTTGATGGTAACGGAGCCGCCCGTTACTGCGCGCACTCCACGATCACGTCCAGCGCTTTTTTCAGCACGTCTTCCGGAATGTTCAGTGCCGGCAGCAGCCGCACCTTGTCCTTCGCCGTCAGGCACAGGACGCCCTTTTCGATGCAGGCCTTTACCACGTCTCCGGCGGGCTTCACGGTCTTGATGCCCACCATCAGGCCCATGCCGCTCACGGCCTCGATGCCGGGTTTGCCCTGCAGGGTGTCAAACACCAGTTTGCTCTTCTCCTTTACCCCGGCAAGGAAAGCATCGTCCAGCCGGCTTAGAATGCTGAGCGCCCCGGCGCAGCACACCGGGTTTCCGCCGAAGGTGGAGCCGTGGTCGCCGGCACCCAGGGTGAACTCGGTCTTTTCGCCGAAGAGCACCGCGCCCAGCGGCAGGCCGCCGCCCAGGCCCTTGGCCGTGGAGACCACATCCGGCGTGATGCCGTAGTTCATATAGGCGTACAGCGTGCCCGTGCGGCCGTTGCCGGTCTGCACCTCATCCACCAGAAGCAGAATATCCTGCTCCTTGCAGAAGGCTTCCAGCCCGGTGACAAAGTCCTTTTCCAGGGCGATGACGCCGCCCTCACCCTGAATGCATTCGATCATCACAGCGGCAGCGTTGTTTTCCAGCGCCGTTGCCTTCACGGCTTCCAGATCGTTGGCCGGGGCGTGCACAAAGCCCGGGGTCAGCGGCTGAAAGAGTTCGTGGTAATGATCCTGTCCGGTGGCGGCCAGCGTCGTCAGGGTCCGGCCGTGGAAGCTGTTCTGCAGCGTCACGATCGTGTAATACTCCGGGCCTTTCTTTTCCGCGGCGTACTTGCGCGCGGCCTTGATGGCGCCTTCGTTGGCCTCGGCGCCG
>CAZBXX010000242.1:1232-2376 GCA_964495965.1 uncultured Oscillospiraceae bacterium | reverse complement strand
CTGTTCTCCAACGAAAACGAGTACTATGAGTATCTCAGAGAGGAGGATTGACATGTCTGTTTTCGCTCAGGCCCAGCATCTGGGCTTCCCTATCAAGGGAAAACTGATTCCTTCCGAAGGCCCGAATACCAGATGCCGCTACTATGTGGACGAAGCCGGAAACACCTATATCGTCCGGTACGGAATCCTGACAATCGTCGCTGCCAACGGCAAGGTTTACTGAGCCGTCAAAATGTGTTATTCTACCGCGCGAGGTGATTGACATGCCGCGTTGGAAAAATAACAGAGGAAAAGCCCTGTTTCTGGAACGTTTTCTGAAAGAGTGCACCGATCAGGACCATCCCGCGACGATGGAGCAAATTCTGTCCTGGCTCGAAGAGCACGATATTCAAGCTGAACGGAAGGGCATTTATGAGGATCTGGAGTTCCTCAGGAATGCCGGAACTGATATTCAGGCCGTTCGTCTGGGCCGATCCACCGGATACTATATCGACAATCGGGATTTTGAGCTCTCAGAGCTGAAACTGCTGGTCGATGCCGTCCAGTCATCCAAATTTATTACCGAGAACAAGTCTCTGAGCCTGATCAGCAGGCTGGAGAAGCTCGGCAGCGTTTATCAGGCAACACAGCTTCGGCGCCAGGTTTGGGTTCGCGGGCGCATCAAGACGATGAACGAGTCCGTTTTCAACAACGTGGATCGGATAAATGCGGCCATCGACTCCGATTGCCGGATCATGTTCCGTTATTTCACCTGGGACCGGGCAAAGAACCGCGTTTACCGCAGAGACGGAAAACGCTATACCGTCAGTCCGTGGGCTTTGCTGTTGGATGATGAAAAATACTATCTGCTGGCTTTTGAAGACGGTATGATGAAGCATTTCCGTGTCGATAAGATGGTTGAGATCAGAGTGACTGACCGCCGGCGGGAGGGCAAAGAGGAATTTGCCAAACTTGACATGGCGTCTTACACGGATTCCCACTTTGGTATGTTTTCCGGCGAAAGCACCCCTGTAAAGCTGCTCTTTGACAACAGACTTGCCGGTGTCGCGATCGACCAGTTTGGCAAAGATGCCATAATGATCCCTGAGGGCGAAGATCATTTCTCGGTTACCGTAAACGTTGCGGTCAATGCCCAGTTTTATGG
>CAZBXX010000242.1:0-1132 GCA_964495965.1 uncultured Oscillospiraceae bacterium | reverse complement strand
CGTCTCCCGGATGGGGTTTCCATCCCTGAGAATCTGGTTGCCATGACCGGGATTACAGATGAAATGTGCAGCACTGGAATAACTGCCGAGGAGCTGAGGAATCAGCTCATGGCCCTGCTGGATAAGAAGACTCTGATCGTTACCTACAATGCCCAGTTCGACGCGTCATTCCTGGCAAGACTGGTCGGCACTGCTCTTCCTGTTGACTATCTTGATGCTCTGACCGTCTATCGCGATCGGGCGGAAGCGCCGCATAAGCTCTGCGATGCCATTGACCACTACAGGGTCTACGGCAGAAACTCTCACCGCGCCATGGATGACGCGGAAGCACTCCTGGAAGTCACGAAAGCCATGGAGGCAGAAAAAAACGATCTGCTTTCCTATGTCAACCGCTTTGGCTATAAGGCCAAATACGGGATCAGCGGGAAGCAGATCGAAGGAATCACATATTTTGAGCAATTAGAATAAAGTCCCCGGCTGTCGGGGCGAAAGGAGAAACAATGGCTGAAAAGAAAAAAGTACCCGTTGCCCCGATTAGCAAGGCCGGCACACCCGAGGAAAGAAAGCAGGCTCTTGATACTGTTCTGAAAAAGATCGAGCGCGACTACGGCAAAGGAACGATTATGCGTCTCGGCGATGATATTCCGGTGAATGTCGAGGCTCTGTCTACTGGCTCGTTGACGCTTGACCTTGCTTTGGGTATCGGCGGCGTCCCGAAAGGCCGTATTGTGGAAATCTACGGACCGGAAGCAAGCGGAAAGACCACGCTGGCTCTGCACGTGGTCGCGTCCGCGCAGCAGCAGAGCGGTACTGCGGCATACATCGATGTTGAGCATGCCCTCGAACCTGCCTATGCGAGAGCTCTGGGTGTCAACATTGACGATCTTCTAATTTCTCAGCCGGACACCGGCGAGCAGGCATTGGATATCTGCGAATCTCTCGTCCGCTCCGGCGCTGTGGATGTCGTTGTGGTAGACTCGGTCGCTGCCCTGATCCCGAAAACAGAGCTTGAAGGCGAAATCGGTGACAGTGTGGTTGGCGTTTTAGCTCGTCTCATGTCTCAGGCAATGCGCAGGCTGGCTGGAGCCATCTCCAAGAACAACTGCACCGTTATTTTCATCAACCAGCTGCG
>CAZBXX010000241.1:0-2453 GCA_964495965.1 uncultured Oscillospiraceae bacterium | reverse complement strand
TCGGCTTTGAGGTGGGCAGGCTGCTGCATCTGGACGACCGGGACCTGCGCACCGCAACCATTGCCGGGATGGCGGCCTTCTTCTCCGCCCTGTTCGGGACCCCTCTGGCCGCCGCCGTGTTTGCCGTGGCGGTGATCAGCGTGGGGCTTATCTATTACGCGGCTCTGATCCCTTCCATGATCGCAGCCCTGACCGCCTACGGCGTGGCGCAGCTGTTTCATGTGCCGCCCACCCACTTCGCCGTCACCGCGCCGGACCTGGGCCTTGTGATGCTGCTGAAGGTGGCGCTGCTCGCCGCGCTCTGCGGCTGGCTTTCCTCCTTCTTCTGCGACTTTCTGCACAGGACCGAGCATCTGATGAACCGGTACCTGCCGAACCCCTACCTGCGGGTGGCGGTCGGGGGCCTGCTGCTGCTGGGGCTGTCGTGGCTGTTTCCCAGCGGCGACTATAACGGGACCGGGTCCGCCGTCATTGCCCGGGCCGTGGAGGAAGGCGAGGCGAAACACTGGGCCTTCCTGCTGAAGATTCTGTTTACCTCCCTGACGCTGGCCTCCGGCTTTAAGGGGGGCGAGGTGGTGCCCTGCTTCTTTATCGGTGCCACATTCGGCTGCGTGGCGGGGCCGCTGCTGGGGATTCCGGCCGGCTTTGCGGCCGCCGTCGGGCTGATCAGCGTGTTCTGCGGGGCAGTCAACTGCCCTCTGGCCTCCACCTTCCTCGCGCTGGAGATCTTCGGCGGCGGGGGCCTGCTGTACTACGCGCTGGCCTGCGCGCTCAGCTACACGCTCTCAGGCTACACGGGGCTGTACTCCAGCCAGCGCATCCTGTATGACAAACTGAAGGCCCAGTACATCGACGTGCACACAAACGCCTATCACGAAGGCGAACACACCCCCGCAGAAGAAAAATACCGCTGAAGTTCAGCGGTATTTTTTCGTCAGATCGTTCAGTACTTCGGCGGCCATCATCAGGCCGGCGCAGGCGGGGACAACCGCATTGGAGCCGGGTGTCAGCCTTGTCCACTTTCCCGCGGCAGTCTCCGGGTCCGCCGGGCAGGCGGGGCCGGGTTCTTCTTCCGGACCGGAGGGAAGCATCGGCTCCTCTTCCGACCAGACCACCTTCAGCGCGCGGATGCCGCGCCTGCGGCACTCCTTCCGCATCACCCGGGCGAGCGGGCAGACCGAGGTCTCGTAGAGGTCCGATACCCGGAGCTTTGACGGGTCCAGCTTGTTGCCGGTGCCCATGGCCGAAATCAGCGGCACCCCGGCCTTCTGCGCGCATTCGGCAAGGCAGAGCTTGGCGGTCACATTGTCCATCGCGTCAACCACGTAGTCAAACTGCGTGAAGTCCAGCTCCCCCGCCATCTCCGGCAGGAAGAAGAGCCTGTGCTTCGTCACCCGGCAGGCGGGGCTGATGCTGCGCACCCGCGCCTCCGCGGCGTCCACCTTGTGCTGCCCGAGGGTCTGCTCGGTGGCAATGATCTGCCGGTTCAGGTTGGAAAGCGATACCCGGTCGTGGTCAATCAGGTCCAGGGCCCCGATGCCGGAGCGGGCCAGGGCCTCCATCACATGCCCGCCGACCCCGCCGAGGCCGAACACGGCAACCCGCGCCCGGCGGAAGGCTTCGACCGCCTCACGGCCGTAAAGGCGCTCGGTACGGGAAAAGCGGCCTTCGCCGGCTTCAGCGGCGACAGACGCGGAGGACGGCTCTTTCACCGCGGCGGACGCGGATGGTGCGGAGGGCATTGCTTCCGCCGTACCGAAAGCGGCAGGGCGCTCCGTAATCACCCCAGCTTCTCCAGCGCGGTGTGAAGGCGGCGCAGGGTCTCCTCGCGGCCGAGGATGCGGCAGATTTCCACCGCGCCGCCGGGCGTCACGGCCTTGCCGGCCGCCGCGATGCGCACGGGCCACATGACCTTCGCGTTCTTCACCTGCCACTGCTCGGCAAGGCCGGTCATAGCCTGCAGAATGGCCTCATCCGTCCAGTCCTCCAGGGCCTCGAACGCCGGGAGGATGGCCTCCAGCACCAGGCGGGAGCTCTCCGCGTCGGATTTGGACTTTTTATGCGTAAAGAGCTCAATGTCATAGTCCGGGAGCGCGTCAAAGAAGTCCAGCTTTTCGGGGATCTCCGTCAGCACCTCCGTACGCTGCTGCAGCAGGGCCGCAATGGCGGCGGCGTCATAAGCCTCATTTTTCACCGCGCTTCGGATATACGGTTCGGCAACCCGGGCAAAGGCCTCCGGCATCATATTGCGGATATAGGTGGCGTTGAAGTAGCGCAGCTTCTCGATATCGAAGATGGCCGGGGATTTGGAGATGCCGGAGATCTCAAAGATGTCCTTCATCTCGTCCAGGGTGAAGATCTCCTGCTCGCCGCCGGGGCTCCAGCCCAGCAGAGCCACGTAGTTGATGACGGCGTCGGTCAGGTAGCCCTGGGCAATCAGGTCTGCTGTTTTC
>CAZBXX010000240.1:0-2494 GCA_964495965.1 uncultured Oscillospiraceae bacterium | reverse complement strand
ACGATCTGAAGAAGATGCCTGAGATGCTCTCCTATTACGCAGATAAGGGCTGCGAAGTCGGAGCTCTGAATGAATGGAATAGAGATATGTTATGAACATCAAAAACTCAAAGTTGTTTTTTCTGGAAGAGGATTGCTTAATGCAATTTGGTCCGGATAAAGGGAAAACCATTTACAGTCTGGCAAGCAGACAGTATGAAGATCTGTGCGAGCGTGCTGATTTTTACGGCAATACAGAAATCGAATACCACCTGACTATGAATCTCTACCCCACCATGGCATATTATCAGGCGTTGCAGGAATATGGTTTGTCGAAAGAAGAGGCTCTTGCGTTTACCCGTAGGGAGACTGTCCGCGCTGCGACGATCAAAAAGGAAAAGCAGGCAAAAACGGCAAAGCTGCCCTTCGCCTACTTGATGTACCGTTTGTTTGTGAAACCGGTCATGAAAAAGAAATTTCCGAGCGAAGGATGGGACATTCGATGGGTCTGCTGTGACAGGAAGGAGATCCATTTTGACATGACACGCTGTATTTACAAGGATATATGTGATGCAGAAGGCTGTTCCGAGCTTTGTGCAGTATTCTGCGAGAACGATGATATTGTATTCAGCGGCCTGATGCCGAAGATTCGCTTTGAACGCAAGGGGACTCTGGGCGGGAACGCAGATTGCTGTGACTTTCATTTTATAAAAAACACCTGATTTGAAGGGCAGCATGAAAAACATGGAAGCTGAAAGACTGATCATAGATTATTCGATCCAGCGAAAATATATAACTCTGCGGGACAAGCCTGAGCTGAAGGACACAGCGGCGTCGTGGTTTCACAGCAAATGGGGCGTCCCGAAGCAAGCCTATCTCGACCGCATGACGGCATATCTGAATCGGGAGACGGAATATGGCTGGTATCTGTGCCTGGATGGCGACAGGATTATCGGTGGCATGGGCGTGATCGAGAACGATTTCCACGGCCGAAAGGATCTGACGCCCAATGTCTGCGCAGTATACACCGAAGAAGCTTATCGGGGTCAGGGGATCGCCGGACAGCTGCTGAACATGGTAGTAGAGGATATGCGGAGCAAGGGCATTTCTCCCCTCTATCTTGTCACCGACCACACCGGCTTCTATGAGCGTTACGGCTGGGAGTTTTTCTGCATGGTGCAGGGCGACGGCGAGCCTGGAATGACAAGGATGTATGTCCACCGCTAATTGAAAAACGAAGAGAAAAAATCCGGAGGTAAATGGAATCATTATGCCGGCAGAAGTGAATCCAAAAGAAACAAGCAGGGCTCTCGCCTATGAACTGTGGATGCAGGCTCCGAATCCGATGGTTACGTTTTTCAAGACGCTGGATGTGACAAATCTGATTCGGGTCAGCAAGAGAAAGGGACTCAAATTCAACATGCTGCTTTGCTGGTGCATCGGGAAAGCAGCCGTTCCTGTAAAAGAGTTCTATCTGCTTCCGATCGGTGATAAGCTGATGCAGTATGACAGCCTCGCGGTCAATACAATTGTCAAAAACAGGTTTGGAGAAGTCAGCTCCTGCGATATTCTGTTCGCAGATGATCTGGAAGCCTTTCATCGTGAATATCTGAAACATACCGGACAAGTTGCAGAAACCTGCGTGGATCGGGATCTGTCATCTGACAGTATGGTGATCGGCACATCCGCAATCACTGATACCGAAATTGACGGGGCTGTCGGGATGAACAGCGGGATTTTCAACAACCCGTTTATGATCTGGGGAAAATACAGAAAAAAGCTTTTCAGATATTACTTACCGGTATCCTTCCAGTTCCATCACACGCAGATGGATGGAGCTCATGCAGGCAGGTTCCTGGAAAACCTGCAGAAAGAAATAAACGATCTGAGGAAGCGATTGTGAAAGAACTGGTATTGTATATCCATGGCAAAGGCGGAAGTGCCGCGGAGAGCGAACACTATAAGCCGCTGTTTCCTGAATGCGAAGTCGCAGGATTGGATTATCAGACCTTTACACCATGGGAAACCGGGGAGGAAATCCGGGAGGCGGTTACAAAGCTGAATACTGAATATGACAGCATCACTCTGATTGCCAACAGTATCGGTGCATTCTTCAGCATGAATGCCGGGATCGATGCGATGATCCGCTGCGCATATTTCATTTCTCCCGTGGTTGATATGGAGCAGCTGATCCTGAACATGATGTCCCGGGCCGGTGTAACAGAGACGGAACTGGAAGAGAAAGGTGTGATCCCCACTTCGTTCGGCGAGGATCTGTCATGGGAGTACCTGTGTTATGTCCGTGAGCATCCTGTCTGTTGGACTGTTCCGACCAGAATCCTGTATGGCAGCCGGGACAACCTGACATCCTGGGAAACGATCACTGCGTTTGCGGATGCTCATGGCGCTGAAGTAACTGTGATGGAAAAAGGAGAGCACTGGTTCCATACGGATGAGCAGGTGCGATTTCTGGATAACTGGATCATAGAAGGAAGGCGTATACGAGAAGATACAAC
>CAZBXX010000239.1:0-2542 GCA_964495965.1 uncultured Oscillospiraceae bacterium | reverse complement strand
TGATTGCGGCCGCGATTCTTTACATTGTGCTCTGTCTCCGCCGTCTGCGCAACGGGACCAAAGCTATCGCGGCAGGCGAAGAAGGCGTTGTAATTGATATGAAATACATGATCGGTGATTTCAAAGCCCAGGCAGATGACCTTATGCATATCCGTGACGGTCTCAGCCGTGCGGTGGATGAGCGTATGAAATCAGAGCGGCTTCGCACCGAGCTGATTACCAATGTTTCCCATGACATCAAGACACCGCTGACCTCGATCATCAACTACGTCGACCTGCTGTCGCGTGAAGATCTTCCGGAGGGAAATGCCACCGAATACGTTGAGGTTCTGCAGCGCCAATCCGCACGGCTGAAAAAGCTGACTGACGATCTTGTGGAGGCATCAAAAGCATCGACGGGAAATCTCCCGATGGCATTGGAGCAGCTTGACCTGGGCGTCCTGGCTGATCAGATTCAAGGTGAGTATGGCGAGCGACTGGCAGAGAAAAAACTGGAGTTACTCGTCACGAAACCGGATAACCCGGTCTGTGTTCAGGCTGATCCGCGACATCTCTGGCGGGTACTCGACAATCTGATGACCAACATTCTAAAATATGCCATGCCTGGTACTCGTGTTTATCTCAATGTAGAGTGTGTAAACAACCGGCCTGCGCTTTACCTTCGCAACATATCAGCCGAACCGCTGAATGTACGCCCTGAGGAGCTGACCGAACGTTTTGTTCGTGGTGACAGTGCACGAAGCACCGAAGGCAGCGGACTGGGGCTGGCAATCGCGGCAAGCTTATGCAAGCTACAGAATATCGAGCTCAATCTTGCAACTGACGGCGATCTTTTCAAAGTAACGCTTCTGTTCCCTTAATCCTATAAGAAATAACAGCCCGTCCGGTTTTGCCGGACGGGCTGGTGTGTTTTTTTGACTTATTTGCGGAAGCGGGAGAGAAAATCGATGGTTTCCTGCTTCTGCGGGTTGCCGAAGAGTTCTTCCGGGCTCCCCTGCTCACAGATGACGCCGCCGTTCATGTAGACAACGCGGCTGCTGACATCCCGGGCGAAAGCCATCTCGTGGGTAACCACCAGCATGGTCATGCCGCTCTCGGCCAAGCTCTGCATGACGGTGAGGACTTCGCCCACCATCTCGGGGTCCAGGGCGGAGGTCGGCTCGTCAAAGAGGAGCACCTCGGGATCCATGGCCATGGCGCGGGCAATTGCCACGCGCTGCTTCTGGCCGCCGGAAATCTGACGGGGCCTGGCGTTAATGAAGGGGGCCATACCGACCCGCTCCAGATACTGCATGGCGTGAGCGCGGGCTTCCTCTTTTCCCCGCTTCAGAACCTTCATCTGCCCAGCCATGCAGTTTTCCAGCACGGTCATGTTGTTGAAGAGGTTGAAGGACTGGAACACCATACCCACGTGGGAGCGGTACTCCGGGGCGTTGGTGCCGCGGGCCAGAACATTTTTGCCGTGGTAGAGAATCTCACCCGAGGTCGGCGTCTCCAACAGGTTGATGCAGCGCAGGAGCGTGGACTTGCCGGAGCCGGAGGCGCCGATGATACTGATGACGTCGCCCGTACTGACCGAAAAATCGATGTCCTTCAGAACCAGGTTGCTGCCGAAGGATTTGGAGAGATGATTGATCTGTAAAATCAGTTCGTCCATGTCATCTGTCCTCCTTCTCCGCCTGTTCACGCAGGTCCCGATCGGCGTATTCCCTGCTCCGTTCGTCAAAGGGAGTGCCCTTGTCCGGATGGCGGTAGGTGCCCGCCGTCATGGTCAGCTGGTCGACCTGTACGAGTTCATAATTGCTGGAACCGTCCATTTTCTTCTCCATCCAGCGCAGCAGGAAGGAGGCGAGCAGCGTCATGGTCAGGTAGCCGACCATTTCCACCGTTGCCGACGGGAAGTACAGATAGGTCGCGCCGACCGCCGCCCGGTGGGTGGCAAAGAAGTCCGGAAAGCCAATGATAAACATCACAGACGTGTCCTTGACGTTGATGATGAAGTTATTGCCGATCTGGGGCATGATGTTGCGCAGAGCCTGGGGCAGGATCACACTGGTCATGGTCTGGACATGGGTCATGCCGATGGCCATGGCGCCTTCCGTCTGGCCCGGATCGACGGAGATGATGCCGCCGCGGACGGACTCCGCCATATAGGCGCCGGTGTTGATGGAGACGACCACAATGGCCGCAGCCCAGACGGAGCTGAAGCGCAGAGCATTGTCGCTGAAGTACGGCAGCCCATAGAACAGGAACACCGCCTGCAGCACCATCGGCGTGCCGCGAAAGACCTCGACATAGATACGGATGATCACGCGAATCAGCTTCAGGACGAAGCGCTTGACCGGGTGGTCGCTCTTCGAGTACGGGATTGTGTTCAGGACGCCGCAGATAAATCCGATCACGCAGCCGATCAGGGTACCGATCAGTGCGAGGATCAGTGTGTTCTTCATGCCCGTAAAATAGGAGGCGCTGTATTTGCTCCAGAGCTTTGCAATGTCAAGGCCGAGCTGTGCCAGTTTACCCATTCGGTTTGCTCTCCTCA
>CAZBXX010000238.1:0-2556 GCA_964495965.1 uncultured Oscillospiraceae bacterium | reverse complement strand
TTCCCTCATGAAAATGTGTCTATTGCCGAAAAGTGCCTCATGAAAATGTGAAAAATCACGAAAACTCCCTCATAAAAATGTTGTGTGGAGAATTCCCGCTGTAACCACTTTTTCACTTGCGCCGTAAGAGCGGGCGGTGTAAACTGGTTCTGCAGTCCGAATGAGAAACATGAAGGAGGTGAAAAGGATGGATTTTCCGGTTGCCATTGTGGATGACCTGCAGACGGAACGGGAGAAGCTGCAGCAGGAGCTGGAGAGCATCTTCAGCAAGGACGCAGCGCACGAGCTCCGCTGCCTGAGCTTTGCCAGTGCCGAGGCCTTTCTGGAAGCGGCCCCGGAAGTGAAGATGGCCTTTCTGGACATCTGTATGGACGGCATGGACGGCATTGCGCTGGCGCGCCTGCTGCGCGGCATGGATGACCGGCTGCTGATTATTTTTGTCTCCACCTCGTCGGAATACGCCTTTGACGCCTTTCCGGTCCATCCTTTTGACTACCTGATCAAGCCCTATCCCTTTGCCCGGCTGGAGCACGTGGTCAGGGAGGCCCTCCGGGTTCTGGACGTGGGAGACAGGCGGATTCCCATCCGGGTGGCCCGCGATGTGCTGAAGGTTCCCGTGACGGGCATTGTCTCGGCCGTCGCGCAGGGGCACCGGGTTGTGCTGACGATGGCCGGCGGCGAACCGGTGCAGAGCATCATGACCTTCGCGGAGGTGGAGCAGCTGCTTGCGAAAGAGGCATGCTTTCTCCCGGTGAACCGCGGGGTGCTGGTAAACATGGACTATGCCCGTGCCCTGACCGGCGACACCCTGACCATGCTGGACGGCTCGTCCTTTGTGCTGCGGACCAAAAACCGCGCCGAGCTGGTTTCCCGCTTCTCGCACTACCAGATGTCCCGCGTGGGGGGAGGCCTGTTATGACCGCCCTGTTTGAATTTCTGGACCAGCCCTTCTGGCGCTATGTGCTGGAGCTTAGTATGGTGCTGCCGGGCGCCATCCTGTGCCTGCTGCCGCTGCACCGCTACTGCGCGGGGCCGAAGCAGCTGATACTCCTTGTGGCGCTGACGGAAGCGCTGTTTGTGATCTTCTTCGGGGCGCGCCTGGGGGTCCGCCATCACCTGGCCAGCGTCCTGATTCTGCTGCTCTCCGTGATGCTGTTCTTCCCCAGCCTGATGATCGCGTTCGACCTGGCGCTGCCGAAGCTGGTCTTTACCTTCATCTTTGCCATGATGCTCTGCGTGCTGGCCGACACCTTAACCTTTATCATCTCCGCCCCCTGGGAGCAGGACGCACTGATGACCTTCTCGCCACGCAGCTCGCTGCTGTGCCTCGGTGTGGCCTTTGCGCTGGCGCTGCTTCTTTCCCATACCCTGTACCGCAAGCTCCCGGACCTGTTTGAGGAACACCAGCTTGACGCGCTGTGGCTGCCGGGGATCCTGATTGTGGCCTTCTGCACGGCGCTGTTCTTCTGGCAGACCGTAGACAGCACCTACTACGCCGCGGACCGGGTGCTGCGGGTGCGGTCGCTGGTGCTGCTGGGCAGCTTCCCGCTGCTGGTACTGCTGCTGTTTCAGCTGCTGTGGTGGTTCGGGCGGCGGCTGCATGACGAGGCAAACCTCACCCAGGAGAACAGCCTTCTGCGCATGGAGAGCAAGCGCTTCACGGCGCTCTCCCGGTATCTGAACGAAACCCGCACGCTGCGGCACGACTTCCGCCAGCACCTGCGCGTGCTGAACGGGCTGGCCCATGCCGGCCGGCTGGAGGAACTGAAGGACTATCTCGCCTCCCTGGACGAGGCACAGGTCAGCATGGACCGCTACTGCGCGAACCCCACCGTGGACGCGCTCTGCGCGCACTACGCGGAGATTGCCGCCGCGCAGGCGACCCGGGTGGACTGGGCGCTGGAGCTGCCGGAAGAGCTGAAGATCCGCAGTGCGGACTTCTGCGCCGTGCTGGGGAACCTGGTGGAAAACGCCCTGCAGGCGGTGGAAGCGCTGCCGGAAGAGCAGCGCCACGTGCGCGTGGTGACCCGCATGCTTTCCGACCAGATGGTGGGCATCCTGGTGGAAAACCCCTACAAGGGAAGGCTGCGCCTGCGCAGCGACGGGCTGCCCGCCGCCCGGCGCAAGGGCCAGAGCCACGGCATCGGGCTGCGTTCGGTGGCGGCCACCGTCAGGCGCAACAGGGGCAGCATGGACGTGGACTTCTCAGACGGCGTTTTCCGGGTCAACGTGCTGATGTACACCAGTGACGCCGGCAGCACAACCGGACCCGTGCGGAGCGCCGAATAACCGTATTACGCCGGAAGGGGCTGCCTTAAACGCCAAAACCTGTCATGATGAGGAACCAGTCCTCAGACTGGTGACGTGATCATCCGTACACAATGAATGGCCGTTTTGGATTGCCATTCAGGGACGGATTGCCACACCAGTGTGCGCACTGGTTCGCAATGACAGGGTGTTTTGAGGCAGCCCCTTCATGTAAAATCAGTTGTCCCCAAACTGAGGACAACTGATTTGCTGTTTTGTATGTTTGCCTGCGCGACAGATGTACCGTCA
>CAZBXX010000237.1:0-2597 GCA_964495965.1 uncultured Oscillospiraceae bacterium | reverse complement strand
TGGGCGGCGTGTTCCGTACCAAGAAAAAAAAGACCGTTGCCGTGCTGGGTTCGGGGCTGTTTGCACTGTTTCTGGCGGGGGAACTTGAGAAAAAGGCCTATCCCGTTACGGTGTTCTGTGCGCAGGGAGATCCTGAAACATATCTCCGCTGTGCGACCGGCTCTCCGGAAGACGGTCTTTTGGATGAAGAAGCTTTCCTGCTGGAACTGAAGCGCCTGAAGAAGAAAGACATTCAGTTTGAGTTCGCATGCGCGCTCACCGCGGATTTTCTGCAGGAGAAGAGGAATGCCTTCGATGTGATATGCGTCTCGGAAGACGTCTTTACCGGGCTGTTCCCGAAAGCGGCCTATGACTCCGCCCTTATGTACAGTGAAGCCGAAGCGCTCGTTACCGGTGGCTACCGCACCGTGCTGGAAGCCGCCCACCGGGCAAAGAAGGCCGCTTTGACCGTTGACCGCCTGGTGCAGAACCTGGCTCCGGACAATATGCGCGGACAGGAGGACCCCTTTGAAAGCCGCCTTTATACCGACCTGACCGAGGCAACAGCGCTCTCCCGCGTGCCCGCCCAAAGCGGGGGCGCTTATACAAAAGAAGAGGCCGTTCTGGAAGCAAAGCGCTGTATCCAATGCCACTGTGAAGAGTGCATGAAGAGCTGCGCCTACCTGAAGCACTACAAAAAATACCCGGGGCTTCTGTCCCGTGAGATCTACAACAACACTCAGATCATCATGGGCGACCACCAACTCAACAAACCCATGAACGCCTGCACGCTCTGCGGCCAGTGTACGGTGACCTGTCCCAACGGCTTTGACATGGCGCATGTCTGCGCATCCGCCCGGCGGAATATGGTCTCCACCGACAAGATGCCGCTGGCCCCTCACGAGTTCGCGCTGATGGACATGATCTTTTCCAATGGCGACGCCTTTCTTTCCCGACCGCAGCCCGGCTTTGACCGTTGCAAATATCTGTTCTTCCCCGGCTGCCAGGCAGCGGCAATTGCGCCCGAGACCGTGAAGGCCGCCTACCTTGACCTCTCTAACCGGCTTCCCGGCGGCGTAGCCCTGATGCTGGGCTGCTGCGGCGCCATCTGCGACTGGGCCGGCCGATATGAGATGCAGGACAGCACCCGGGAATTCCTCCTCAATGAGATGGCAAAACTGGGTGATCCCGTTATCATTGCCGGTTGCCCCACCTGCAAAAAAGAGCTCACGGAGTCCGTCGGAGGAGAGATTGTCGGCATCTGGGATATTCTGGAAGAAATCGGGCTTCCGGAAGGCGCAAGGGGCCTTGGCCGACCCGCTGCCCTGCATGACAGCTGCGGCTCCCGCGGCGATAAGCACACGCAGGCCGCCATTCGTGACCTTGCCGCAAAGCTCGGCGTCACGCTGGTGGAAACGGAGTACTCCGGCGACCGCTCGCCCTGCTGCGGCTATGGCGGGCTGACCGCTTATGCAAATCCCGAGGTTGCCGAAGAGATCACGCGGAAAGCGCTGGAACGCTCCGATGCGCCCTACATTTCCTACTGCATGGCCTGCCGCGACCGTTTTGCCCGGCAGGGACATGAGTCCCGCCATCTGCTGGAACTGGTTTACGGCACCGACGCCGGGAGTCCGCCGGATATCAGTGAAAAGCGCCGCAACCGCCTGAGCCTGAAGCGCGAGCTGCTCTGGGAGCTCTGGCACGAGGAGACCGCCGAAATGAAACTGGATTATCAATTAGACTATACCGATGAGGCCCGGCAGCTGATGGACGGCCGCATGATTCTGACCGATGACATTATTCAGGTTATGAATGACTACCGTGAGACCGGCGAAGCGATCCTGGAGTCCGAAACCGGACTTGCTGTTGCCAGAAAGCGCGTCGGCAACGCCACCTTCTGGGTGAAGTTTACCGAAAACGGGCCGGATCATTACACTGTCCACCGGGCCTACAGCCACCGGATGAACGTCGTCAGGAGGGAAGGCTGATGGCCATTGACAGAACCTACTACAGCATTGACCCGGAAGGGAAACTGCAGTGCATGAAGTGTCACGTTGCCCTCGTCAAGGGCAAAGCCAAATTTATGTACCTGGATAACGGCTTCCCGGTGGAGCTGCCGGTCTGTCCCAGCTGCGGTTTCGTTTATGTGCCGGAGGAACTTGCCCTGGGCAAGGTGCTTTCCGTGGAAAAAGCGCTGGAAGACAAATGAACCGACATCCCGGCGGAACGGAACACTCCCTGCACATGCTTCAGCTGGCAGAAGCCGCCGGCCTTGCCCCCGGTTCGAAAATCCTTGACCTGGGCGCCGGAGCCGGTGAAACCGTTCAGCTGTTGAGGAAGCGGGGGTACGATGCGTATGGAATTGACCTTGCACCCCGCTGTGAAGCCGCCGCGCTTCCATCCGGCTGCGGCGGGCCTGCAGCCGCTTTTGTGCTTCAGGGCGATTTTTTGCACGCTCCCTTCCCGGACGGCAGCTTTGATGCCGTGATCAGCCAGTGCGCCTTCTTTGTTTCCGGCGATGTGCCCGGCGCCCTGCGGGAAAGCTTTCGCCTTCTGATACCGTGCGGCCTGCTACTGCTCTCCGATGTGGCTTTTGAGCCGCTCCGCCCGCTGGCTGA
>CAZBXX010000236.1:0-2639 GCA_964495965.1 uncultured Oscillospiraceae bacterium | reverse complement strand
GTTCAGAGGGAGTCTTCCGGAGAGAGGCCGCCTGAGAGAAGCCTGCCCATGCGGTCGGCGACTTGTATCCGGAAAATATTTGAATTTCTGAAATTATTTGTTTTCAAAACCGGTTTCCTGTGCTATAATCGGGTTTGTCGAATTGTTTTTCAGTAAAATTCGAAACCGCGGGGACTCGTATTTCCCTGCCGGAATCCAGATCTGCAGGTGGCAACCATGAAACTGATGAGAACCGAAGAGGCCGTCGGGCAGGTGCTCTGCCACGACATTACCCAGATTATCCGCGGGGTGACCAAGGATGCCGTATTCCGCAAGGGCCATGTGATTCAGCCGGAGGACGTCCCCGTGCTGCTGAGCGTTGGAAAGGACACCGTCTATATCTGGGAAAATGACGAGACCATGCTGCACGAAAACGACGCGGCCTTTATTCTGCGGGACATCTGCATGAATGAACATATGCTTGCCTCCGAACCGAAGGAAGGCAAGATCGAGCTGACTGCTGAAACGGACGGGCTGTTCCTGGTGGATCTCGAGCGCCTGCGGGCCGTGAACAGCCTCGGCGACATGATGATCGCCACCCGGGCCTCCGGCTTCATGGTAAAAGCGGGTGACAAGCTCTGCGGCACCCGCGTCATTCCGCTGGTGATCAAGAAGGACCGCATGGAGGCCGCCAAAGCCGCCGCGGGAGATACCCCCATCATGAAGCTGGTGCCTGTTAAGCCGAAGAGGTACGGCCTCGTCACCACCGGCAACGAAGTCTTCTACGGCCGCATTGAGGACACCTTCACCCCCGTGATTCAGGCGAAGATGGCAGAGTTCGGCGGGGAGATGGCGGAGCACGTCATTCTGAACGACGACCACGAGAAGATTACCGCCGCCATCCGGGACATGCTTGCAAAGGGCTGCGACATGGTCATCTGCACCGGCGGCATGAGCGTCGACCCCGACGACAAAACCCCGCTTGCCATTAAAAACACCGGCGCCGACATCGTGAGCTACGGCGCGCCGGTGCTGCCGGGGGCCATGTTCCTGCTTGCCTACACCGAGGACGGACGGCCCGTCTGCGGTCTCCCCGGCTGCGTGATGTATGCCAGGCGCACCATCTTCGACCTGGTGCTGCCGTATCTGGTGACCGACACCCCCGTGACCAGGGAGCACCTGGCCGGCCTGGGCCACGGCGGCCTCTGCCTGAACTGCAAGGTCTGCCACTTCCCCAACTGCGGGTTTGGCAAAGGCGTATAAGGCTCCCTGCGACCGCAACAACTGAATATCCGGGCAACTCCTGTACCTGAACATTCTCCGTTTACCGGCACCGGACTCCTGCCGTGCCCGTCTGCGGGCGGGGACCGGCCGGTCTTTCTCTCCGCCGTACCGCATCCCGCGGGATCGGGCATTCACCGCGTATACGAGCGCTGAAACACGCGTTTGTATAAATACACAGCTCCCTGAAATACGGGAAGAAGGAGAAAACCCATGAAAAAAGTACTTGCGCTGCTGCTGGCGCTGACGATGGTCTTCGCGCTGGCAGCCTGCGGCGGTTCCGCTGCGCCCGCAGCCACTGCCGCGCCCGAGGCCCCGGCGGAAGAGCCCGCCCCGGCTGAGGAACCCGCCGCGGAGCCGGTCGAGCTGATCGTCTTCGCCGCCGCCTCCATGACCGAGACCCTGAACGAGATCAAAGGCATGTACGAGGCGGAAAACGCCGGCGTGACCCTGACGTACAACTTTGACTCCTCGGGCACGCTGAAGACCCAGATTCAGGAAGGCGCCGACTGCGACCTGTTCATCTCCGCCGGTCAGAAGCAGATGAACCAGCTGGACAAAAACGCCTCCGCCGACGTGAACACCGAGGGTCTGGACTTCGTTCTGGAAGGCAGCCGCCTGAACCTGCTGGAAAACAAGGTCACCCTGGTGGTCCCCGACGGCAATCCCAAAGGCATCGAGAGCTTTGACGCTCTGGCCGACGCCCTGAAGGCCGGCGACGTCTTCTTCTGCATGGGCAACAGCGACGTCCCCGTCGGCCAGTATACACAGAAGATCCTCGCCTTCTACGGGCTGAATGAGGAAGAACTTGCCGGTGACGGTCTCATCACCTACGGCACCAACGTCAAGGAAGTCACCACCCAGGTGAAGGAAGCTTCCGTGGACTGCGGCGTGGTCTACTGCACCGACGCCTTCTCCGCGGGCCTCACGGTCGTGGACAGCGCAACCGCCGAGATGTGCGGCCAGGTCATCTATCCCGCTGCCGTGATGAACGTCAGCAAAAACCCCGAAGCCGCGCAGGCCTTCCTGGACTACCTGCAGACGCCCGAGGCCATGGCCGTGTTTGAAGCGGTGGGCTTCGCGCCTGTCGCCTGATCCGGCACCTGCCAATATGGAGAGCGGAGCAATCCGCCCTCCGTTTTGTGTTTTTCCGCAACCCGCACGATTCCGCGCAGCCATTCTCAGACTAATTGCTATTGGTGATCCGACATGTTCGACTGGTTTCCCTTATGGAACTCCCTGCGCATTGCCGCCATCAGTTGTGTGCTGGTGTTCTTCCTCGGCATCTTCTTCGCCTACTACGCCGCCCGGCTCCCCCGGGCCGTCAAGGGCATCCTGGACGTGATCCTGACGCTGCCCATGGTGCTGCCGCCCACGGT
>CAZBXX010000235.1:0-2639 GCA_964495965.1 uncultured Oscillospiraceae bacterium | reverse complement strand
CTATGAAGAGCACCGGGAAGACCCCTTTGACGCGGAGGAGGCCATCGCTCTTACGGAGGAATACGGGCCCTACGGCGTCACCACGCAGGAAATGGCCGACGAGGTTGACAGAATCTGCGGTAAGTATCAGCTCACGCGTCTGGGCCGGCTCTCCACGCCGCCGGATGAGAAGAGCTTTTACAGGGCCGCGGGGATCGGAAAGCTGACCGCCGGTAACGAGCGGTATGAAAATGACTATGCCGGGGGCTACGTCTACTCCAGCGGCACCTTCCAGTATGACGGCACGCTGTTTTCAAGAGACGGCTCGTACAGCCTCCCCTACCAGTTCCGGAAGGCGGCAAAAGGCGTGCTGGGCTACGTGACCATCAACGCCGGAGACCCCAACGACTACACCGAGTGGCAGTATAAAACCCGGGACAGGCAGACGCTGACCATCTCCGACTCCGCCGGCGGGGCCTTCCTGCTGCTGGACCGGGAGGACAGCTTTGTTGCGGTCTCCGTCGGGAAAGGCGGCTGGGAGGATACCTTCAACGACGGGATTCTCGACGGGCTGGGAGACAAAGCCGTCTCCGTTGACCTGAGCCACGGGGACCTGGAGGCCATCGCCGACAGCTTTAACTGGGCGGCGCTGGATGATCCGAACCTCGGGATGGACGGGGAGTTTACTTATCATCAGTACAGCAAAACCACCGGGGCGCAGCAGCTGACAAATAAGGAGATCGACCTGAGCATGATTCCCGAAAGCCAGGAGAACCTCAAACCCATCATTTCCGCAGTCTATGAACAGCAGATTGCCCCCTATATCCGGGACTTTCAGCTTGCAGACTACTGCATTGAATGGGGCAGGACCGATATCGGCTGGATCAGCTTCACCGGGACCCCAGTGAAATCCCTCAACTGGCGCAAAGTGCCCAGTGACAAGGGCGAGGTTTACTGCCGCAGCGTCTGCGTGACCACGGACGAGGACGGCCTTCCCAAGGCGATGGAGAGCTTCGACATGCTGCCGATCCGGAAGCTGGACATGAGCAAAAACATCGGCACGGAGGAAACCCCGGACTGGATCTGGCTCAAAAACGAACGGAAAACCATCGCTTCC
Organism: uncultured Oscillospiraceae bacterium; assembly: GCA_964495965.1. Lineage (GTDB taxonomy): Bacteria > Bacillota > Clostridia > Oscillospirales > Oscillospiraceae > Limivicinus. The sequence continues at coordinate 1,543 of CAZBXX010000235.1, read as the reverse complement.
GCCGCCCTCTATGTTCAGCAGACGGGAGAGACCTATACCGTCTCCGATTCCGCCACCCTGGAGGCGCTGGCCCTCATGCTGAAGGAGGATGACACCATCTCCTGGGATGCGGAAGACTGCCGTTTTAACCCCCTGTACCTCACCTACACCGACGGGAGCCGCAGCATGATCTTCACCGCCGCCAGCGGCGCCAACGCCTTCTGGCAGTACGGAAAGTGGCAGGGGTACCAGTACGGCCGGACGATCTTCGACCTGTTCGGGGTCCCGCTGGAAGCCAAGGGCTACAGGTCGCAGGACGGCATCCTCACCGCGCATATGGATTCCCCGGATCCGCAGCTGCTGAAGTGGATAGAAGTGGACTTTGCCAGGGACGGCGACCTTGTGGAACGCCGGATCATGTCGGATGCGCTTCGCCAGAGCCGCTATGAGTACGACGGGAACCACCACTGCGTCCGGGAGACCTGGTGGGACGGCGGCAAAATGACAAACGAAATCGTCAGCAGCTACGACAAAGACGGCCGCATCCTGCACAGTGAAACCCACATCGGAAACATGTGGAGCATCGCGGACTTCGAGTACGACGACGAGGGGCGCCTGACGGCGGAGATTCACCGGGACAACGACGACGCCCCGGGGACAAGCTACGGGAACATTTACTACAGCTATGACGAAGACGGCAACTGCCGCCGGAAAATGGGCTGGGAACAGTAATAAAGTACACGTTTTCAAGATCTTTACTATGATTTTCCTGCTCTGGAGAAGATTGCGCAGAACATCGAGGTAGTCGAAACCGGTCTTCATGTTGACAGCTATGAAAACAAGGTAAACTTCATCCTCGCAGATCTTGCCGCAGGACAAAGGCTAAGGACCATCTCCCGGAAACGATTTTGCGCCGGGAACACCGGTTCAATAATTCAAAGCCGTCTAACCACAAAACCAGCATGGCACTCTGCCGCAGCAGAGTGCCGTTTTTTTATAGTGGAAAATTCCGTGGTGATGGTGTATAATAAACTGCTTAATTTTGCGGGTGTGACGAAAAGATCTCATTCGGCGGAATTCGAGGGAGGAAATCGATATGAATCTCAGATCTGCAAAAAGATTCCTCTACATTGGGTGTATTGTTTCTGTGGTGCTGTTTGCTTTATTTATGATTTTACAGCGTCCTGTTTTATGCTATATCTGCCTTACCGTCGGTGCTATTACAGTCTTCGTTTGGCACATGTATGGCAGATGTCCTAATTGTGGAAAGTTTCTGCATATAGCCAATTATGAGCATTGTCCTCACTGCGGCGAGAAAATTGATTGGTGATTCCAGTTTATCTCCTTTCATCCCCTTCACCTGACGGTAGTAACCCACCCCTCAGTTTTACTACCATTTGACTACCATTGACGGCATTGACTTGCCGTATTTTGCTTTTTCCGTGACAGAGTCACAGATTATTAACAACTTTTTCTGCCCGGCAAATCGCGGCAAAACGGGGAAGAATACGGCTTTCAGGAGGCTGATCGCATTTGACAAAGATACTTTTTGTGTGCCACGGCA
>CAZBXX010000234.1:0-2669 GCA_964495965.1 uncultured Oscillospiraceae bacterium | reverse complement strand
CATCCCGCAGCATAAGCCCCGGCAGATTGAGTTTGCGCGCCTTGGCATCAACTACACCGTGTTGTCCAAGCGGAAGCTCCGCCGCCTGGTGGAGGAAAACCGCGTCTCCGGCTGGGATGACCCGCGCATGCCTACGCTTTGCGGTTTGCGGAGAAGGGGTTACACGGCGCGGTCTATCCGGAACTTCTGCGAGCGCATCGGCGTCTCCAAGGTCGATTCAACGGTGGACTGGGCTCTGCTGGAAAGCTGCCTGCGTGACGACCTGAATGCCCACGCCCGGCGCGTGATGGCTGTGCTTCACCCCCTGAAGCTGATCATTACCAATTACCCGGAAGGGCAGAGTGAACTGCTGACCGTGGAGAACAACCCGCTGGATCCGGACGCCGGTACCCGGGAAGTCCGCTTCTCCCGTGAGCTCTATATCGAGAGAGAAGACTTTATGGAGGTTCCCGCGCCCAAATACAAGCGGATGCACCCCGGATTTGAAGTCCGGCTCAAGGGCGCCTATCTGGTTACCTGCACCGGAGTGGAGAAGGACGAAAACGGAGAGATTACCGCCGTTCTGGCGAAATACGATCCCTTAAGCCGCGGCGGCGATCCCGCAGACGGCCGCAAGGTCAGGGGCGCCACCATCCACTGGGTGGACGCCGCATCGGCTGCGGAGGCCGAAGTGCGGGTGTATGACTATCTCTTCACGGATCCGGACCCGGACGGACCGGACAAAGACTTCCTGGACTATCTGAATCCGGAAAGCCTTGTGACCCTCACGGGCTGCAGGGTGGAAGCCTGCCTGAAGGACCTCGCCATGCCGGAAGCGGGAAAGGATGCCGAGAGCTTCCAGTTCCTGCGCCAGGGCTATTTCTGCCTGGACAACCGCGATGCAAAGCCCGGACATCTGGTATTCAACCGCGCGGTTGCCCTGAAGGACAGTTTTAAGAAGTAATAGCATGTAATCTTTTGAAATGGATTCCTTTAAACTGCATTCGAATTTTCAGCCGATGGGAGACCAGCCGGCGGCCATTGATACTCTGGTCGCCGGCATTGAAAACGGCATTGATGAACAGGTCCTGCTGGGGGTAACCGGTTCCGGCAAAACCTTTACGATGGCCAATGTCATTGCCCGCCTCAACCGGCCGACCCTGGTGCTGGCACACAACAAAACACTGGCTGCCCAACTCTGCAGCGAATTCCGGGAGTTCTTTCCGGAAAACGCGGTGGAGTATTTTGTCAGCTATTACGATTACTATCAGCCGGAGGCTTACATTCCGCACACCGATACCTACATTGAAAAGGATGCCTCCATCAATGATGAGATCGAGCGCCTTCGCCACAGTGCAACTTCCAGCCTTTTTGAGCGGCGGGATGTGATTGTGGTGGCCTCCGTCAGCTGCATTTACGGTCTGGGTGACCCCATTGACTATGCCAACATGGTGATCTCCCTCCGGCCGGGACAGCAGCGGGATTTTGATGAGCTGCTGCGGAAGCTGACGGAGATCCGCTACGAGCGCAACGACCTTGCGTTTGAGCGCAACAAGTTCCGGGTCCGGGGCGACAGCATTGAGGTCTTCCCGGTGTATTCTCAGGACAAGGCGATCCGCATTGAGTTCTTTGGGGATGAGGTCGACCGCATCAGCGAGATCAACACCGTGACGGGGAATGCCACAAGGATTCTGAACCATGTGGCGATTTACCCGGCAAGCCATTACGTTACGACCAGGGAAAAGATGGAAGCGGCAATTGTGCGCATCCGGGAAGAGTGTGATGAGCGGGTGCGGTACTTCGAGGCGCAGAACAAGCTCATCGAGGCCCAGCGCATCCGCCAGCGGACGGATTATGACATTGAGATGATGCAGGAACTGGGTTACTGCAGCGGTATTGAGAACTATTCCCGGGTTATTTCCAACCGGGCGCCCGGAAGTCCGCCTATGACGCTGCTGGATTATTTCCCGCAGGATTTCCTGCTCTTTGTGGATGAGAGCCATGTGACGCTCCCGCAGGTGCGGGCCATGTACCGCGGGGACCGCGCCCGGAAGGACTCCCTTGTGGAATACGGCTTCCGCCTGCCCTCCGCCTACGACAACCGCCCTCTCAAATTCGACGAGTTTACGCAGAGAATTCACCAGCGGGTTTATGTCTCCGCCACTCCCGGAGAGTATGAGCGCGAGCGGGCAGGGCAGCTCGCAGAGCAGATCATCCGGCCCACCGGGCTGCTGGATCCTGAAATCTTCGTCCGCCCGATCGAAGGACAGATTGATGACCTGATCGCCGAAATCCATGCAAAGATCGACATGGGCCAGCGGACGCTGGTCACTACCCTGACCAAAAAGATGGCGGAGGACCTGTCGGAATATCTCTCGGAAGCCGGCATCAAAACCCGCTACATGCACCACGACATCGGCACCATCGAGCGCATGGAGATTATCCGCGACCTGCGTGCCGGTGCATTTGACGTGCTGGTGGGCATTAACCTTCTGCGCGAGGGCCTGGACATCCCGGAAGTCGGTCTGGTGGCGATTCTGGATGCCGATAAGGAGGGCTTCCTCCGCTCGGAAACCAGCCTCATCCAGACGGTCGGCCGTGCTGCGCGCAATGCCGACAGTAAGGTCCTGATGTATGCCGACACGGTCACGCCTTCCATGAAGGCCTGCATCGATGAGACCGAGCGCCGC
>CAZBXX010000233.1:0-2705 GCA_964495965.1 uncultured Oscillospiraceae bacterium | reverse complement strand
CCCGCTCGTCCTCCCCCGTCCGCATTCTGCGCGGGAAGGACCTTTCCTCCCCCGTCCGCGGCCTCTATCCCTGCGGCGAGGGCGCGGGCTTTGCCGGTGGCATTACCTCCGCGGCAGTGGACGGCATGCGCTGCGCCGAGGCGGTCATTTGCGCGGCTCGCAGCTGTTGAAGCAGTGGATGAATCTTGGAAAAAAGCCCAATCTCACATTCTTCCGCGACAGCAAAGGCTTTGAAGTCGATACGATTGCTGACTGGAAGCATACCTTTGCCATCGAAATCAAGAGCGCCAACGCACCGGAAGCAAAACTGTCTGCAAACACAAGAAAGTATCTGGAGCTGCGCAAAGACTTAAATGCCAGGAACGCCGTTTTTTATCTTGGTGCTATCTCCATGAATATTAACGGTACCTCTTACGTCTCCTGGCGAGACTGGGGCGAATATCTTTCTTAGCCGTTCTCCATATCGTTTCTTTTCCTCCCACGCAGAGAGCCAATGGGAAGCACAGCACTACAAATGTGATCGCAACAGGGGCAGGTTTTTCATCTGCCCCTGCACGACACAGAAAAAATTGTAGCCGCGGACCTGTCTGATGGAACGGGAATTCAGAACGGCTCAGACGCTGTCGACAAACTCGCGGATGTAATGAAGCGCGGCGCCGAGAGGAGTAATGTGGTGGCGGAGGGAACTGAGGCGGACAAAATCCGCACTCCGGACAAAGCGGTTCCCGGACAGCACATACTGCTTCAGGATGGGCAGATAGGGCTGGAGGTGTTCCGAAAGGAAGCCACCCAGCACAACATCACAGTCCAGAACCATGTGGACATTGTTGATCGCCACAGCCAGGTGCCGGAGCATGTCGTAGAGGAGGGCCTCGTACTGGGGAACATGCTGCCGGACGCCTTTAAAGAAGTCGGCAACCGAAACCCCGAAGGTGGTCTCGATTCTCCCGGCGGAGCAGTAGGCCTCCAGGCAGCCGTTTTTCCCGCAGCTGCAGAGAATCCCACCCGGCTCCACACAGATATGCCCGAATTCCCCCGTATGGGAATGGTCCCCGAAGAAGGGTTCGCCGTTGATCAGGACCGCGCCCCCGACCCCGTATTCCAGGGAAAAGTATGCGAGGTTATTCCCGGAGCGCTGCAGGAAGCATTCGGCAAAGCCGCTGGCGGTGCCGTCGTTCTCCACGGTGACGGGAAACGGGATTCCCCGGGTGATCCGGCCGAAAGAAACCCCCTCCAGCCCCAGCGTCGGAGCAAAATCCACCTTTCCCTGCTGGTGGGAAATCAGGGCCGGCAGTGCGATGCCCACACCCAGGATTCTGGAGCGGTCCGCGCGGTTTTCAGTAAGGAACTCTTCCAGAAGGCCGGGCAGAAGGGCTTCCTTTCCGAGAACGTGCCCGGAAAGATCAAAGGGAACCACACGGTAGGCCAGCTCCTTCAGCCGCAGGTCCACCAGCGCAAGGCGCAGATGGTGTTCCGTGATGGCAGCGCCGATGGCAAGTTTTACGTCCGGGACAATATCAAGGCCCTGGGCGCGGCGGCCGCCGGTGGAGCGGTCCTCTCCTGAATACCGAACAAGCCCCTCATCCATCAGCTGCGCAAGGTGCTGGTACAGGGTCGGCATGCTGATGCCGCATTCCGCCGCCAGCATCTGCCGCGAGCAGAACTCGGTGGATTTGTACAGCGCGCGGTACAGCCGGCTTCTGATGGGCAGGGTGGATGAAACAAAGGCAGCGCTGTCCTGCATACGCCTCGCCTCTTTCCTTTATAATAAAATACCGGAATCCGTCCGGGCAGTACAGGAATGACCGTTTTGGGCGTTTTGAAGCATTCCCAGAGTATTTTATCATGGGGCGGAAATCTGTCAAGAAACTTTCCTCAACTTAGGGAAAGTTTTTTTATAAAACTTTCCGCAGGGCCACAGCAACATGCACAAACTATCCGGAGCAAAACTGTGGATACACTACAAAAGATCGTGAAGTTGTTTAAAAAAACTTGACTTTAATATTTCAAATTTGTAAAATACAAAGGTAATAAGTCAAAAGGGCTTATTAAATCGTCCGAAAGGACATATTAAGGAGGAAACATATGAAAAAGACACTTGCACTGGTCCTCGCGCTGGTAATGGTGTTCGCTCTCGCCGCGTGCGGCCAGAGTGCTGCGCCCGCCGCAACCACCGAGACAGCAGCCCCCGCTGCCGAGCCGGTCGTTGCCGAGGATGCACAGCTGGTCGGCGTTGCGATGCCCACCAAGGATCTGCAGCGCTGGAACCAGGACGGCGAGAACATGAAAGCCCAGCTGGAAGCGGCCGGTTACGCGGTCGACCTGCAGTTCGGTGCCAATGACATCGCCACCCAGGTATCCCAGATTGAGAACATGATCGCCAACGGATGCAAGGTTCTCGTTATTGCATCCATCGATGGTGACTCTCTCGGCACGGTTCTTGCCCAGGCGAAAGAGGCCGGCATCCCCGTTATTGCCTATGACCGTCTGATCATGAACTCCGACGCTGTCTCCTACTATGCCACCTTTGACAACTGGCTGGTCGGAACCACCCAGGGCGAGTACATCCGTGATGCGCTGGATCTGGACAACGCGGAAGGCCCCTTCAACATCGAGTTCATCACCGGCGACCCCGGCGACAACAACATCAACTTCTTCTTTGACGGCGCCATGAGCGTCCTGCAGCCCTACCTCGACAGCGGCAA
>CAZBXX010000232.1:0-2710 GCA_964495965.1 uncultured Oscillospiraceae bacterium | reverse complement strand
TTCATGAACTTCTTCATTTTCATGCTTTTCATTCTCCTTTATGGTTATTTTGAATAAAGAATGCTCTGTTTTATGTTTCTTCTCTTATTCCTTCGCCAGGCCCTCAAAGAACTTCGCCATGGACGTGGCACCCGCGTCCGGCGTGCCGATTGTCTTGGTGCCGAAGGTCTTCGCGCGGCCAAACTTGGAAACAAAGTTCTTGCTGTTTTCCGCACCCTTCTTCGCAGCTTCAGCCGCAATGGAGAAGAGCTCTTTCACGCTGTCGCCGGCGTAGGCGGCAATAGCCTCGCTGGCGGGGATCACAGTGTCCATCATGGTCTTGTCGCCGACCTTTGCGCCGGACATATCGTCCAGAGCCTCAAAAGCAGAGGCAAACATGGCCTTCACACCGGCAACGTCGATTTCATCCGCTTCCGGAGCGCCTTCCTGCATGCCGTCCAGCCAGGAGTTCCACAGCGGAACGGCACTGCCGCCGTTGAGACCCATGACCGCCATGGCAGCATCATCCAACATCTCTTTAATATTGCCGGCGGACTCCGTAACCGAACTCTTGATGGCCGCAGCAATCTTATGCATGGTCAAACCGTGATCTGCATCACCGAATTTGGAGTCAATCTCAGTCAGTTCCTGTTCCGCACCGATGACGCACTCACAGGCGTTGGCGATTCTGCTTTTCAGTTCACTCTTGGAAATCATTTCTGTCCCCTCTTGCTTTATAAAATTAACATATGTTAAATTTCCGGGGTTATAATCACCACAATGTACGCATATCTCCCCTTGATTTTCTCTATTTATACTCCATTATTCGGTGAGCGTCAAGATGGTCCGTGATTTTGAACAAAAAAACGGCATTATCGCTAAAGAGAGCCCCCCTCTTTTAGACAATAATGCCAGTTGAAATTAACAGATGTTAAAAAATAATCTCAGAAGCTGATACTGGAAACGGTCTCGGCCAGGCTGTAGGGCAGGACCAGGTTGTCAATGACCCCTGTCCGCAGTGCGCCTATGACGGCCTGCGGCTTCACCTGGTTGGAGCAGACAGCCGTCACATTGGTCTGCCGGAGCTGCCGGATGGAGGCCTGAAGAGTGGAATCGGACAGCGGAGAAATGATCCTGCCATAGGCATCAAAGTAGTGCGCCAGCATCCGGCCGACCGCTTTCTTTTCGGTCAGCGCGTTGCCATACAGGGATTTGACCCCCAGATCGGGGTAGGAGGGGAAATTCGTAACGGCAATCAGCGCCTGCTCCATATACTCCCACTCCTCCTCGATGGCGGAGCAGGTCTCCGTGCGCCGCAGCATCTCCAGTTCCACGGCCGTTTCATGCAGCGCCGGAACGTAGAGGAAGCTGGGCTGTCTCCCGGTCTTCAGGGAGAACACCCGTACCAGCTCGTTGACGTGGAACCCCCTTGTCACGGAGTTGATGCCGCCGACCAGGGGGAAAATTGCCCCTCTTTCCTCCTTCACGCTCTCCAGCGTTTCCGCATAGTCCGTCATAAGGCCCATGATCGTCCCCCAGCCGATGCCGGTGCGCTTGCCTTCGTTGGCCCTGCTGAAGCAGGAGTTGAAGGCCGCCCTGGCAATCAGCATGTTGGTCATCCCGTCATTCTGCGCGTCGCGCACGGTAATCACCTCGCTGATGCCGAAGCTCCTGCGCAGCTTTTCCACGACCTGCTCTTCGGTGATGATGGCGTCGCGAATCGTGATCGTCACGATTCCGCTTTCCTTCGCCTCGCTCAGAATCACGCTGACCAGCGGCCGGGAGATCCCGAGCTTCGCAGCGATCTGATTCTGGCTCATGTTCTCCTCGTAATACAGGCGGGCGACCTCCACCATTCTCCGAACTTTTTTCTCCGCGGCAATCATACTCTGGTATCCTTCACTTTCTCATCCGGGCTGTGCCTCTTCTTTTCTCCGGATATCACAGATCATTATATAACAAATGACAGAAATACCGCAAGGGGCGCAGCGCAAAAAGCGCCGAAAAAAGACGCCACCCCATCGGGCAGCGTCTTCTCTGACCGTCTTCTCTTTGAAATCCGGAAGGACAGGCGTAAGCTCAGTCCGTGATCACGATACTCTCGATCACCGGCTGGGCTTCCGGCGGGATGGTGCCGTTGTTGTCGGTGGGCCGCGCGTCTTTGGCGATCTGCTCGGCAATCTCCATACCCTCCGTCACCGTGCCGAAGGCAGCATAATGGCCGTCCAGAAAAACGGAGTCCGCCACGGTGATGAAGAACTGGGAGCTTGCGCTGTCCAGCTCATCCCCCCGGGCCATGGAGATGACGCCTTTTACGTGGCTGATGGGGTTCTTGACGCCGTTTTCCTCAAACTCGCCCTTGATGGTTTTCCCCGAGCCGCCGAAACCGTCCCCCTGGGGGTCGCCGCCCTGAATCATGAAACCGTCGATAATCCGGTGAAAGGTCAGGCCGTCGTAGAAGCCGTCCTTTGCCAGGGTGACAAAATTCTCCACCGTGATGGGCGCAACGCCCTCGTCCAGCTCCACCTTAATGGTGCCGTAGTCCCGAATGGTGATTTCCGCGTGGCGCAGCTTCTGGCCGGGTTCCAGATAGGTGTAGGCGGGCGCCTTTTCTCCCCCGCAGGCACAGAGGCCCAGGGACAAAACCAGCACCAGCGCCAGCGCCAGCAGCGTGCAGATAACTCTCCTGTTCATGTTCTCTCCTCCTGTTTATTCTCCCGAAGGACCCGCG
>CAZBXX010000231.1:0-2733 GCA_964495965.1 uncultured Oscillospiraceae bacterium | reverse complement strand
CTGCAAGTCAATATACCATGCACAACGGGTTAAGATGCCGACACATCAAGGGGTGACGCCCCTCATCGCTCCTATAGAATAACATATTATGTGAACCATGTCAAGCATTTTTTACAACGTTAATAGATTTTTCATAATCATTTTGGTATATATTGCCAGATTGACGGGAAAACGGGAATTATGGATAATAAAGAAACACCAGATATTGTCCGAATCTGCTCATGGAGGTACAAGTTATGGTGCAGCCGGATCAGAAACTCGATAAAAAGACGGAACTGCTGCGTTCGCTGAAATTTTTGTTTTTTTCGGTCTCGGCCGGGATTATTGAGCTGGTTTCCTTTGCCATCCTGAACGAAGCGCTCGGCTGGCCTTACTGGCCCTGTTATTTAATCGCCCTGGTGCTCTCCGTTTTATGGAACTTCACCCTGAACCGGCGTTACACCTTCCGCTCGGCCAACAACGTTCCCGTTGCCATGGCAAAGGTATTTCTGTTCTACCTGATCTTCACGCCTGCCAGCACCCTGCTCGGCAACTGGCTTGCGGAGGACGTTGGCTGGAATGAATATCTGGTGACTGGGCTGAATATGGTCCTGAACTTTATTCTGGAATTTCTGTATGACCGTTTTGTCGTTTTCCGCGACAGCATCGACACCAACGCTCTTGCAAAAAAGGCAGCAACTGAAGATGGAAAGGATACGACCTCCGGCCAGTGAAGACAATCACCCGGCACGACCGGTGGCTGTTCTTCAAAACCATAATCTGTATTGAATATCACAATAAAACAGAGGGCTGTCTCAAAACCCTCTGTCTTTGCGAACCAGTGCTCACACTGGTGTGGCAATCCGCACGAATAACAATTCATGTGCCGGATGATCACATCACCAGTATGAGAACTGGTTTCTCATCTTAACAGGTATTGGCGTTTTGAGACAGCCTCTCATTAGCTGTCTTTCACAGCTGTATAACCGGAATCTGTACCTCAGAGTACGGCGGCATTCAGCAGCACAGCTGCCGCTGCGCCCGGGAGTGTGGTCCCGTCTTCCACCACCAGGGTAACGTCACGGCCCAGCTCGTCCCGCAGATGCTGCTGCAGCAGACGGCGCAGCTCCGGCTCATAGTAATGGCTCTTCTGCACAAGGGAACCTTCTGCAAACACAGCCGCATGATCCCCGTGCAGCCCGGCGTCTGTCAGCAGTGCCATTGCAACCAGGTTCGCGCACATCAGCCTCGCCGAGCGAAGGAAGAAGAATTTGGAAACTTCTGTCATGACAGCACAGTCCTCTACCGTTTCCGCAATACCGGAAAGGCCGGATCCGGCCGCCCACTCATCTGCCAGAGATGACCCTACCCGCGGCATGGCCAGAAGCCTTTCCGTGCAGGCAGGCGACAGCAGCCCTGTTTCCCCTGCATGGTTCAGCGTGCGGTGGCAGAGTTCGCCCAGATATACACCGGCAGTCATCTTCTCAAAGTGCTTGCTGCCGGGGCTGTGCGTTGCCCGGTCCAGCTCACGGTCAAACAGGCCGCCCTTCGGCCCGTCATAGGAACCGCATTCCAGATTGACAATCATATCAGGGGCGTTGCTGCCCAGCTTCATCAGCTCGCTGCCGCGTACCGGGCAGCAGGTGTTGGAGCCCGTTCCGCTGACCTGCCCGAAGCAGGTAGTGTAGCCTTCCTGCAGGTGTTTTGCCATTCCGCCCAGCTGAACGGCTGCGGTGTCGTTCAGGATGATAACCTGCTTCCCCGGATATCCCCGCCGTGCAAGTTCTTCCGCCAGGCTCTGCCCGACCAGCCTGCCCTTGCAGCCCAGGATGGAAACTTCCTTATCGATGTAGAGCACGCGCCCGTCGACTTCAGGAGTAATCTCAGCGGAATAGGAAAAGCAGAAACCGATCAGGTCCGTCTGCGAAATCAGTTCCTTGATTTCATCCGCCACAAAAGCAATAAACTCCTGCCAGCTTGCCGGATGCAGCACGCCGGGCATCATGGTCTTTCTGCTATGCTCAATGATGCACTGCCCGCCGTGAAAGTGTGCAAGTGCGCTTCGAAAGTTGGTGCCTCCGGCATCAATGACTACCGCATACCGGTCTTCAGGAATGACGCCGGCAGTCCGGAGATAGGTTGGGATCATGGGATAGGAACTCGGTTCCCCTTTCAGGCCTCGGCGCATCTCCGCGCACATGGAAGCTGCGCAGTCCTGCACCGAAAAGGACGGGTCCAGCATCCCTGTCTGCAGTAGAAAACGCTCGACGTTTTCCGTCATTTTGTCAGTCTTCCTTTACACTTTCAATTACGCCGGCAGCAAGCCCGGCCAGGCCCTGGATTTCGCTGGGGATAATAATCTTGGTGGCGGAGCCGTTTGCGGCGCTGGCAAAGGCCTCCAGAGCCTTGATGCGCAGCACAGCATCGGAGGGCGCCGCCTCGTTGATCAGACGGATGCCTTCCGCCGTGGCGGTCTGCACTTTCAGGATGGCCTCGGCTTCGCCTTCCGCTTCCAGAATCTGCTACTGCTTCTTGGCATCGGCACGCAGGATGGCAGATTCCTTCTCACCTTCCGCCTCCAGAATGGCAGCGCGCTTCTCGCCTTCGGCCTTCAGGATCGCCTCGCGGCGTTCACGCTCGGCCTTCATCTGCTTCTCCATGGCATTCTGGATTTCCTTCGGAGGCAGAATGTTCTTCAGCTCCACGCGGTTAACTTTGATACCCCATGGGTCTGTTGCTTCATCCAGGATGGAT
>CAZBXX010000230.1:0-2767 GCA_964495965.1 uncultured Oscillospiraceae bacterium | reverse complement strand
TTTTCAGTTTTTACTTTGAACCACAAAGTCTGCCGTTTGTGCAGTAGACACTAATTAAGAATAACTAACCAGTACAGTATAGCACAACTAACCGCAGTCTGCAAGCGCTTACAGGTAAAAATCCCGGTTTCGGTTTACCTTAGCTTCAATCCAGAATTCTTCCGTCACAGGAGATCGTAACGACCTGCCAGGGAATAAATTTTCCGCTTGCTTTAAGCGCGTTTTCTGCCGCTCTCTGCAGCCCGCCGCAGCAGGGCACTTCCATTCGGACGATGGTCACACTCTTAATGTCATTATCCCTGATAATTTCCGTCAGTTTTTCGGAATAGTCCACTGCATCCAGTTTCGGACAACCGATCACCGTAACCTTGCCCTTCATAAAATCCTCATGCATATTGGCATAGGCATAAGCTGTGCAGTCCGCCGCGATCAGCAGTTTGGCGCCTTCAAAGAACGCAGCCTTTGTGGGCAGAAGCTTGATCTGGCACGGCCACTGTCCGAGGCGGGAGACGGGGCGAACCCCTGTGGCGTGAAGATCGGGCTGTGTGTTTTCTTCTCTTTGAATCTGTTTCATGCGGGAACCCGGGCAGCCGCCGGCAGGGGCATTGCCGCCGGCAGCCAGATGAGCAACCATTGCTTCTCTGCGTTTTGTCTCGTCCTCAATATGCATGATGTCCTCAACCTTCATGGCGTTTTGCTTCTTTTGAGCCGCCTTCACTGCCGCCTCGTCATAAGCCGGGGCTTCGCGCTCTTCAAAGGAAATAGCGCCTGTTGGGCAATTGGGCAGACAATCGCCGAAACCGTCACAGAAGTTTTCCCTTGTCAGTTTCGCCTTCCCGTCAATGATATCGATCGCACCTTCATGGCATGCGCTGGCGCAAAGCCCGCAGCCGTTGCATTTCTCTTCATCAATATGGATAATCTTTCGGATCATTTTTACAGCCTCCCTTGCTTTTCTGAGTTCATTCTACTATAATCCGAATCAATAGTATGTGGTTAAAACCACATTTTTAAAAAAGTGAGGTTTTTATGGACACAGATCTCCTGCGAAAATCCTTGTTATTCAAAGGCATGACGGAAGACGAGATTTCCGAGGCGCTCTCTTCCTTTCACGCGCGGGAAAAACAATACAAAAAGGGTCATGTTCTCCTGCATGCCGGGGATGTCACAGAGAGGCTCGGCCTGGTTTTGGAAGGAAGTGTAACCATAGAGAGTAACGACGCCTGGGGCAACCGGACGATTCTTAGCCATGTAGGGCCGGGACAGCTCTTTGCGGAGACGTATGCGCTTCTTGGGGATGAGCCGCTTCTTGTTGATGTTGTTGCAAATGAAGCCTGCCGAATCCTGTTTCTTCGTGTCGGCAGCGCGCAAAAACTGCTATCCGTATCCACATCATGGGCTTCCAAGTTAACGGCAAATGTGTTAACGATTTCATCTTTAAAGAACCTTCATCTGTCTGGGCGCAGCTTTCACACGGCGCCCAAAACAGTACGCGGCCGGGTGATGGCATACCTGAACACAGTATCACTTCAAACGCAGAGCACGGGATTCGATATTCCGTTCGACCGCCAGCAGCTGGCTGATTATCTGAATGTGGAACGAACTGCGCTGTCAAAGGAATTGGGCCGGATGCAGAACGACGGTTTGATCAAAGTGAAGAAAAACCACTTTGCGATTTGCTGACGGTATCCGTGATTTCATCAGCCTGACGATCGGGGATATAGGTTGCTTGGAGTACTTCGGTAAAATCCCCCTGACGGAGCAGAAAACACTCCATCGGGGGGATCCATTCATGCCGCTTTTTTCATGATACATCGCCGGGCGTTAGTCACCCATGGCAATGCCTTCCTGCTTGAAGACCGTCACCTCCAGCTGGTATCTGGCTGAGACCGTGCTCACTGCGTTAACCACAGCGGATTCCAGCTTGTCGACCGGGCAGGCTGCGCTGGCGTTGAGTACTACGGCGATATCCGTGGCCGGGCGCTCGAAGCGGTGGGCGACCTCAATCTCCCGGTCGGCGCCGATGAGGTCAACCTTGCCAAAGTCACCCTCCGGCTCCCAGGCCAGCAGCTTCAGATGCGGGATCAGAAAGCCCGAGTCGCGGATCTCGTCCCGGACGGATTCCGCCATCTCCATAAGATAGGCGTTGCCGTCAAAATCGTTGCAGCACACCACGGCGTGATACTGGATGTAGAACTCGCTTATTTTGCTCATGGCGAACTGAAAATCCGTACCTCCGTAGCCGATGTCCGGGCGGCGCATGGAGGCCCTGCAGCGGATCAAAGCCTGGGACAGCTCCTCAAGTCCTTCGCCCTTCAGAGCGCTGATCGCGATGACCTGCGCAAGGGGATAGTGCTCCCGCAGCCATGCCAGATCCGCCTCGCGCTGCGTTTCGCTGAGCAGGTCACACTTGTTCAGAACGATGAGATCGGCTTCCACGAGCTGCGTGTTGTAGAGGTATTCCTGATCGCCGCCGCGTCCGCTGCGCAGAAGCTCAACGGTTCTCGGCTCCACCAGAACGGTGAAGGGGGCCAGCTCAAACTGGCCGGGGAACTTCTCTGCCAGCCCGTGATAGACGTGCTCCAGCGCACCGACGCCGAAGCCGGGAATATCGGATACCACCAGCTCACAGCCGTCGGCATAATAGCCGTTGAGGCGGTCGGCAAGCTGCTCATTGACGTAGCAGATGCATTCGTCGGTGATCTCGGAGGCGTTGCAGCCGCTGAGCTGCGCAAAGCGGTTGTCGGCCAGATTTACGCTGTGGCCG
>CAZBXX010000229.1:0-2774 GCA_964495965.1 uncultured Oscillospiraceae bacterium | reverse complement strand
TGGAGCCCATCAAGGAAGTCGGCGAATACGCCAAGGTGGACATGCACCGCGGCATCCGTCAGGGCGTGCCGGAAGTCATCTACGGTGCCGGAAAAACACAGGAGCACATCCTCGGGATTGCAAAGACCATGCTCCGGAACGGGCAGAAGACCGTTCTCGTCACCCGGATTTCAAAGGAAACTGCGAACTTTATTCGCAATGGGCTCCCGGAGGGCGTGAAACTCGATTACAGCGACATGGCCCGCACCGGCGTCATCGGCGTGATGCCGTCGCCCACCGGCGTCGGGAAAGTCGTCGTCGCCACCGGCGGCACCAGTGACATCCCCGTGGCCGAAGAAGCCGCCATCACCGCTGAGGTGCTTGGAAACGAGGTTGTCCGTCTCTATGACGTCGGCGTGTCCGGCATTCACCGCCTGCTCTCCCATATGGACGCCATCATGAGCGCCCGCTGCATCGTTGCCGTCGCTGGCATGGAAGGCGCCCTTCCCTCGGTGATCGGCGGTCTGGCCGACTGTCCGGTGATTGCCGTTCCCACCAGCATCGGTTACGGTGCCTCTCTGGGCGGGATCGCGGCGCTGCTGTCGATGCTCAACTCCTGTGCCAGCGGCGTCTCCGTCGTGAACATCGACAATGGTTTCGGTGCTGGCTACATGGCCAGCATGATCAACCACCTGAAATAAAGCACGGTCGACTATGGATACACTGCATATCAAATATGACGCCCTCCGCAGCCGTCTTCAGGAGCTGGGCAGCCTCGCGGTCGCCTTTTCCGGCGGCGTGGACTCGACCTTTCTGCTGCGGGTCGCGCACGATGTTCTGGGAGAGCGCGCGCTCGCCGTGACGGCCGCCCCTCCCTTTGTCCCGGCCCGGGAGCAGAAAGAGGCTTCCGCTTTCTGTCGGGAATCCGGCATCCGTCAGATCATCATTCCGCCCGAGGCGCTGGATCTTGACAGCATCCGCCGCAATCCGCCGGACCGCTGCTACCACTGCAAGCGCATGATTTTCGGCCGGATCATCGAAGCCGCGGAAAAGGCCGGCATCCCCCACGTCGCGGAAGGTTCCAACACCGATGACACCGGAGACTATCGCCCTGGCATGCGCGCCATCCGGGAGCTGGGGGTTCTGAGTCCTCTGCTGGAAACCGGGCTCAGCAAGGCGGACATCCGCACCCTCTCGAAGGAGCTTGCGCTCCCCACCTGGGACAAGCCCTCCTTTGCCTGCCTGGCCTCCCGCTTTGTTTACGGCGAGGCCATCACCGATGAGCGGCTCTCCATGGTGGACCGGGCAGAGCAGCTTCTGCTGGACCTCGGGTTCCGGCAGTTCCGGGTTCGCATCCACGGTGACCTGGCCCGGATCGAGATTCTTCCGGAGGAATTTGAACGGATCATGACACCGGAAGTCCGGAGACAGATTACAGCGGCGCTGAAGGAATACGGCTTTTCCTATGTCACGCTGGATCTCTCCGGCTATCGTACCGGCAGTATGAACGAGGTATTGAAGATATGAAAACACTTTATCTGGATTGCGGCATGGGCGCTGCCGGCGATATGCTGACGGCCGCTCTGCTGGAACTGCATGAACAGCCCGAGGCGGTTCTAAACACCCTGAACCGCGCGTTTGACGGAAAAGCCGTTCTGTCAGTCCGAAAGGATCAGAAGTGCGGCATCTCCGGAAGCCATGTCACCGTCACCATCGACGGGCAGGTGGAAGGCGAAGAGCTCGCACAGGCACACGAACACGACGGCAAGCACCGCCATGACGGCGGACATCATCATGAGCACGAACATCATCACAACCATGAGCATCACCATGACCACGAGCACGGTCACACGCCGGTCGCCGATGCCGCCGCGGAGCGTGCCGATGAGCCGCAGCACCATCATCACCATCACCATACGTCCATCACCGAGGTCCGGGCATTCATCGGCGGGCTCGACCTCCCCGCGGATGTCATTCAGAACGCACGCTCGGTCTATGACCTGATCGCCGCGGCGGAAGCCCATGTCCACGGCCACCCCATGGAGAACATCCACTTCCACGAGGTCGGCTCTCTGGATGCCATGGCGGATGTGGTCTCGGTCTGTTACCTGATGCACGAACTGGCGCCCGAGAAGGTCTTCGCCTCACCGGTTCATGTCGGCAGCGGCACCGTTCACTGCGCGCATGGGATACTTCCGGTTCCCGCGCCGGCTACTCAGGAGCTTCTGACGGGAATCCCCGTCTATTCCGCCGATATTCAGGGTGAGCTCTGCACGCCGACCGGGGCCGCGCTGCTGAAGCACTTTGTCTCACAGTTCGACAGCATGCCCCCACTCAGAGTCTCAAAGATCGGTTATGGCACCGGCTTCAAGGATTTTCCCAGAGCAAATGTCATTCGGGCTCTGCTGGGCGAGAGCGAGGATGAATCCGAGCAGATCATCGAGCTTGCCTGTAATATTGACGATATGACCGCCGAGGAACTGGCCTTTGCGCAGGAGCGCCTCTTTGCCGCAGGAGCACTGGACGTGTACTTCACCAATATCGGGATGAAGAAAAGCCGCCCCGGCGTCATGCTGACCTGTATGTGCCGTGAAGAGCAGCGAGGGGAACTTCTCTCCTGTCTCTTCCGGCATACCACCAGCCTCGGCATCCGGGAGTATACCTGCAGCCGGTATACGCTCTCCCGGGAGTTTGAGACACGAGAAACTCCCTATGGATCCGTTCATGTGAAACGCTCCTCCGTAAGCGTAAAACGTAGAAGCGTATTGACAAAAAAGCAAGTCGGGGTGAACCGA
>CAZBXX010000228.1:0-2777 GCA_964495965.1 uncultured Oscillospiraceae bacterium | reverse complement strand
GCGCGAGACCTCAAAAACCGGCCTGTGCACCACCCCCTACGGCTGGACCAAGTAAATGTCAGAGCAGATTCTGCGGGACACGGCCAGGGCAGTGGACGACTTCAGCGTTTCCCTTCTGCGCTACTTTAACCCCATCGGCGCGCACGCCAGCGGCATGATCGGGGAGGACCCGCGCGGTATCCCCAACAACCTCATGCCCTTCATCGCCCAGGTGGCAGTGGGCCGCCGTGATCACCTGAATGTCTTCGGCAACGACTATGACACGCCGGACGGCACCGGCGTGCGGGATTACATCCACGTGGTGGATCTTGCCCGCGGGCACGTGGCCGCGATAGACTATATGCAGACCCACCGGGGTGAGAACGTCTTCAACCTCGGCACCGGCACCGGCTACAGCGTGCTGGATATGGTGCATGCCTTCGAGCGGGTGACCGGGGTGAAGATTCCCTATGAAATCGTGGATCGCCGTCCCGGCGACCTTGCAACGGTTTACTCCAGCCCGGACAAGAGCGCGCAACTGCTCGGCTGGAAAGCGGAATACAATCTGGACGACATGTGCCGGGACACCTGGGCCTGGCAGTCCAAAAACCCGATGGGATACGCGGGAAGCTGACCGGGACAGCGGTATCGGCCCTGAAATACTGAGAAACGGAGGTGCACTTCAACATGGCGGAAAGAGCGAAACCTGCGGGCGCCGCAGGGAAAACACCGAAGCGGAAAAAACCGGAAGCCGTGCCGGATCCGCGCAGAAGCATCTGCTTTGTCGGGTCGGAGTGCTACCCCTTCGTGAAGACCGGCGGCCTGGGTGACGTGATGTATGCCCTGCCGCGGGCACTGCTGAAGCAGAACTGTGACGTCCGCGTGATTCTTCCGCACTACATGTGTATCCCGCAGGAACTGCGGCGGTGCCTGAAGTTCCGGGGCGAATTCATGATGGACCTCTGCGCCGACGGCACGAAGTTCTATGTCGGCCTTCTTGAAACGGAACTGGACGGCATTGTCTACTACTTCATCGACAACGAAGAGTTTTTCGGCTGGGGGGACCCCTATACCGACCTGGTGAAGGACATCCCGAAGTACTGCTTCTTTGACAAGGCGGCCCTGGCGGTGCTGAACTATCTGGAGTGGATCCCGGATGTGATCCACTGTCACGACTGGCAGACCGGCCTGATCCCCGCCTACCTGCGCACGCTGTTTTCCACCTCGCCGGTGGGCAGCGCCAAAAGCATGATCACCATCCACAATCTGCGCTTCCAGGGCGTCTACAATATCCCGACGATCCAGTACTGGTCCGGCCTGCCCGGCTATGCGTTTGATTATTCCACGCTCAAACAGGGCTACGAGGACGCCAGCATGTTTAAGGGCGGACTTGCCTATGCAAACTGCATCACCACCGTCAGCCGCACCTATGCCGAAGAGATACAGACGCCGTTTTACGGCGACGGGCTGGACGCCCATCTGCGCCATCACTCCGGCAAACTCCACGGTATCGTAAACGGCATTGACACAGAACTCTGGAACCCGCGGACAGACCCGGACCTGAAAGCCAACTACAGCTACCGCACGGTGCTGAAGTACAAACCGGCATGCAAGCGCGCCCTGCAGAAGCGCCTCGGCCTTGAGCAGGATGACGGAAAATTTGTAATCGGGCTGGTATCCCGCCTCACGGACCAGAAGGGCCTGGATCTTGTGAACGCGGTGCTGCCGGAGATTCTGGACGGAAACACGCAGCTGGTCCTGCTCGGGACCGGCGAGGCCCGCTATGAGGATGCCTTCCGCGCCTGCGCGGCAGCCCATCCGGACAGCGTCAGCGCCACCATCGCCTATGCCGATGATCTCTCGCACCAGATCTACGCCGGGGCGGACGCCTTTCTGGTGCCGAGCCTTTTTGAGCCCTGCGGCCTGACCCAGCTGATCGCCATGCACTACGGGACGGTTCCCGTTGTGCGGGAAACCGGAGGCCTGAAGGACACCGTGCTCCCCTATAACGAATTCACGGATGAGGGGAACGGATTCACCTTTGACCGCTACGAGGCCCCGCTGCTGCTGGATGCCGTTGTGCGGGCGAGGGAACTCTACCTGAACGACCGCGCCCGCTGGAACGAGATGCTTGTGCGGGATATGAAGAAGGATGTCTCCTGGCAGAACTCCGCACGGCAGTACAAAGAACTCTATCTGCAGCTCAGCTGAGCTGCGCAGATCAAGAACCGGAATGGAGGGATCACGGTGCTGCGGATCCTGGAATATGACAAGGCGCTGGGGCCGTTTCGCAAGGACCTGGAACTGCGGGAGGAGAACCTCCGCCGCACGAAGGAGCGCCTCTGCGGAGGCGGCAGGCTGAGCGACTTTGCAAACGCCCACGAATACTACGGCTTTCACCACACCGGAGAAGGCTGGGTTTACCGGGAGTGGGCGCCCGCAGCGGACGCGCTCTATCTGATGGGGGAGTTTAACGGCTGGAAGGAAACCGCAAATCCCCTTACCAGGCTGGAAAACGGAAACTGGGAGCTGAAGCTCCCGGAGGATGCCCTGCATGACGGCAGCCGCGTCCGCACCGTGGTGCGAAACGGCGACCGGCTTTCCAACCACATCCCGCTCTACGCCCGCAGGGTGGTTCAGGACCCCGGCAGTCTGGACTGGATCTGTGAGGTCTGGGATCCGCGGGAGTCCTGGCCCTGGACGGACGCGGACTTCATCCCCGACAAGACGCCGTATATCTATGAGGCCCATGTGGGCATGGCGACCGAGGAGTACCGCATCGGCACCTACCGCGAGTT
>CAZBXX010000227.1:0-2794 GCA_964495965.1 uncultured Oscillospiraceae bacterium | reverse complement strand
AGCGCTTGCGCACGGTGTTGATCTCCACGATGTCGCATCCCGCCGCCAGCATCTGTCCAGCCTCACCGGCAGCTCCGGATCGAAAGACTGAGCCAGTTTCAATTTTCATCTTGCCAACTGAACGGATCTTTGTTATAATGTGATTGTTAGCCATTGCTAACATCTCGGAAGTTTTTTCTTTTTTACGGTTTGTTAGCTTTGCCTAACAAACTGCTGTTTCTCGCGAAGGGTCAGCAGATTCAGGGCATGACCTATACCGTCATCGGCAGGAAGGGAGCGAAAAGAACATGATCAGGACCATCGTATCTGTGGACGGCATGGCCTGCGGCATGTGTGAGGCGCATATCAACGACGCCATCCGCGCCGCCCTCCCGGTCAAAAAGGTCACTTCCTCCCGCGCAAAAAAGGAGACCATCATCCTCTCGGATGAGTGTCTCGACCACGGGGCGGTGAAGCGGGCCATCACCGGCGCAGGCTACACGCCGCTCTCCGTAACCGAGGAAGCGGTTGAGAAAAAAGGTCTCTTCCATTGGGGCAAGGGCTAAAATGACATGACAGCTGAGCCGTTCAGCGTTTCGTTTTCTCCTGCGCTGGGCGGCATTTCTTCAATGCGTATGTTAGCCGTGTCTAACATCATAAACGGAGGGAACGATGTCTGAAGAGATGGTGATCCGCTGCTGCGCGCCGACGATGGCCTGCCTGAAGACCGGGAATATGTTCAGCTGCCCCTTTGAAACTCATGCGCAGATGACCGATGAACTGCGCCGGCTGAATCAGCGCCTGGGCAGCAAGGGCCTGCGGATTCTGCCGCTGCGGTGGCGGAACGGAAGGGCGCTGCTGTATCTGTATCGCCCCAAAATGCTGGAGCGGGATCTGCGCGATCCGCTGGCCCAAAGGCTCCTGTCGGAATGCGGATACCCGATCGGGAACGATCACACCTGCCTGATCAGGCTGATCTCCCGCTTGCGCACGGAGGAAGATTTTCCCCATGAAGTGGGGCTGTTCCTGGGTTATCCTCCGGCGGATGTGGAGGGATTCATGCACCGAAAGGACAGCTTTAAGCTCTGCGGCCTGTGGAAGGTGTATGACAACGTGGAAAGCGCGCTCCGGCAGTTTGCCCGGTGCCGGCACTGCACAAAGGTGTACCTGGACTGTCTCTCCAGGGGTTTCACGCTGGACCGGCTGGCAGTCGCCCGATAGACACGCTATTCAAGACCCCGCAAGGGATTGGAATAGACCACAAAAAGAAAGGATGGTTTTCTCATGAACAAGGTAGCGGTGATCTACTGGAGCGGAACCGGCAACACGGAGGCTATGGCCAGCGCTGCGGCGGAAGGCGCAAAGGCAGCGGGCGCGGATGTAAGCCTGCTGACCTGCGCGGAGGTGAACGGCGTGTCCGCCTTTGACGCGGTGGCGCTGGGCTGCCCCGCCATGGGCGCGGAGGAGCTGGAGGACTCGGAATTCCTGCCGATGCTGGAGGGCATCGAGCCGGAGCTGGCCGGAAAAAAGGTGGCCCTGTTTGGTTCCTACGGCTGGGGCGACGGCGAATGGATGCGCGCCTGGGAGGCGCGCTGCGCGAATAAGGGCATCACCCTGGCCGCGGCGAGCGTCATGGCCAACGAAGCCCCGGATGATGATGCGCTGGCAGCCTGCAGGGCGCTGGGCGAAGCACTGGCAAAGTAAGAGGAGGACGAGACCATGAAGAAGCTTTTTGCTGTGATGATGGCACTGTGCCTGGCGCTGTCCCTGAGCGCGGCGCTGGCGGATCAAACCCTGGAGGGCGACGCGAATGTGGATCAGCGCAATTACCCCTCCACCGTCCCCTTCATTCATCCCCCGTTTTACAATGTGAAGCTGGCCGTGACCGTGGATGACAGCGGCGTCATCACCGCCGTGACGGACAACGGCACCGGCGCGGCCGGCTCCGTGCAGGAGGGCAACGAGGAGTTCTGGACCAAGAAGAACAAGCCCTATTATGACGCGGCTGTCGGCGCCGGCCTGCTGGACCGCTTTGTGGGCAAAAACCTGGAGGAGGTCAAGGCGATGGACATGACCTCCGGCGGCACGGACGCCATCTCCGGCGCGACCATGGTCAGCGCCGCTGCGCAGGAAGCCGTCGTCAACGCCCTGGAGGGCAAGGCGGGCAAGACCTTCCTGCCGGTGGATAACTGCGCCCTGCCCGTGGAATCCGTGGACGGAGGCACCGTGATCCTGCGCAACGCTCTGCCCGAGGACTTTGACCTGCAGGTTCTGGACATCCGCTGGGGCGTTCGGAACGAGGAGGTCATTCCGGCGGACAGCTACACGGTCGCTGCCGCCGACGGCAAGGTGACCATCACCTTCGCGCAGCCTGAGGCGCTGAAGCCCGGCTACTACTATGTGAACGTGGTGGATGCCAGCGGCAAATACCGCTCTCCCGCCTTTGAGGGCGGCCCTACCGCAGCCCAGGCTCCCTACTTCATCCTCGACAGCGGGCTGACCGCCGGGGATATCACCTTCGATGGAAAGGGCATCGTGCTGGCTTCCGGCTCCATGGCCGATTACCTGCAGAATATCCAGCATGTCCAGATCCTGTCGGAGGGCGCCGAGAAGGCCACCGAGCAGGAGATCGTCGGCCATCATGGCACGGTGGGCAGCTTCATCGCCCTCGATGAAAACGGCATTCTGAACGCGGACGGCATGGTCAAGGCCCGCGACGGCAGCGAAAGTCCCCTGTTCGAGGCCGGAAAGCAGTACACTGTGACGGTGGCGGCCTTCGGCTATCCCGAGCTGGTCTTCCCTTATGCGAAGCTGG
>CAZBXX010000226.1:0-2837 GCA_964495965.1 uncultured Oscillospiraceae bacterium | reverse complement strand
AGGAACTGACGCTCCTGAGTCTTTCCACCAGCGACTACCGGGAACTGCCGGCACTTTGCGATGGGCTGCTGGACTATTGCGAAGAACGAAGCATCGGCCTTTCTCTGCCGTCACTGCGGGCAGATAACTTTTCCATGGAGCTGATGCAGCGCCTGCAGAAGGTGCGGAAAAGCGGCCTGACCTTTGCGGTCGAGGGCGGCAGCCAGCGCCTGCGTGACTGCATCAACAAAAACGTTACGGAAGAGGATCTGCTGAACACCTGCGCCATCGCCTTCGCCGGGGGATGGAACAACGTAAAGCTCTATTATATGCTGGGTCTGCCGACCGAGACGGACGAGGATATTCTGGGCATTGCCGAAATGGCGAACCGGGTCCTGCACTGCTGGCGCGAGAATGCAAAAAACAAAAACCGCGGGGTGAAAATTACCGTTTCGACCTCCTGCTTTATTCCCAAGCCTCACAGCCCCTTCCAGTGGGAGGCGCAGATCAGCCCGGAGGAATACATGCGCAGGGTGAATCTGCTGCGCGGCGCCATCACGGCAAAGAACGTGGTGTACAACTGGCACGATGCCGAAACCAGCCTCATAGAGGCCGTGCTCTCCAAGGGCGACCGGCGGGTGGCGGATGCCATTGAGCTGGTCTTCCGCCGCGGAGGGCGTCTGGACGCCTGGAGCGACTGGTTCTCCTTTCAGCGGTGGATGGACGCCTTCCGGGACTGCGGCATTGATCCCGGATTTTATGCCGGCCGCGAAATCCCGGCGGACGCCGTGCTGCCCTGGGATCACATTGACGTCGGCGTGCGCAAGGCGCACCTGCTGCGGGAGAGGGAGCGGGCCTATCGGGCGGAGCTTTCACCTGACTGCCGGAAGCAGTGTTCGGCCTGCGGTGCTCTGGCTCTGCTGACGGAGGGCAGATGTGATGGATAAGCTGAGACTGCGCTTTGAGAAAACCGGCCGGGCTGTTTATATCTCCCATCTGGACCTGATGGCGACTATGCAGAGGGCTTTTTCCCGGGCAGGGCTGGAACTGAAGTACTCGGAGGGCTTTAATCCCCATCCACTGATTTCTATCCTGCTTCCGCTTTCCGTCGGCACGGCCAGTCTCTGTGAACTGATGGATTTCCGTCTTCGTGAGACTTCTGACTTCCGGGTTACGCCGGAACTGCTTCGGGAACTCCCGGCACGCCTGACGGCCGCGTTGCCGGAGGGCATCCGCGTGCTGGAAGCCTATCCGACGGAACGCAAAAGCGCCCAGCTGAAGTGGCTGGACGTGGAGGGCAGGCTGGAGTATGACCATGGCGCGCCGGATACGGCGGCACTCGCGGATTTCTTCGCACAGGGCGAAATTGTCATTGAAAAAAAGACCAAGCGCGGTCTGGGGATGGCGGACATCCGTCCGGCGGTTCAGACAATTTCCTTTGCACCGGAAGGAGCCGGCAGCTCTGGAAACTGGTGGGAACAGAAGATTCCCGGCCCAGCGGAGCCGGAAGTGATCCTTCTGAAGGCAAGAATCTCGGCGCAGGAGCCGACACTGAATCCGGATCATCTGATTGCCGCGCTGAACCGGCTTCGGCCGGAACTGGCTCCGGATTTTGCGGAGTTTACCCGTCTGGAGACCTGGGATGCCGGAGGGGAGCTTTACCGATAACCTTTTAGCCCCATGGAAAGGAACCCGCATGAGAAAGAAACGAATCGCCTTTTTTCAGGAAGATCTGGGCCCCGGCGGCATTCAGAAAAGCCTGTTCAACCTGCTGCGCAACCTGGACTACGGCCGGGTGGACGCCGAACTCTTCCTGTTTGAAGAGGGCTGCTTTTATGAAGGCGGGCTCCCGCAGGAGCTCACGGTACATGTTCTGAAGCGCCCGCCGCGCATCTGCAGCTTTCTTCCGTTTGAAACTGCGGAAAAGCTCTGGCATCCGGACTGGGAGCAGTACGGCGAATACGATCTGGCGGCGGATTTTAACAGCTATCAGTTCTCCTGTGCCGCCGGCGCCCTGGGCGTAAAGGCAAAGAAGCGCGTGATGTGGATCCACAACAATGTGGAGATCAAACAGCGTAACGAGTGGAAGTACCGGGTGCTCTGGTACTTCTTCAAAGGCAAGTTTTCACGGTTTGACGGCTTTGTGCCCTGTTCTCCGGCACTGGAAGAGCCGTTCAGGAGACTCTCCGGACAGACCAGCGCGGAATACAGGGTGATTGCGAACTACATTGATGTGTCCGAAATTCGGCGGAAACAGCGGGAGCCGCTGACAGAAAAGCTCATTGCGGAGATCGACGAAAACCAGGTCAACTTTGTTGCGCTGGGCCGCCTTTCTCATCAGAAGGGCTATGACATCATGATCCCTCTGTTTGCCCGGTGCTGCAGAGAAAGGGACGACCTGCATCTCTTTATCATGGGAGACGGGCCGGAACGGGAGACTCTGCAGCAGCTGATTGCACAGGAAGCACCTGGCCGCATTCATCTTCTGGGTCAGCAGTCAAACCCCTATGCCATTATGAACCGGATGGATGCCTTTTTCTCCACGTCCCGTTATGAGGGACAGCCTCTGAACATTGAGGAGGCCAAGGTTATCGGTCTTCCGATATACTGCACCAGAAATCTGGAGCAGTATACCGAAGAGGTACAGGGCATGGAGGAGTCAGAACTGGAATCCGCAATCCTGCGGGCGCAAAAAGTCCCGAAGCAGCCGGACGATCTGGAAGAGTACAACCGGAGAGTCCTGGAACGTATTTATCAGCTGGCTGAATTGTAAAGCAGCTTATGATTCATAATTCATTTGTCCTTATTGCAGACCCGTATAATCCAGAAGCGAAACCGGATTATAATCTGATTTAAAT
>CAZBXX010000225.1:0-2851 GCA_964495965.1 uncultured Oscillospiraceae bacterium | reverse complement strand
CTTCCCTGCCAGGATATAACCAAGCTGATACTTGAAAATGATCATCTTTTCCCGCACAGACTCCATGGCCTCTGCAAGCGCCGGGACAGTGTTTTTGACTGCCTGCAGCAGCTTTTTCACCTGGGTCTTGAGTTCCCGGAGAAGGGCATTGTCCCGCTTGATCTGCCGGTTTAGCTCGCAGCGGTCAGATACGATCCCTTTCTTCTCCAGCGCACGGGCGATCACGCCCTCATGGACTGTGGGCTGCTCATCAAGGCCACGGGCGGCGTTGCTTCGGTGATCCACACGCTCTTCTAAGCCGTAGCGTTCAAGGGAGCGATTGACAGCATTGGCCCAGGCCTCCCGCCAAAGGACAAGCTGTTCGTCGCTGTTCCAGCGTTCCGAGATTGGATTCTGCCTGCCGTACTTGGTGCTTTTCGGATATTTGGAGGCGCGTTCATACCCCTTGGCTTCCGCCTCTGAAGGAGCCAGATATACCTTCTTCCGTCCTACCTTGTATTGATACTGTTTTTCCCAACCTTCGGCCTGTGCCGCCTTGAACTCGGCGGCGGTAAAGCCGCGTTCCTCGCCGTTCCGGATACAGAGATATTCCTTTTCCGTCTTGTACTGCCAGCTTCCGTCCGGATTCAGAGGGCGGACCGTCAGCAGGATATGGGCATGGGGATTGTGACCGGGAGGATCAGGGTCATGGATCGCCACATCTGCGCACATGCCATCAGATACAAAGCTGCCTTGAATGAAATCCGAAAGCAGCTCCTTCCATTGCTCCGGGTTCAGCTCGACGGGCATGGCCGGAACGAACTCACGGGCCAGGCGGCTGTCCTTCGTCTTTTCGTTTTCCTCCACGGCGTTCCAGAGTACGCTGCGATCCTGCCATTCAACAGGGGCACAGTCCGGAAGAAAGATATGCTCCCAGACGAGACCCTTTTTCCGGGTGTAGTCGTGCTGAATGCCGTCGTAATCATTGTAGATGGCGGAACAGCTCAGATAGGCGGAAGCCGCACAGGCGGAACGGCCAGTCCCACGGCTCACGACCTTAGCTTCCAGATGATAGATCGCCATAATGGATCACGTCCTTTCTGCCCCCGTAAGGGGCGGTTTTGTTTCTTTTGCCGAGACAAAAGAAAATGGACGGTGCGGGGTAGCATCGTCCATAACTGCGACAAAGCTGCCGGTGGCAGGTTTTCGCAGGCGGATGGCAGGTTGTCCCGACAGAGGACAACAGTTTGCGGCGGAGCTGCAAACCGGGCGAAGACCGATCTGCCAGCCGTACAGGCAATGACGACCGACGCCCGCAGGCTTGGCGGCATTGCCTGGCGCTCTCCGAAGAGAGCGCAATCCGCCTCGCAGAGCGCACGACCCGACCAACGGGAGGGATACCACCGCCTGCACTGCGGGCAGGTGGTGAGTAAGTGCGCCCCTTCGGGATAAAAAAGAAGGACGC
Source organism: uncultured Oscillospiraceae bacterium (assembly GCA_964495965.1). Lineage (GTDB taxonomy): Bacteria > Bacillota > Clostridia > Oscillospirales > Oscillospiraceae > Limivicinus. Next base: position 1,407 of record CAZBXX010000225.1, on the reverse strand, counting down.
TCAGGTTTCCCCAAGCGTCCGTCGTGGTCATCGTAATGCCCATAGCAAAAAGTCCTCCAGTTTTTCAAGCTCCATCGTCGCCGCAGCCGGATAGGCCTTCTCCAAAATAGCGCCCTCCTGGATCAGCCTCCGCGTCCGAGCCTTCCGCTCCTTCACCCGGTCTCTGGCCTGCGCTTCCTCCATACGGTGCTTTGCCTGTAATAGTTTCTTCTCGTTCTCTGTCATTTTCGTTATTCCTTTCTGTCAAAATCTCAGTCATTAGCAGTAAAAACATAAAAAAGCACAGCCACTACCACGATCCCGGTACGGTTCTTGGAAAAGTGACAGTAGCTGTGCGTGTCTGTAGTATCAGTTCTGAAAAAAGAAGCAGTAAAACCGCTCCTGATTGGCAGGATCACAGACTGTTGATGAAATCCATAGCGATATCCAGATCCTCGTCGGTCATCGCCTGTTCTGTGGGAGGGGCTGTGGCCGGAACATGCTGTAGCAGAGCTGCCAGGCCGGAAAGCCCTGCACCGGACGATTGTAAGCCCTCACGGATCGTATCCAGAACCTTCTCAAGAAAAGCGTCCTCTTTCTCCCTGGTTTCCAGATAGGGATCGGCGGCAAGACGCTCCTGCCGGGAGAAATGATCGTTGATCGCCGCCACAACAGCGCGACTGTAGGATTTGTATTTCTTCCGGTCCAGGCGCTGCAGGTATTCCCATGCTCTGCGATCCTCCGGTCGGTTCAGATTCAGCCGGATATTGGTGTTGATGATCGTCCGTTCCATCATACGCCTCCCGTCCGGCTAAGGCTCCCGGAGACCAGCAGCTCATAACCCTTTGCGGTTGCGCAGATATCGTCGTTGATGGTGACGCGCTCCGGGTCATACTCCGCGAAGTTTTTGATAAGGCAGCTCCCACCGCCTACCACATAGAGCTTCATCAGCTCCGGGTTGTACTCGTGCTCCCGCAGGCGGCGCATGATCCCGGCAACGTACACGGAAGCGGATTCCCGAATGGCTTCAAGATACTGCTTTCCGATATCCGCCTCCCCGAAGCGAAGAACAGTCTCGATCACGGTATCGTCCACGGCCACGCCGAAACGCTGCATCAGCCTTTCCCGCACGGCGATCATACACTGCTGGGTGCCGAACTTTTCCGTAAAGCACCGGCTGGCGACGGGCTTGCCATTGTTGATATACATGATGTTCATGGTGCCGTTCCCAATGTCGCAGAGCATGTTGACGCCCTTGAACTCCCGCAGGCGGTCCGCTACGGCGGAGAAGCCCTGCGGAAAAACCGCTGCGCCTGCGAAGATCACGCGGCAGCTCTTTCCCCGGAAAGAGAAAGAGACCTCCTTGTTCCGAAGCAGATAGGCCTTGAAACTGTCCTTCTGTTCGCTGACCCAGGTGAGGGGCAGGCC
>CAZBXX010000224.1:0-2853 GCA_964495965.1 uncultured Oscillospiraceae bacterium | reverse complement strand
CAATAAAAGGAACGGTGTTCCCCTCGTCCAGGAGGGTTACAACATTCCTGACATATTCCGTCTTCTGCCCGAGGTCCTCCGCCAGCGCGGCGATGATGCCTTCGGCGGTTTCGGAAGGATCCGGGATGACCGGGTTGATACTGTTTTCGTTTTCCATTCCTGTGTACAGATTTCCTTGTGTGAGAAAGTAGTAGTGTTTATAGCCCCTCTCCAGGGGCTGCAGACCGGACGCCGGAGCAGGGGACGGCTCAGACCTCCGGGAAGCTTCGGATTTCGGCAGCGATGCCGCCGTTTTCAAAGATTTCCAGCAGTGCCCAGGTGGTGCTGCGGCCTTTTCCCGCGGTGCCGGGGTTCAGCACCTTTACACCGCCCACGTCTTCGTGCAGCGGGATGTGCGTGTGCCCGTAAAGGGCAAGCTGGGCGCCCGCTTCCTGCGCGGCATAGACCAGGCTGTCAATGCGCCCGAAGTCCACGTGATAGAGATGCCCGTGGGTGAGAAAAGCCGTTACCGGCCCGAGCTGCACCGTCAGGCAGTTGGGCGCGGAGGGGGTGAAGTCGCAGTTGCCGCAGACCTGATACAGCGGCAGCTCCGGGAATTCCTGCAGCAGCACGCGGGCGTCCCGCTCATAATCCCCCAGGTGCACCAGGGCGTCCGGGCGGACCTGCCTCACGGCGCGGACCATCGGGGTCGTGACGCCGTGGGTGTCGGAAAAGACGGCCACTTTCATTCGCCGCGCTCCTCCTGAGCATCCTCCTTGGCTTCTTCCGGAGCACCGGCAGGCGTTTCCGCCGGCGCATCGCCCGGCTCTTCGGGTTGGACTTTCTCCGCTGTCTCCGCCCGCTCTTCTTCCGCCACTTCGGCCTGCACCTCTTCCGGCGGGCGGCGGGGCGGGATTTCATAGATTTTGGTCCCGTCGTCACCGGCGGCGCGGCCTTCATAAACCCGGGTTCCGTCCTCCGCAACCGGCGCTGGCGCTGGGGCAGGGGCCGCAGCAGGCGCTTCTGCCCGCGGTGCGGGGGTCTTCCGCAGGACGAACAGCCACACCAGGATGGACACGGCAAACGCGGCCACCGCGCAGACAATGCGCACCGCGGTGCCGGGCCCGGCAATCAGCACGGCCACAAAACCGAAGATGGCGGAAATGCCGTACAGCACGGCAACCACCTGCTTCTGGTTCATTCCCATGGCAAGCAGCCGGTGGTGGATGTGGCCCCGGTCCGCATGGAACGGGCTCTGGCCGTGCACAATGCGGCGCAGAAAGGCGAAGATAGTGTCAAACAGGGGCACCGCCAGCGCCAGCAACGGGATCAGAAACGTGATGATGGCATGGAACTTGAACATGCCCATAATGGAAATGCAGGAGAGCACGAAGCCCAGGAACTGGGAACCCACGTCGCCCATGAAGATTTTGGCGGGGTTGCGGTTGTAGGGGATGAATCCGATACAGGCGCCGGTCAGGCAGGCCAGCAGCAGCGGCTCGCTCCCCGTGCCGAGCGCCGAAACCAGGATGGACACCACCATCATCGAGGCGGAACTGATGGCCGACACCCCGACGGCCAGCCCGTCCAGCCCGTCAATGAGGTTCACGGCGTTGGTGCACAGCACAATCCAGAGAACCGTCAGAGGGAAGGACAGCCAGCCGATGGCGATGGTGGCCCCGGCGTTGAGAAAGCCGGGGTTGGAAATGACGTCAAACACGATGCCGCAGCGGATGGCAACCAGCGCAGCCAGAATCTGCCCGGCAAGCTTAATCCACGGGCTGAGGGAGAGAATGTCGTCCAGGGCGCCCATAACGGCAATGACGACCGCCCCGAGCAGCAGGCCCATGACCGGCGTGGACATATCCACAAACAGCAGCACCGAGACCACGAAGCCGAAAAAGATGGCAAGCCCCCCCATGCGGGGAACCGGCCGGTCGTGGATGCGGCGCTCGCCCGGCTCGTCAATGGCGCCGACACTCTCCGCAAACTGCTTGACCTGCGGCGTCATCAGAAAACTCAGCAGAAGCGCCACGGCGGGCCCCGCCAGCATTTTCCAGACCGGGATGGAGAAAACAGAACGCATAACAAGACTCCGTATCAGAGAATCCTGCAGGGGGAAGAACACCCCTGCAGGCAAAGAAAAAACTTCAGAAGCGCCTCAGAAAGGCTTCTCCACGAAGCCGACGCGCTTGTAGACCTTGCGCAGCGTCCTGCGGGCCACAGCCGTGGCACGCTCGGCGCCTTCGGTGTACACCTTGCGCAGATAGTCCTTCTCGGCGATCATCCGGCTGCTTTCCTCCCGGATGGGGCGCAGCAGCTCCACCACCGCGTCGCCGACCGCCGGCTTGAAGGCGCCGTAGCCCTTGCCTTCAAAGTCGCGCTCGATCTCCGCAAAGCTCAGGCCGGTGACGGAGGAGTAGATGTTCATGAGGTTGGCTACACCCGGTTTCTCCTCCGGGGCATAGCGGACGCAGTTTTCGGTGTCGGAATCCGTCACGGCGCGCTTGAACTTGCGGGAGATCTCTTCCGGCGGATCCATCAGGAAGACGCAGCCCTGCGGGTCGGACTTCGACATCTTGGAGACCGGGTTCGAAAGACTCATGATCCGGGCGCCCACTTTGGGGATGTAGGGCTCCGGCACCTTGAAGGTGGGGCCGTAAAGATTGTTGAACCGGGTGGCGACATCGCGGGTCAGCTCGCAGTGCTGTTTCTGGTCCTCGCCGACGGGGACATAGTCCGCCTGATACAGCAGAATGTCCGCGGCCATCAGCGCGGGATAGGTGAAGAGCCCGCCGTTGATGTTCTCGGCGTTTTTCGCGCTCTTGTCCTTGAACTGCGTCATGCGGCTGAGCTCGCCGAACATGGTGTAGC
>CAZBXX010000223.1:0-2867 GCA_964495965.1 uncultured Oscillospiraceae bacterium | reverse complement strand
ACAGCCGTGCGGCAGCATATCACCTTTGTCCACCAGAAAGAACGTCTGGGCTTTGGCCACGCGATCTGGCAGGCGAAGCAGTTCGCCGACAGCGATCCGGTGCTGCTGCTGCTCGGGGATTTCGTCTACCGTTCCAACACGGACACAGACTGCTGCAGACAGGTGATCGACGCCTATAAAGAGTGCGGACGCACGCTGGTGGCGATTACCGAAGTTCCGCTGGAACGGGTTGCCCATTACGGTGTCCTGCGCGGCGTTTGGGAAGACACCGATGAGACCATAATGAAAGTGGACAGCATGGTGGAGAAGCCAACGGATGACTATGCCCGGGAGTACCTCGGCGTCCGGAGCCGGCAGGGAACGCAGAAATACTATGCAACCTTCGGACAGTATGTCCTCACACCGGAAGTGTTCCAGGAGTTGGACAGACAGATCAGGCAGGACCGGGAGCCGACAGAAGGGAAGGAATACGGCCTGACCGCCGCGCTGGATGCAGTACGGGAAAAATACGGGATGTACGCCTTCACCCCGGACGGCAGGTCCTATGACATCGGTCTGCCGGAAACCTACCGGGAGACCATGTGGGAATTCTGCCGGTAAAACCGTCCGCACGGAAATACGCACATTTCGCATATATTACTATACTTTCAGCAAATTCCTGGGTTAAATTGGAAATAAAAAGCCGGCATGAGTCCGCAAACGGATTCTGCCGGCTTTTCGTTTGCCGTCTTACGTTAAAAGGGCTGTCTCAAAACACTCTGTCAACACCTGTCATTGCGAACCAGTGCTCACACCGGTGTGACTATCCGTCCGAATTGCGGTTCATGGTAGAAATAATCACGTCACCGGTTTGCGAACTGATGACGTGATTATGACAGGGTTATAGTTTTGAGACAGCTTTTTTTGGCTTTTGTTAACGGACTTCCGTTAGGGAGTACGGCAACGCGGCCGAATGATCGGGGCTTTTGAAAGCCGCCGCGCGCTGCGGTCAGTCGTCGATGCCCACCATGACGGAGGTGGCCTTCACCACGGCGTAGGCTTCCTTTCCGACTTCGAGGCCGAGCTCTTTGATGGCGTTCATGGAGATGGTGGCGCTCATGACGTTGCCGCCGCCGATGTCGATCTTTACGATGCCGTTGACGGCGCCTTCCTGAATGTCAACGACCTTGCCTTTGAACTGATTTCTTGCACTGAGTTTCATGATACGTTTTCCTTTCCTGTTTTACAGATTAATGGATTAAGATTTATTCTTTGATGTGCGTTCCTGCTGCGTATCGTACAGAAGCAGGATGTTGGATGGGGCGACCCCCAGTTCCCCGGGGAACTGCCGGGGCTTTTTGTCCTTGCTGACCCGCCACCAGACCGGGGCGCTCTCCGGCGTCTGCCCGGCGTACCGAAACTGCAGAATGACCTCAAAGGGCTCCTCCATCTCCTCCAGGTAGACCACCGGCTGCCGGTTCTGGGGCGCGCCGGGGTTAAAGTAGTGGGCGCGGATGCCGATGGCGGCGAGGCCCTCTTCCACCTCCCGGGCGGTCTGCAGGGTCACACCCCAGTCCGGCACCTCCACCGCAAAGGGGCCGGCTTTCCGGGCCGGCGCGATGTTCTTGCAGCCGGTGAGGACGGCGGCGGGGATGCTGCCGGGGTCGGCGAAGAGTTCCTTGGTATCCTTCAGGCACAGGAGCTTCCCTTTGTCCATGACTGCGATGTGCCCGGACATGTTGTAAGCCTCGTCACGGCTGTGGGTGACCATCAGCACTTCTCTGCCGTAACGCTGAAGCATGTCGCGCAGCTCGATCTTCAGGGAGTCCCGCAGGTGAGCGTCCAGCGCCGAGAAGGGCTCGTCCAGCAGCAGCATCCGGGGGTCGCTGACCAGAATGCGGGCCAGGGCCACCCGTTGCTGCTGCCCGCCGGAGAGCTGGGAAGGTTTGTGGTTTTCCAGACCTTCCAGCTGCATCAGCGCCAGCATCTCCGTGAGGCGGCGCTGCTTCTCCCCCCGGTCTTTCTCCCGGTTCAGGCCGCAGAGGATGTTCTGCCGCACCGTCATGTTCGGGAAGAGCGCATAGTTCTGGAAGAGATAGCCGACCTGCCGCTTCTGCGGCGGGAGATTGATGTGCTTTTCCGAATCGAACAGGGTGATGCCGTCCAGCTCGATGTGCCCGCGGTCGGGCTTCTCGATGCCGGCGATGCACTTGAGCGTCAGGCTTTTGCCGCAGCCCGAGGCGCCGAGCAGGCAGGTGATGCCGTTTTCGGCCTCAAAGGCGGCATCCAGCACGAAGCCGCCGAAGTCGCGGTGAATGTCAACGATCAGGCTCACGGCTTCACCGCCTTCTTCTGCCGGCTCTCCAGCATGTTCACGGTGAGCAGCACCACCGTGCTGATGGCCAGGTTCACAAGCACCCAGAACATGGCGCCCTTTTCATCGTTCGTGCGCCACAGCTGATAGACCGTGGTGGAGATAGTTGCCGTTTTCCCCGGGGTGTAGCCGATGAGCATACTGGTGGCGCCGTATTCGCCGAGGGCGCGGGCAAAGGCCAGCACCGTCCCGGCCAGGATGCCCTGCCGGCAGGCCGGCATGCGGATGCGCCAGAAGATATAGGTGTTCGAAAGCCCCAGCGTCTGTCCGGAATAGGCCAGGGTCTGGTCAAAGCTCTCGAAGGCGCCGCGGGCCGTGCGGTACATCAGCGGGAAGGCCACCACCGTGGCGGCCAGAATGCCGCCGTACCAGGTCATCACAAACTGAATGCCGTACTTCAGCAGGAAGATCCCCAGGACACGCTTCTTCCCGAAAAGCAGCAGCAGAAAATAGCCGCATACCGTGGGCGGCAGCACCATGGGCAGCGTCAGGATCACGTCCAGGATGCCCTTGA
>CAZBXX010000222.1:0-2872 GCA_964495965.1 uncultured Oscillospiraceae bacterium | reverse complement strand
TACAGTGATCCTGAAGTGGCCATTGCCGTTGTGGTGGAGCGCGGCGGTTCCGGTGCAAACGTCCAGCGTATTGCAAGGCGGATTATGGATGCCTATATCAACATTCGCAGCTATTCGGATTCCAGTGAGGAAGAGATGTTCCTGCTTCGGTAAAAAGGCAGCATGAACGGCTGCCGGTGATCGCTTTTCCCGTTTCAGCAATTTTTCACAGTTTTTTGTTTCTGCAGTTTTCTCCTGTTGCATAATCCGGCATAAACAGGTATAATTATTAAAATTAGCAAGTCATTCGGGATGATGGAAGGAAGAGAGAGAAGCAACCGCTGCTGAGTGGGTATGGGTTTGGATGAGAAGGAGAATAATCGGATGAATATTGCCTTGATGGCACATGACAGAAAAAAAGAGCTGATGGTGCAGTTTTGTATTGCGTACTGCGGGATTCTTGCTGAGCACAGCCTTTGTGCAACGCATGTGACCGGCAAGCTGGTTGCAGAAGCTACCGGGCTGCCGATTACGCTTTACCTGCATGCAGACCAGGGTGGAGCGCAGCAGATAGGATCGAGAATCTCATACAACGAAATTGACCTGGTTCTGTTTTTCTGTGATCCGGCAAATCCAAGGGGTTTTGATGACATCAATAAAGTAGAGCGGCTCTGTGATCAGTATCAGATTCCGTTCGCCACCAATGCGGCTACGGCGGAGGTGCTGGTGCAGGGGCTGCGCCGCGGCGATCTCGACTGGCGCAATATTGTGAATCCGCAGCGGCGGTAATGCGTTCCGCATTGACGCAACCTTTTGAGCACGCATGACAGAGGGCTGTTCAAAACACTTTGTTTTGATACAGCCCATCTTCTATGAAAGAAAACGTGAGGAATCCGTAATGAATAAAGTGAAACCCAGAACGCTTTCCGGCTTTATGGAACTTCTGCCGGAAGACCAGATGAAAATGGAACGCATGATGCAGATCCTGCGGGAGACGTATTCGCTGTTTGCCTTTACGCCGCTGGATACGCCCGTCATTGAGGCTGCTGAAGTCCTTCTGGCCAAAGGCGGCGGAGAGACCGAAAAGCAGATCTACCGCTTTGAAAAAGGCGACAGCGATCTGGCACTGCGCTTTGACCTGACCGTGCCTCTCGCAAAGTACGTGGCGGCACATTATGCAGAACTCGTCTTTCCGTTCCGCCGCTATCAGATCGGCAAGGTTTATCGTGGTGAGCGCGCCCAGCGCGGCCGTTTTCGTGAGTTCTATCAGGCTGATATTGACGTCATCGGTGACGGAAAGCTGGACATTGCCAATGAAGCTGAGATTCCCGCCATCATCTATACTGCCTTCAGCCGCCTGGGCCTGAAGCGCTTTAAGATCCGTGTAAACAACCGCAAGCTCCTCAACGGCTTTTATGCCATGAACGGTATGTCGGAGAAGAGCCAGGAGATTATGCGTATCGTTGACAAACTGGATAAAGTCGGCGGGGCCAAAGTGAAGCAGATGCTGGTAGATGAGCTGAACATGATCCCCTGCAAGGCCGAGAACGTTCTGGACTTTATGGCGATTCGGGGCAGCAATTCCGAGATTCTGGAACGCCTGGAGCTTTACCGCGGGTTGGATGCAACCTTTGATTTGGGCCTTGATGAGTTGCGCGCAGTGACGCAGCATCTGAGCGCATTTGGCGTGCCGGAGGAAAGCTTTGCTGTTGACCTGACCATTGCCCGCGGTCTGGATTATTATACCGGCACGGTGTATGAGACCGAACTGACCGACTACCCCGAGATCGGCTCCGTCTGCTCCGGCGGCCGATATGATAACCTGGCCGAGTATTATACTGACCGGCAGCTGCCCGGCGTGGGCATTTCCATCGGGCTGACGCGTCTGTTCTATGTGCTGCAGGAGCAGCAGCTCCTCTCCGGAGAGCTGTTGACTTCGCCCTGTGATGTGCTGGTCATCCCCATGACAGAAGACCGCAGCGCGGCGATTGAGGCGGCAACGCTGATGCGTGCGGAGGGGCTCCGCTGCCAGCTCTATACGGAGAAGAAAAAGTTTAAGGCAAAGATGAGCTACGCGGATAAGATCGGCGTGCCCTTTGCTGCGCTTCTCGGGGAAGACGAACTGGCCGAAAGCGTCCTTACAGTTAAAAACATGGCAACCGGCGAGCAGCGCAAGCTCCGTCCCGATGAGGCGTCCGCTTGGATACGGGAAACCGTGAACAGCAAAAAAAATGCCGCGCCCATTTGCGGCTGATTGATTCTGCTGCGCAGAAGAGCGCGGCCGTTAGGATAGAAGGAGGAAATCATATGATGCAATCCCGTACGCATACCTGTGGAGAACTGCGGCTCAAGCATGTCGGGCAGAAGGTAACGCTTGCCGGGTGGATGGAAAATGTCCGCGAAGTCGGCGGCAGCCTGGCATTTGTGGTCGTCCGTGATTTTTACGGTAAGACCCAACTTGTCATTGAAGAGGAAGCACTGCTGCGCCAGGTCAAGGGGATTAACAAGGAGTCGACCATTCAGGTCGTCGGGACGGTACGCGAACGCGCCAGCAAAAATCCAAACCAGCCCACCGGTGATGTTGAAGTTGTCCCTGACAGTATTACAGTCCTTGGCCGCTGCCGTTATAATGAACTTCCCTTTGAAATCAACCGCAGCCGTGAGGCTGATGAGACGCAGCGCCTGAAATACCGTTATCTTGACCTGCGCAATCCCGCTGTCAAGCAAAACATCATCCTTCGCTGCCAGGTGATCGCCGCAATCCGCAAAGCAATGCTCGAGCATGACTTTCTGGAAATCACTACGCCGATCCTGACGGCCTCTTCACCGGAGGGCGCCCGGGACTATCTGGTTCCTGCCCGCAAGCACCCCGGCAAGTTCTATGCCCTGCCGC
>CAZBXX010000221.1:0-2890 GCA_964495965.1 uncultured Oscillospiraceae bacterium | reverse complement strand
GCGATCCTGCTGTTCGTGGACGTGGAAAAGCGGATCGGAAAAGAGCAGGAAGAGATCAAGGCCAGGAGGGAGATCCGATGAAAAAGACGATGAAATGGGCCGCCGGCATCACCGGCGGCGTGGTGGGCGCCTGCGTGATCGGCCTGGCCGTCACCGGATGGCAGATCGGCTGGGGGCCCTTCCACTTCCTGTTCAAGGGCTTCGAGGGCGACGTCCGGGCCATCGAGCAGAGCTATGACCCGGAGTCGCGCAGGGGTGAGATTGTATTTTACGGTGCCTCCAATTTCCGCCTGTGGAAGGAAATGGACGAGGACTTATCCGCATACAAGGTGCAGAATCATGGGTTCGGCGGCAGCACAGACCGGATGCTCATGCAGTACGCAGACCGCATCCTCTATCCCTATGAGCCGAAGATCGTGGTTTTCCAGACCGGCTCCAACGACCTGGCAAACCTGCCGGGGACGCGTGAGGAAAAGCTGGCGGCCTGTCTGAGCGACAAGCGCGAGATGTTTGCCCTCTTCCACGCGCGTCTGCCCGACGCGCAGTTCATCGTCATGAGCGGGCTGCTCCTGCCCGGCAGGAGCCAATATACGGAGATGACGCAGGAAATCAACCGCCAGCTCCGGGAAATGTGCGAGGCGTCGGAGTATATGACCTTCGTGGACGCTGAGGATTTCACCTTTGACGGTACGGATTACGCGGAGGAGCTGTTTATCTCCGACGGGATCCACTTGACCCACGAGGCGCGGCTCCGGTGGCGCGACGAATACATCCTTCCGGCGCTGGAGCGTGTCATCGAGGAAAACGGCTTTGACGATTTGAGGAGATGAGGGCAGGACTATGAGAGCGATCAGACTTCGCTGTGAATATCTGAAGACCCCGCTGGGCATCGATGTGCAGAGCCCCCGCCTCATGTGGAACTGCGAAGACGGCGTGAAGCAGACGGCGTACCAGATTATCGCAGAAAACTGGGACAGCGGCAAGGTGGAAAGCGCCTCCATGCACGCGGACTATCCCAAGGAGCTGAAGAGCCGGGAGCGCGTCGTCTGGCGTGTTCGCCTCTGGGATGAAAACGACGAGCCGGGCGAGTGGAGTGAGGCCTTCTTCGAGATGGGCCTTCTCGAAAAAACCGACTGGACAGCCAAATGGATAACCGGAGATTACAAAGTCAACAAGAAAGAGCGCTATCCCGTGGACTGCTTCCGCAAGGCCTTCGCGGTCAAAAAAGAAGTCCGACGGGCGCGCCTGTATATCACGACCTGCGGGCTGTACGAGGCGAAGCTCAACGGCGAAAAGGTTGGCAGCTTCTGTCTGGCCCCGGGACATACGGACTATCGCAAGCGAGTGCAGTACCAGACCTATGACGTGACCGATATGCTCCGAACAGGCGAGAATGAACTCACCGTTCAGCTGGCCGACGGCTGGTATCGCGGCAGCTGCGGCGCCTGGGGCATCACCAACCAGTACGGCACGGAGACGAAACTCCTCTGCCAGCTGGAAGTCGAGTACGAGAGCGGTCTGCGGGAGACCGTGAGCTCCGACGGAAGCTGGCAATGGTCCAATGACGGCCCCATCCGCTTCGCTGACAACAAGGACGGCGAGATCGTCGAGGCCTTCCGCACGCCTTCCTATCGGGGGCGAGCGAAGGAGACGAGTCACCCGGTCGTGCCGACCGCGTCCAACAACGTCCCCGTCACGGAGCATGAGCGCTTTCATCCGGTCATCACCACCGCGCCCAACGGCAAGAAGCTCCTCGACTTCGGGCAGAATCTGGCGGGAACTGTGGCCTTCACGGTGAACGCCCGCGTCGGGCAGCGGATGCTGTGGCGCTTCGGTGAAATGCTGGACACTGACGGCAACCTGACACAAAAGAACATTCAGTGCGTGAGCAAAAAGAAAACCTCCCCCTTGCAGCAGATCGAATACACCTGTGGGGAAGGAAAAAACGTGTATAAAACCACCTTCGCGGTCTTCGGATTCCGCTATGCAGAGGTGGAGACGGACGTGGAGCTGCAGCCGGAAAACATCGAGGCCATCGCCCTCTACTCCGATATGCGGGAAACCGGGCGCTTTGAAAGCTCCAATGAGCTCTTGAACCGCTTCGTGGAAGCCACCAGATGGTCTACAAAGTCCAACTCTTTGGACATCCCCACCGACTGCCCCACCCGAGAGCGCCACGGCTGGACGGGCGACGCACAGATCTTTTTCGAGACAGCCTCCTATCTCTTTGACTATGCGGCCTTCTCCCGGAAATACCTGCGGGATGTGTATGACTGGCAAAAAAAAGACGGTCGTCTGCCCCAGATCGCGCCATACGGCGGCGTGGACTTTTACATGTGGACCATGAACGGCTCGGTGGGCTGGTCGGACATCGGCATCCTGTTGCCCTACCGCTTTTGGAAAAAGTACGGCGACCCCGGCATCCTTACAGAGTACTATGACCGCATGAAGAAATACGCCGCTTTCATGATCCGGCGCGTCTCCCCGGACGGGGTGGTGCGCCGTGGACAGAGCTACGGCGAGTGGGCCGAGCCTGCAGACGTCAAGCCCAACGACTGGAAGGACATGGTGCTGCCGCACAGTGAGGTCAGCACGGCTTACACCGCCTATGTGCTGCGCTGCCTGGCGGAGATCGCGGAGGAGCTGCGGCACCCGGAGGACGCGGCGCAATACCGCGCCGTTTCGGAAAAATGCAAGGCTGCCTATCAGAAGGAATTCGGAAACGATCTGGACACGGACCGGCAGGCCCAGCTGGTGCGGCCGCTGGCCTTCGGGCTGCTGGATGAGGAGCAGACGAGCTTTGCCGAAAAGCGCCTGATCGAGGCGCTGGATCAATACGGTTTGCGGCTGGGCACGGGCATTCTATCCACGCCGCAGATCCAGGACGTTC
>CAZBXX010000220.1:0-2916 GCA_964495965.1 uncultured Oscillospiraceae bacterium | reverse complement strand
AGCCGCATGATTCTGACCGATGACGTCATTCAAGTCATGAATGATTTCCGGGAGACCGGCGAAGCGATCCTGGAGTCCGAGACCGGGCTTGCCGTTGCCAGAAAACGCGTCGGAAACGCCACTTTCTGGGTGAAGTTCACCGAAGACGGGTCGGATCATTACATTGTCCACCGGGCCTACAGCCATCGGATGAATGTGGTCAGGAGGGAAGGCTGATGGCCATTGACAGAACCTATTACAGCATAGATCCGGAAGGAAAACTGCAGTGCATGAAGTGTCGCGTTCCCCTGATCAAGGGCAAAGCCAAGTTTATGTACCTGGATAACGGCTTCCCCGTGGAGCTGCCCGTGTGCCCTGTCTGCGGCTTTGTGTACGTTCCCGAAGAGCTGGCGCTGGGCAAGGTGCTGTCGGTGGAAAAGGCACTGGAAGACAAATGAATTCCTCTTCCGCCCAGGAACAGAGGCGCTGTCTGTCCCTTCATCCCGGCGGCGCTGAGCACACGCTGCACATGCTGAAGCTTGCTGAAGCTGCCGGTCTCTCCCCCGGCGGGAGCGTGCTCGACCTGGGCGCCGGAGCCGGTGAAACCGTGCTGCTGCTGCGGAAACAGGGCTATTTGGCGGAAGGAATCGACCTTGCGCCGCGCTCCGAAGCGGTACGGAAAGCCGACTTCCTTCATGCCCCCTTCCCGGGCGAACTGTTTGACGCCGTCATCAGCCAGTGCTCCTTCTTCGTCTCGGGGGATGTGCCGGGCGCGTTGCGGGAGAGCTTCCGGCTTCTGAAGCCGGGCGGCCTGCTACTGCTCTCCGATGTGGCTTTTGAGCCGCTCCGCCCGCTGGCTGAAGCGGCCGGGTTTACCATGCTCCGCGAGGAAGATCTGACCCCCCTCTGGAAGGAATACTACATTGACGCCATCTGGCGGGGCGAAGCGCTCTGCTGCGATTACCCTCAAAAAAAGTGCGCCTACACGGCGCTAATCTGCAGGAAGGATCAACAAAATGGATCTCTTTGACCGGGTTATGGAACTCAGCCGTTACGGCTACTTCTGCAGCCAGATTCTGGCAATTCTGGGGCTGGAGCTTGCCGGGGAAGAAAACCCGAAACTTGTGCAGGCCATGGGCGGTCTGGACGGCGGCGTCGGTTATTCCAAGAACAACTGCGGCTGCCTGACCGGCGGCGCCTGCCTGATCTCCTATTTTACCGGGAAGCCCGGCGATTTTGAAGTGGAAAGCCCGGATCACAAGCCGGCCCTGGCCGAGTTTACCCAGTGGTTTCAGGATGAAATCATGGCCGAATACGGCGGCATCAACTGCGAAGACATCATCGGCAACAACGCCGCGAAGCGGGTGGAGTACTGCCCGCAGATCATTGCGGCAAGCTTTGAAAAGTGCATGCAGATTCTGGAAGACCGGGGTCTGCTGTAGCCGCGCAATCCCTTTCCGTCATTTTGTCTGTAAGGAGCCCTGACTGAGCGCATGAACCGTAGCCGTCTGGATGCTCTCATCATGGAGCAGGAACAACTGCATACTCTTACCCGCCGGGACATCGAAGCGGTTCAGCTGAACAGGCTGAACCGCCTTTTGGCCCGGGAAAAGCGGCGGAGCGGCTTTTACCGAGGGCTGCCGGATCATCTTGGCAGCCTGACCGAGCTTTCCGCGCTTCCCTTTACCACGGACGAAGACCTTGCCCATCACGCGGGCACCCTGCTGCTGACTTCACAGGGCGAGGTGCAGCGCGTGCTCTCGGATGCCACCAGCGGGACTACCGGAGCGGCGAAACGGGTGTTCTATACCGAGAATGACCTGGAAAACACCGTCCGCCTTTACATGGCCGGCCTGGGTGAACTCATTTTCCCCGGGAGCGTCACCATGGTCTGTTTTCCCTTCTCGGGCCCCTTCGGTCTCGGCGAGCTCATTGCCGAGGCTGTCACCCGCCTCGGCGCCCGGCCGCTGAACTGCGGCCCGTCACTCACCTACGGGGAGTATCGGGATCTCCTGGAAACCGCGCGGCCGGACAGCTTTGTCGGCATGCCGGTACAGCTCCTGTCGCTGCTGCGCGTCTGCGGCAGACAGAGCCTGCGGCGGGCACTGGTCAGCGGTGACGCCTGCCCGGATTCTGTCACAGAAAGCTGTGAAACAATTCTCGGTTCCCGGCTTTTTCCGCATTACGGTTCCCGGGAGATGGGTATGGCCGGCGCCATTACCTGCCCCGCTCACAAAGGCATGCATCTGCGGGAGAATCATGTGATCGCCGAGATCATCGACCCGGAAACCGGATGCGTCCTGCCCCGCGGCGAGACCGGGGAACTGGTCATCACCACCATCGGGATGGAAGCGCTTCCGCTCATCCGCTACCGGACCGGAGACTTTACCCGCATTCTGCCGGACCCCTGCCCCTGCGGCAGTGAAACCCTGCGCCTCGACGTGTTGCGGCGGGGGGGAGAAGACGGGCTGATCTCCGAACTGGATGACGCCCTGTTCCGTCTGCCGGAGCTGGCGGACTGCCGGATCTCCCACGGTCCGGACGGATACACTGTTGGTGCTCTGTCCGTCACCCCATTGGAAGCGCCTCCATCCGGTTCCCTGGAATCCCGGCTGCTGGAGCGGCTGCACACGCTGCTTCCGGGCGAGCGCATACGGCTGGAGCTCTCTCCCGCAGAAGACGCCGACCGCAGCCTCTATCCGGGCAAACGCCGCATCATTCCGACCGGATGATGCGGCGCTTCTTTCAGCTTTTTTACGGGCGGCCGCCCGATTTTCAGACAATGCCGCCCCCGCACGGGGCGCGCACTTATGTCAGGCCCTGCGCCCGCTCCAGTGCGGCGTAGGCGCCGTTTTTCTTCAGCAGTTCTTCCCGGCTGCCCATCTCCTCGATGTGCCGGTCGTTCACCACGGCGATGCGGTCGGCGTTGCGCACGGT
>CAZBXX010000219.1:0-2932 GCA_964495965.1 uncultured Oscillospiraceae bacterium | reverse complement strand
GACCTGGTGAGCTTTATTCAGATCGAATACGGACGCATCGGCGCGGATCAGAACATCACCCCGCGCGAAGTGATCCGGGATTTCATTGAGCTGCTGGATCTGCTGTATCAGCATCCGGAAATGAACATCACCGGGCTGCTGAACTCCAGCGAATTCAGCTATGCCAGATCGGAAGCCGTCTCCGACGAAACGGACAGCGGCTTCGCGGAGTTTACGATATGAATGTATTTGACCGTTACGCGCCATTTATCCAGGATTATATTTACCGCTCCGGCTGGCGGAGCCTGAGGGCCGTGCAGAACGCGGCGGGCGATGCCATCTTCGGTACGGATCAGAACGTCCTGCTGACGGCCTCCACCGCTTCCGGCAAGACCGAAGCGGCCTTCTTCCCGATCCTGACGCTGCTGGATGAAGATCCTTCCAAAACCGTGGGCGTGCTGTATATCGCGCCCCTGAAAGCCCTGATCAACGACCAGTTCGGGCGGCTGAATGAACTGTGTGAAGAGGAAGGCATCGCCGTTACCCGCTGGCACGGGGACGCCAACCAGAGCGCCAAGAGAAAGCTCCTGAAAAAGCCCTCCGGCATTCTGCAGATCACACCGGAATCGCTGGAATCGCTGCTGATCAACAAGCACATGGAGATCCCTTCGCTGTTCGGAGATCTGCGCTTCATTGTCATTGACGAGATTCATTCCCTGCTGCGGGCGGACCGGGGCCTGCAGACCTTCTGCCTGATTGAACGGCTGTGCAGGCTGGCAGGCTGCAATCCGCGCAGGATCGGTCTCTCCGCCACCATCGGCAATCCGGAGCTGGCCGGTCAGTTCCTCGCCGCCGGCAGCAGCCGGGGCACCGTTATCCCCAGGTTTGACGGCGGCAGGGAGGTCTGGCGGCTTTCGATGGAGCACTTCTACAACAGCGCGCCGCAGGCCGATGAGGGGAAGCCTGTCCCCACGGGCACCCCGCTTACGGAGGAGCCCACCGATTCCGCGCCCCGGGCAGCTGACCCAGGCATCGGCTATATCTTTGAACACACAAAAGGGAAAAAGTGCCTGATCTTTACCAATTCCCGGGAGGAATGCGAGGCCGTCTGCCAGCAGCTGCGGCAGTACTGTGAAGCCAATCACGAGCCGGACCGCTTCCTGATCCACCACGGCAATCTCTCCGCCTCCTACCGGGAGAGCGCCGAGGAGGAGATGAAGGATGACGATTCACTGATGTCGGTCTGCGCCACGGCCACGCTGGAGCTCGGCATCGATGTGGGACGGCTGGAGCGGGCCTTTCAGATTGACGCCCCCTTCACCGTTTCCGGCTTTCTTCAGCGGATGGGCCGCACCGGCCGCCGGGGCGACCCTTCGGAAATGTGGTTTGTGATGCGGGAGGATCACCAGGAAGCCCGCGCCATGCTGCCTGACAGCATCCCGTGGTATCTCATACAGGGCATCGCGCTGGTGCAGCTTTATATTGAAGAGCGCTTTGTCGAACCGCCCCGCACGGACCGTCTTCCGTACAGCCTGCTTTATCACCAGACCATGAGCACGCTGGCCTCTCACGGAGAGATGACGCCCGGGGAGCTGGCCTCCCGTGTGCTGTCCCTGAACTGCTTCCGGCGGATCACACAGGACGATTACCGGCTGCTTCTGCGTCATCTCATTGAGATTGACCACGTGAACCGCACGGAAAACGGCGGCCTGATCGTCGGCCTTGCCGGTGAGCGGGTCGTGAACAACTACAAGTTCTACGCGGTGTTCCAGGAAAATGTGGAATATACCGTGCGTTCCGGTTCCGAGCAGCTCGGCACCATCGTGAAGCCGCCTCCCGTGGGCGACAAAATCGCCATCGCAGGCCGGGTGTGGGTGGTGGAAGAAGTCGACCACAAGCGCAGGGAGCTGTTCTGCACACTGGTCAAGGGCAACATCCCCGCCTACTTCGGCGATGTGGCGGGAGATATCCATACGCATATTCTGGAGCGGATGGTCCGGGTACTGAAAGAGGATCAGCAGTATCCTTATCTGATGCCCCACGCCGTCTGCCGTCTTGCGGACGCAAGGGAAACCTTCCGGAAATCGCTGATGTCCGAGCGCCCCCTCGTCCATCTCGGCGGCAACATGTGGGCGCTGTTCCCGTGGGTGGGAAGCTATGCATTTCTGGCCATGGAGCGTTTTCTGAAGCTGCGCTGCGGGCAGAAGCTGGGGCTCAGGGGGCTGCAGTCCTCGCGCCCGTACTATATGCAGTTTACGATGCAGGTCAGCGAAGCAGAGTTTTATCAGACCGTCACAGAGGAAGCCGGAAAAGAGTTTGATCCGCTGGAGCTGGTCTATCCCAAAGAAGTTCCCGTCTTTGAAAAGTACGACGAGTATGTCCCGGCAGAACTGGTGCGCAGAGGCTTTGCCTGCGGCGTGCTGGATGTGGAAGGGATGAAGCAGCGGATCAACAGCTGGAAGGAATTTGGAGGAATGCAGCATGAAGCGTGAGTATATGAGTTATGAAGAATATCTCGTCAATATGAAAAAGGGTATTGTAACGCCTGACGGCAACTGCCCGGTCACCCCGCTGCTGGTAATGCTGCAGGGGCGGTGGAAATCCCAGTTGATGTACGAGCTGTGCATTTACGATACCGTACGCTTCGGCCAGCTTAAGAAGGATCTGCCCGGCATCACCAACACCATGCTGACAAAAGCCCTGCGTGAACTGGAGGCGGACGGCCTGATCAGCCGACGGCAGTTCAACGAAATCCCGCCCCACGTGGAATACTCCCTGACGGAGATGGGCCGGGACCTGCAGCCGGTATTCTATGCCATCATGAACTGGGGCTTTCAGCACGAAAAGGAACTGTACGGAGAAGGCGAGTAAACTCTCACGGTTATATCAAAAAATGACGGGGCTGTAAAAAAACAGCCATAACAGGAAATGACGAAGGATGGTAAAAGATATC
>CAZBXX010000218.1:0-2939 GCA_964495965.1 uncultured Oscillospiraceae bacterium | reverse complement strand
TTATTGCAGACCCGTATAATCCAGAAGCGAAACCGGATTATAATCTGATTTAAATCGTATTTTAAGATAGAACTAAAAACACCCCGACGACTGACATGCCGGGATTTTGATTTTCATTATAAAAATTCGGAAAATGGAATTCAGATTTCTGAGCTTCGGTTTCAACGCGGGAAAATCACGGCAATTACAGGGCAAAACGGAGCCGGAAAAAGCACCTTTGCCCGTGTGCTGTGCGGCCTTGAAAAGAAGGCAAAAGGACATGTGTTCTTTGACGGAAAAGAATGGCCGGGCAGAAAACGTATGGAACTCTGCTATATGATTATGCAGGATGTGAACCATCAGCTGTTTACGGACAGTGTGCTGGAAGAGGTGCTGCTTAGCGTTCCGCCTGCGGTTCCGGAAGAGGAGCGGGAAATACAGGCACGCCGTACGCTGGAAGGCCTCGATCTCTCAGAACTGGCGGATACGCATCCCATGGCTCTCTCCGGCGGACAGAAGCAGCGGGTTGCCATTGCCGGCGCAGTCGTTTCCGGCAATCCGGTTTTGCTGTTTGATGAACCAACCAGCGGCCTGGATCTGAAGCATATGCGTCAGGTCGCCGCCATGCTTCGGAGCCTGAAAGAAAGCGGACGAACAGTACTGGTAATAACTCACGATACGGAGCTTGTAAGTGAGACAGCAGATGCAGTTGTTACGATAGACGCTGAAAACAGCGAAGCTGTGTTCTGATTCGCGAATATACTGATTAGAAACAGATGCAGCCGCTCTTATCTTTAAGAGCGGCTGCAAATTTCCTGCATCAAGAAACCGTTTTATGAGGTCCTGCAGTCAACCGAAGAGATTCGCTTCAAGTTCTGCGGGACTGCGGACAATCTCCGCTGCCCCGGCTGCGAGCAGCTGTTCCTGCGTTCGGAAGCCCCAGGTGACGGCAATGCAGTCCATCCCGGCATTGCGGGCGGTTTCAACGTCCACTTCCGTGTCGCCGATGTAAACGCAGGCGGAGAGCGGTATGCCCATCTTCTCCGCTGCGGCCAGCACCGTGTCCGGGGCAGGCTTGCGGCGGACGGCGGGACTGTCGCCAACGACTACGTCCATCAGCCCAGGGAAAAAGACCTCCGCCAGTTCCTGCACGGCGGAATCCGGCTTGTTCGAAATGATGGCCTGCCGGATGCCTGCTGTCCGGAGTCTGTCCATCAGCGGCATAATGCCATCGTATGGCCTGGTTTTTATCCGGCAGTGGGCGTCATACCAGGGCTTGTAAAAAGCGAGGATCTCATCGCACCGTGCCTCAGAAGTGCCTGCAGGGACACAGTGGCGGATGAGATACGCGGCGCCGTTCCCGAGGGATCGCGCGACCTGCTCCCGGCTTACCTCCGGAAGTGCAAAATGCTGAAGGCTGTAATTTACGGAATCGGCCAGATCGTCCAGCGTGTCGAGAACCGTGCCGTCCATGTCAAAAAGTACTGCTTTGTAGGGCATGCTGTCAGATCAGGATGCCGCGCTGCTTGGCATCGAAGCGGAGTTCATCCCGGAAATCCGGGTGGGCGATGGCAATGAGCTGCTTTACCCGGGAGGAGAGCGTCTCGCCCCGCAGGTGTGCCATGCCGTATTCCGTCACAATGAAGTCAACATCGTTTTTACTGGTGGTGACCACCGCGCCCGGAGTCAGCGAGGGCTTAATCTTGCTGATGGTGCCGCCCTTGGCGGTGGAAGCGAAGGCGATAAAGCTCTTGCCGCCTTTGGACTGGCACGCACCGCGGACATAGTCCACCTGGCCGCCGGAGCCGGACATGATTTTCGTTCCGATGCTCTCGGCGCAGACCTGGCCGAAAAGATCAACTTCCAGAGCGGCGTTGATGGAGATCATGTTGTCATTCTGACAGATGACCTCCGGGTTGTTCACATAGTCCACCGGCATGATGGCGATGGCGGGGTTATCGTCAATGAAGTCGTTGATGGCTTTGGACCCGAAGGCGAAGGTGGTGACGGTCACGCCGCGGTGAATCTGTTTTCTGCTGTTGTTTACGGCACCGCACTCAATCAGGTCCACCATGGAGCTGGTGAACATCTCGGTATGGATGCCCAGGTCATGCTTCTGCTTCAGCGCCATGCCGACTGCGTCGGGGATTGCCCCGATGCCCAGCTGGATGCAGGCACCGTCCGGAATCTGTTCGGCAATAAGGTTTCCGATGGTGACGCTCACATCGTCCAGCCTGGCCGGGGGCAGGGTGGGGAGCTCAAAGGTGTTTTCCACCAGCCCGGTAATCTGGCTGATGTGCAGCTGCGTTCCGCAGACGGCGCGGGGCGTGTTTTCGTTGACTTCCACAAAGATGCGCTTTGCCTTGTCAATCATGGCGGGGGAGTAGGAGCTGACGGAGCCGAGGCTGAAGTAACCGTGTTTGTCCATCGGGGAGACGGAGACGCAGAAAGCGTCATAGTTATAATTGGCACGGATGTGGCGCGGGCAGTCACGGTAGTAATTCGGAATAAAATCGGCCCAGCCGGCGGCCAGGGCTTTGCGCGCGCCGGCACTGGCAAACCAGGATTCGCCCATGACCTTTCCAAAGAGATGGTCGTCCGCATAAAAGGCATAGGGGAAGCTGTCAAGAAGCATCTGAACCCGGACGCCCTTCAGGTCGCTGTCTTCCGCCCGGCGGCAGATGGCGTCAATGATGGCGGGGGTCTGGGCAATGGCGGCGTCCATGCCGATGAGCCAGTTGTCTCCGACCTGAGCCGCCACTTCATCGGCCGTCATTTTTTTCTGTGCATATAAGCTCTGATAATCCATCGTAAAACTCCTTCTTTTGCTCAAGCTTTCAGGTGCTCCCCGTTTCCGGAGAGCACCTGAATCATATCTTACAGGAATCCGTGATTAGGCTGAAAACTCAGCCGCCGAAGACGGCGAGCAGGAAGCCCGCGGCCACGGCCGAGCCGATGAC
>CAZBXX010000217.1:0-2952 GCA_964495965.1 uncultured Oscillospiraceae bacterium | reverse complement strand
ATTCCTCGTTTTCCCGGCCAAATTCAAAATATTTCATGGGAAAGATACTCCTCTGTTTTTGTCGCCTCATCGAATCCGTGCCACAAGCCTTCCCGCGGGATCAGAATTGGGTGCAGATCCAGGCCGCCAGCGCGGACACCGCGGGAAAGATGACAAACAGCTTCAGCAGCTGGTTTTTGATGTTGAAGCCGTACTTTCTGCCGTCGTACACGGGCGCCACCTCGGGGTAGTAATACTGGAAGAACCGGAAACGGCACAGCAAAAACCAGTCAAAAAAAATCATGTCGTAGGCTTTGTAGATCGTAAAGATCAATACAAAGCGCAGGAAGAACTGTAAAAAAGAAAAGCCGCTCCGAAAACCGTCCCAGATGGAGATCACTCCTACGCCCAATATCATCAAGACACTGAGGATTATCAGCACCCAGCCCATGGCCCGGGCGCCGAAGAACAATTCCTCGTTTCTGGGCTTCAAGACCTCCTGCGCCTCTTTCGGAGCTGAGGAGAAAAACCTCGTATCCTGAACAAAGGTCACCGCCGAGATGAGCAGGATCGTGATTGCTGCGCAGAATACGAGCGCCAAAAAAACTGTTAAAAGCATATTGTTCTCCTCCTGATTCTTAAAAAGGCTGTCTGCTTTTTATTTCGCGTCCGGGCCGCGCGTGAAGCCCAGCTCCTCGGCTCTGGATCGGCTCATCAGATGGAAGTTGCATTCGTCGTCGCCCCAGCCCAGCGTCTTCGTCCGATCCAGCACGGCACCCTGCATTTCAAAGGTGTAGTAATCCATCATGCACAGATGCTTCGCGAGGCCCTCGCAGTGCTCCTGCGCCGTGAGCTTGCAGATGCCGCACTGCTTGTGGGTGATGTAGTATTCTTCCTTTCCCGGCACGGTTTTAAAGTAGTAAAACCAGTTCATCGGGTATTCCTCAATATGGTCCCGCGACCACTCGGCCTGCCGGGTGCGGTTTGCGATTTCTTTTTCCGTAAAGGCGCTCTTGCCCCGCTTGGCCTTCACCATCAGCGGACAGTAGGCCAGCGCGCGGACCAGACCTTTCAGCGTCTCCTCATCCATCCGGCCCTCCGCCTCTTTGTAGAGTGCGATCGCAAAGGCCCCGCAGTACATGGTCAGTACGAACATATTATCCTTCATGCTGCCGATGCCGGGCGTCCGCTCCACGATGGCCCGATACTCCCGCAGCACCCGTTTTTTGTAGGAGACCATATCCAGTCCCGGGATCGCTTCTTCCAGATAGGCAAAGGCTGTTTTGGCAAAGGCGAGCTTGATAAAGCCGCCCAGGATTCCGTATTTCATAAGAAAGCTCCTTTGTATTCCTCCGGGACGATTCCGAAAGCCGCAAACAAACCTGGGTTTTCACCCCGAAGGGAATTAGAATCGTTTTTGAGGCAGCTTTGCCGCTTCAAAAACCCCTACGCCCTGAGCCGAGCTTAGCGAGGCCTCGCGCCGACCAAAGCGGCCTATAGCCGCTGCGATGAGCGCGAGGCCTCAATTGCGAAACGAGTTTCGCAATTGAGTTTTTCCGGTAGCAGCGGCGTCATGCAGTCCATGCTCAGAAGCAAAGTCGAGCTGTTGTGCAGCAGGGCCGAGGCGGCAGGCGGCAGGACGCCGAAAGCCCCCAGGGCGATCAGCGCACCGTTGAAGCCCATGACAAAGCGGTAATTCCGGTAGTAGTCATATCGTTATCCTCCTATATTTGCCCGGCTTTCGCCGGGTATTTTACTTTTTCTTGTATCCGCAGTCGCAGTACGGCCCGCCGGTCGCCAGCGTGTATTGCCTTACGAATTTCGATGCACCGCCCGCCTCGCTCATGGTGTAGTCCAGATGACACATGGCGGGGGTCAGTTCAAAAAGTCCCAGTTCCTTCATCAGCGTGCAGATGCCGCATTTGGTAAAGCGGGCCTCATAGCCGCTGCCGTCCGGATAGGGCAGGTAATCCATGTTCCAGGAATAGGGGTTGCGGTCGGCGGCCCGCAGCACGGCGGTGTCCCGCATGCCCTGAAGATCCGCGTCCGTGAATTTGCGCTTCCCGCTCAGCCGGCAGAACCACCGAGTGGGCGCGGTCATCATGGCGCGGGCATAGTAATCTGTCAGCTTTTCCACATTCGGCCGCTTCTCCATGCTCAGCAGAAAGGCGCAGAGCAGAGCGCAGTTGACGATGTTCATTTGGAATCGGTCGCCCTTTTCGAATTCCGGGAGCTTTTTGATGATCTCCCGGTACTTAGGCTTCGCCTTTTCGGTGATTCCCTTTGCCTCCCGTGCGGAGCATCCCAGTACGGAAACCAGATGCTCCCGGAACGACTTCCGATACAGCAGCCACATGCCCAGCGGCATTCCCATGTACTTCATGCTTTTTCCTCTCCAAACACGATCTTCACGATCACCATCCTGACCAGGCTGTCGCAGAAGCGGATCATCAGCTTGTGGAAAGCGTTTACCTTGGGGTAGATATCCCGGTAACCGCGCATGTAGCTTTTCGTTGAAACGGATGCGAAGTCCTTGCTCCAGCCCGTCAGGATCATCGGGTCGTCCAGGGAGAACAGCGCGTTCACGTCCCGGATCCCGGCCCCCTTGAGCCAGGTTTTGGTCATCATCTTCGCGCCGCGCCGGTTGCAGCAGTCAAAGGCCAGCACCGCGCCGGGAAAGCGCGCGGCCATCGCCCGAAACAGCGCTTTGACCGCCTCCGTCTCAAAGTAGTAGAACACCCCGGAGGCGAAGAATACCGCGCCGTGGGAGGCGTCGATCCGCTCCATCCAGCTGTGGTCGTTCAAGTCGCAGCCGATGTTCTGCTCCCGCTCGGCGGCGGGCAGCAGCTCGTCTCTTACGGCGATCACGTCCGGCATGTCCAGGTTGTAGCCGCGGCACCCGCCGTTATCCACCTGGGAAAAGGTGTCGTCCAGCCCGCAGCCCAGGTTGACCACCGCCGCTTTGGGGTGGGT
>CAZBXX010000216.1:0-2990 GCA_964495965.1 uncultured Oscillospiraceae bacterium | reverse complement strand
ACGTAGCCCGCCACCAGGCCGGAGCGGTCCACCTCCACCAGCTGGCCCTTGCTGAGCACCCCGATGGCGGCGTAAAGCCCGCTGATGAGGCGCGCCACCGTGGTCTTGCCGGTGCCGGGGTTGCCGAGGAAAACCATGTGGAAGCTCATGGGCGGAACCGGCAGGTCGTTCTCCTGGCGGAGCTTACGGACCTTCACCAGGTTCATGAGGTTGCGGATTTCCTTCTTGACGGTATCCAGGCCGACCAGGCTGTTCAGCTGATCCATCAGCTCGTCAAAATTGGGTTTTTCCTCTTCCTTTTTTTCTTCCGCCTTTGCGGAAGTCTCCGTCCCGCCGCCGGAGGTCTGAACCTTGGCGCTGTGCTTCTCCTGGAAACTGGGTTCCCCGCTGGTGACAAAATCCAGCGGATTCAGGCCCTCACGCGACTTCCGCACACCGGTGGTGTCGCAGATGGCCGTGAGCCTGTCCGTGCACTCAGTAATGAACTCCGCCTCGGAATAGGTCACATCATCGTCCACCGCCGCGAGGTAAAGAAGAATATTGGTCAGCATCCGGATAAAGGTGCGGGAGGTTTCGGTCCCGCGCTTTGCATCCGACTCCGCCAGATTCCAGAAAAACACGGGCGGCAGGAAGACGTCTTCCTCGCAGACGGAACTGGTCAGGTTCCAGAGCAGCCATTTGGGCTGCTGGCGGTTGCGGGAATAGATCTGGTTTGCCATCTGGACGTGGCGCTCGCCGATTCCGCCCGCCCTGCTCCAGAGAGACAGCGCGCACTTGGTCATAAAATCATCGAGCTCAGGCGCAAGATTGGCGTTTCCGAGGCGGTAAAACGCATCGGTGTTGGCAAGGTAAATCTTATGGAATTCTTCCGGGCTGCGGGTCCAGGTCGTGGGCATAATCCGGGTTCCTCTCTTTCGTTCTGATCGGGAATGCAATCTACCGTATTATAGTGCAGGCGTCCTCTTCCGTCAAGAAAGGAACTTGCAAAGAAGGCGAAAATATGCAATAATATCTCTCGTTTGAAGGGAGCGATGACTGATGGCGCGTTTTTTTATGGCCGGCACCAATCTTCTCGGCAGCCCCACCGCGATTATCCGCGGCCGTGATGCCGAACACATTCAGGTTCTGCGGCTGCGTCCCGGTGAGGACGTTACCATCTGCGACACCGAGGGCAGAGACTACAAGTGCCGCCTGGTCCGTGCGGACAAGGAAGAGGCGGAGCTTGAGGTGGTCGAGGTTGTGCCCTGCAGGGGCGAACCCAGCGTCAGCGTGACCGTGCTGTGCGGCCTGCCGAAGGGCGACCGGGTTGACTACATCATCCAGAAGTCCGTGGAAGCCGGCGCACACGATATCGTCTTCTTTCAGTCCGCCCGCTGCATTGCCAAGCCGGACGACCCCTACAAAAAGCTGGAGCGCTGGAACCGCATCAGCGAGGAAGCCGCCAAGCAGTGCGGGCGCGGCATCATCCCGAAGGTCAGCTGGGCCGATGACTACGGTGAGGTGCTGAACACCGCCGTGCACAAAGACCTTGCCCTCTTCATGTATGAAACGGGAGAGCGGGAACCGTTGAACACGGTGCTGGAAGCGAACAAGGAGATCACCTCCGCTTCCGTTATTACCGGTCCCGAGGGCGGATTCGACGCCTATGAGGCGGACCTTGCCCGCATCGCCGGGATGCACATCTGCTCGATGGGCGAGAGGATTCTGCGCTGTGAGACGGCCCCGGTTGTGGCGCTCACGGCCCTCATGTACGCCACCGGGAATCTCTCGTAAGGAGAAGCTATGGGTACCATTATTCACGCCATCGCTGCGGACGGAAACGTCCGCATTTCCGTCATATCGGCGCCGGAGCTTGTGGAAGAAGCCAGGCGGATCCACGGTTTAAGCACCACTGCCACTGCCGCACTCGGCAGGACCCTGCTGGGCGCCTCGCTGCTGGGTAACGGTATGAAGGGAGAGCAGGACACCCTCACCGTCCGCCTGAACGGGGGCGGCCCGGTCGGGAACGTTGTCGCGGTCTCCGACAGCGGCGGGAACGTGCGCGGCTATGTGGACTCCCCTGCCGCGGACCTCCCCACCCGGCCGGACGGTAAGCTGGATGTGGGCGGCCTCATCGGCCGGGACGGAACCCTTACCGTCAGCCGCGACCTGGGCCTCAAGGAGCCGTACATCGGCAGCGTCGCCCTGGTCTCGGGTGAAGTGGCGGAGGACTTCACGGCCTACCTGGCGGAGAGCGAGCAGACCGCCTCGGCCTGCGGGCTCGGCGTGCTGGTGGGAACAGACCACGCCGTGCTGGCTGCCGGCGGCTTTCTGGTGCAGCTGCTGCCCGGAGCACCGGAGGAGCTGATTGCGAAGCTGGAAGACAACATCTTCCTGATGGATCAGCTCACCACCATCCTGCACGAGGCCGGACCGGAAGAAGTGCTGAACCAGGTGCTGAAGGGCATGGAACCCGAGATTCTCTCCCGGGACGAGGTCAGCTACCGCTGCCCCTGCAGCCGGAAGCGGCTGTCCGATGCGCTGCGCAGCATCGGTGCGGAAGCCCTGCTGGAACTCGCCGCCGAAGGCACCCCCACGGAAGTCACCTGCCAGTTCTGCGGAAAGAACTACAGCTTTCTGCC
This sequence comes from uncultured Oscillospiraceae bacterium, assembly GCA_964495965.1. GTDB lineage: Bacteria > Bacillota > Clostridia > Oscillospirales > Oscillospiraceae > Limivicinus. The sequence continues at coordinate 369 of CAZBXX010000216.1, read as the reverse complement.
TGAGGAACTGACCGCACTGGCGGAGCCTGCGGAGAAGGAATCCTGATTTATTGAAATTCAGTCTTGACAGACGCCCTCTCCTGTGCTATTCTAGATAAGCTCTTATGAGGGCAACATATCGCGGGGTAGAGCAGAGGTAGCTCGTCGGGCTCATAACCCGGAGGTCGTTGGTTCGAATCCTTCCCCCGCAACCATAAAAGTAGCCGGTTTCGATAAGAAACCGGCTTTTTTCATAACTTTTTCGCCAATTTAAAATTTGCCAAAAACCTATTTCGTGCACATTTCGTGCACAGTCCGAAAAATCGGTACATTGTACCCTGAATTGTACAATTATTATAACATACAGTCGCAGAGAGGCGAAAATAGTGA
>CAZBXX010000215.1:0-2993 GCA_964495965.1 uncultured Oscillospiraceae bacterium | reverse complement strand
GAGGTCGGTCACCGCATAGTAGTAGGGCTTGGGGCCGTTGTAGTCGACGTCGGCCTGCTTGAGCGTGTTGAAGGAGGATGCGAGGAGCTTGAGCTCGGCACCCAGGATCTGGGCCGCCTTGTTTTCGTTGTCGGCAAAGCTGCTCACGCTCAGGGAGAAGAGCATGACAAGCACGAGCACGACGGAAATGAGTTTCTTCATTTGTTCGTTCCTTTCTGTCAATATCACAGGGCGCGGACCCTGTTTATTCCAATATGATTATACAGCAATCCGCGCCCCGTTGGAAACATTTTGTTATGTCACCCGCTCAAGCGCCCTCATTGTTTACACTTTGTTCATATTTAGTGCATAGTCCTCCATACACGGCCGCAGTCCCCCGGCGGTATCCCGAAACGCAATGCCGCGCGGTCTCCGCCGCGTTTCAGCCGACAGTTGAATTTTTCTGCGTTTTCGGCTATAATTTGAAAGAAATTCTGTCAATCCGATCGGGGAGGGATGGCCGTATGAAAAACAGAGGCCGCGCAGGAGGACACAGGCTGGTTGTCCTGCTGCTGCTCGCCGTGTGTCTGGCGCTCGCGGCGATCTCCTGCCTGCTCGCCCTGCGTCTCTATGCCCGGTCTGATCCCGTCCTCGTCGGGAACTGGCGCATGCGCGTCGACCTGACGGAGGGCGTGCGCACGCGCGCCAACGCCTGGCTGAGTGAAGCGGAGCTCGGCGACCGGGTCGACGTCGGCGACGCCCTGCCCCGGCTTGAGGCGACGGTGCTGCTGACCCTCGGAGAAGACGGGAGCTGGACCCGCCGCGTGGAGGAGACGAGCGTCGATTCCGCGCGCGCCCAGGCTGAAAAAGCCCTCGCCGCCTCTCTGCGTGAGCCTGTCAGGCTGCGCACGGCGGAGGCCGGACGCGAGGCCGGTAACGCGGAGCTCGCGGAAGAGCGCATCCAAAACGCCCTCGGCCTGTCTACGGAGCGCTGGCTCTCGGACTATGGCCCTTCCCTGCTGCCCGCGCTCACGGAGCTGCGGACACAGTACGACGGCGGCGGGGTCTATGCGATCGAGGGGCACACGCTCCGCCTCGACGGGCGGGCGGCGCGCTATCTTGCGGACGAGCGTCTGCTGGTGCTCGACGGCGTGGACGGGACGGAGGTGTATGAGCGTGCCTGATTTCAATAAGCGCGGGCTCTGCCTGCTGCTGACCCTGGCCCTGCTGCTGGCCCTGCCGATCACGGCGAGCGCGGACATTGCCTTCCATCTGCAGGGCAAGGTGGTGTTCCTGTCCGTGCTGTTCTGCTTCCTGATCGGCGTGATCTTCGGCCTCTATCCGGCCAACAAGGCCGCCAAGATGAAGCCCATCGACGCCCTGCACTACGGCGGCTAACGTCCTCACAAGCTCCGCATCCATTCGCTTCCCTCACAGACTCGGAAAGCTCAGTCGCTACGCTGCTCGTCCTCAGTCCGCCAAACCCGCTTCGCCGGGCTTTGCCGGGAGCCTTGATTGATATCTCACAGTAGGTGTTTCAGATGGAAAACAGAAAGAAAAAAGGAATCCGGAAATACATCCCCTGGGTACTGCTGGCGCTGCTTGCCCTGCTGCTGGCACTGATGCCCGTGCTGGCGCGCAACGCCGCCGCCGGGGCGGAGGCCACGGTCCTGCAGGCCACGGCGCAGACCGGTGAAGTGGAGAACACCCTTGCCGGCGGCGGCACTCTGACGGCGGAAGACGCGGTGAAGGTACAGGTGCCGGCCACGGTTGAGATCACGGAGTTCCTGGTTGCAAATGGTGACCATGTGGAGGCCGGCCAGCCTGTGGCAAAGGTGAACCCGGTGACCGTGATGAGCGCCATCGCCGAAGTGCAGGAGAATCTGGAAAGCATTGCAAAGCAGATGTACAACGAATTCAACGGCGCAACGCACCACTACATCAAGGCCAAGGCCCCCGGCCGCGTCAAGGCGGTCTATGCCCAACGCGACGACGAAGCATCCCGCGTGGTGGTGGAGCACGGCGCACTGGCGGTGATTTCTCTGGACGGGCTGATGAAGGTCAGGATCCTGACGGCCCTCCCCATCCATGCGGGCGACAGCCTGGTCATGCGCCTTTCGGACGGAAAGGAATACCCCGGCCGGGTGGAGACCGCCCTCAACGGCGACCTTTCCGTCACCATGACGGACAACGGCCCCCCGCTGGGCGGGACCGTCACCGCCTATACCCATGACGGGGACGTGGTGGGCAGCGGCACGCTGGAGGTGCACAGCCCCTGGAGCGTTCTCGCCACCGACGGCACGGTCTTTGAAGTTGACATTCATGAAAATCAGGAGATTACCGCCGGCTGGACTCTCTTCGGTCTGACGGACATGACCGGCAGCGCGGAATACCGGTCTCTGGCTGCCCAGCACCGCGAGTATGAAGAACTGCTGCAGGATCTTTTCGCACTCTACACCGATGATACCGTCGCGGCTCCGGAGACAGGCTTCGTCAGCGGCATTGACAAGGACATCATAAAAAAGACTGCCGCCGGAGACTCAAAACCCGTGCTGAAGCTGCTGGCAAGCGGGCTGTCCTCTGAGAACACTCAAAATGAGAATAATGAAGAGACCGCAATTCCAACAAAACTCTTTTTGGTAAAGACAGTTTTTGGTAACATGATCTCGGGAATACCAATTAATGAAGGCGATCTGGCAAATTTAAGCACACAACAGGTTATGTCAGTTTTGATGCCCAGCGCAACAGATATAAGTCTTAATATCCAAAACGCAAAAAAGCCGGATGGAACAGTACTCTCGATCGGCGATATTATTATGGTTGATACGGTAGAGAATAACAGTTCGCCTACGGTATTGACAAAGACCGGACAAAATGCTTTAGAGATCATTAAGAATAATTCGCATCAAGCTTCGGGAGGATGGAGTGGCGCTGGCTTTGACTTTGACATCTCCGGTTATGCGCTGCCCACCGAAACCACCGAGGAAGACGACGGTCTCTATGATCTGGAAAAA
>CAZBXX010000214.1:0-3037 GCA_964495965.1 uncultured Oscillospiraceae bacterium | reverse complement strand
TTGACCTACATTGTACAGAGCCTTGTCGATCATCCGGATGAGGTCTCGGTGACTGAGCGCACGGCCGACGGCGAAACGATTTTTGAAGTTCGTGTTGCCGACGGCGATATGGGCAAGGTCATTGGCCGGCAGGGCAGGATCGTAAAGCAGATCCGTGTGCTGATGCGGGCCGTCGCCCAGCGAAAGGGCAAAAAAGTATCCGTCGAAGTGCTCGACTGATAATGGAGTGTGAAGTGTGGAGAGTGGAGTGTAAGGGTGCATTTCACGCTTCACATTTCGCGTATTCGGCCGGAGACGTAGCACAGGTTGCTTCCGGCCACCGGATGGAAGATTAAAACGAAGAATGAAAGAAGCATTCATTGACGCGGGCAGAATTGTCAATACGCACGGGGTACGCGGTGAAGTGCGCATGGAAGTCTGGCTGGACAGCCCGGATTTTCTTGCCGGATTTCCGCGCATCTTTGTGGACGGATCTGAAAGAAAGATTCGCTCCGCCTTTGTGCATAAACAGTTTCTGGTGGTAAAGCTGGAAGGCGTTGACGACATGAATGCCGCCATGCCGTTGAAAGGGAAGACCGTAAAGGTGGCCAGGGAAGACGCCGTCCTTCCTGAAGGAGCATTTTTTCTGCAGGATCTGCTCGGTGCCGGTGTTGTGAAAGAAGACGGGTCACCGGTCGGAATCTTGACGGATATTCTGGAGCGGCCGGCTTCCGATATCTATGTGGTGACTGATGCGGAGGGCAGGGAACATCTGATCCCTGCGGTCCCGGCTTTTGTGCTCTCGGCGGATGCTGATGCCGGCAGGATTACCGTCCGGCTGATTGAAGGAATGTGAGCATGGAATATCCCCTGATGAAAATCGATATTCTGACGCTGTTTCCGGAGTATGTGGATGCTTTCCTGCATGAGAGCATTCTGGGCAGAGCCTGCAAAAAAGGCATTCTGGACATCAGCTGTACGCAGATTCGGGATTATACCGACAACCGCCAGAATCAGGTGGACGACTATCCGTACGGAGGCGGCTTCGGCTGCGTGATGATGGCGCAGCCGCTGAAGAGTTGCCTGGAATCTGTGACGGAGAGAGCAGATGAAACCGGCGAGCGGCGCAGGAGAGTGATTTATCTGTCCCCTCAGGGTTCGCCCTTCCGTCAGGAAACTGCCCGCCGTCTTCAGCGGGAGTATGACCACCTGGTGCTTGTCTGCGGGCACTATGAGGGCGTGGATGAGCGTTTTCTGGAAGCCTGTGTGGATGAAGAGATCTCCCTTGGGGACTTTGTTCTGACTGGCGGAGAACTGGCTGCCATGGCGGTTGCCGACGCGGTATGCCGGCTGGTGCCGGGTGTTCTTTCGGATCCGCAGTGTTATATCGGCGAGAGCCACTGGGACGGCCTCCTGGAATATCCGCAGTATACCCGCCCGGAGGTCTGGGAGGGGCGCGCCGTGCCGGAAGTCCTTCTGACAGGGGACCATGAAAAAGTTGGACGCTGGCGGCGCCTGCAGCAGTTTGAGCGCACCAGGTCGCGGCGCCCGGACCTGTATAAGGCCTTCCGGCCGGAAACAGAAGAAGACAGCTCACTTCTGCGCGAGCTGGAGAGGCGAAAAGGCCGTAAGCCGTTGACGGAACCCCTGAGCTGCCGCCCGGCGGTACCGGAGGATCTGCCCAGAATCCTGGAAATCCGGGACGCCGCCCGGGAAAGCCTCGGGCGCCACGGCGTGGATCAATGGCAGGGACCTTACCCCGATGAAGCCGTTTTCCGGCAGGATATGGAACGGGGAGACGGCTATGTTGTGCAGCATGGGGATGAGATTGCGGCATACCTTACACTCGCCGCGAGGCCGGAACCGGATTATGATCATATCCGTGACGGAAAATGGACCGAAGGCGTGGAAGCCTGTGTGCTGCACCGTGCTGCGGTTGCAAGGGAATTCCGCGGCAGCGGCGTCGCCGATGCACTCATCCGCTATGCGGAGGAGCTGACGCGGAGCAAAGGCAGGCGGTGTATCCGGGTGGATACGCACCGGAAAAACAGGCCTATGCTGCAGTTGCTGCGCGGGCACGGCTTCCGGTACCGTGGAAACATCACCATTGATTCGGAACCCGGACATGACCCTGCCAGGCAGTGCTTTGAAAAACTGCTGAAAGAGAAGAAGACCGGGAAAGATGCCGGAATGGATAACCCCGCTGCTGTGGGGCAGTTCAATGATACGGAGTGAAAGAACATGAAGAGAACGAAAGTCTTTACCCTGATTATGGCCATTTTCTGGACTGTTGTGGCGGTGGCTGCCGTGGTCATGTTCAGACGTATGAACCTGAGCACGCCCGAGACCATAGTGCTTCTCTTTCTGGCCTTTGTTGCGGTGGCAGGGAACTGGCTGCGCTATTATCGAAGTAAATGAGGAACGCTCTGACCGATCCTGATGCCATCCGGGCGCTGCTGAGCCGGCATAATTTCCATTTTTCCAGGTCCATTGGTCAGAATTTTCTGGTTGACGCCGCAATCCCCGCACGGATTGCTGAAAGCATTCCGGCGGATGAAAACTGCGGTGTTCTGGAAATCGGGCCAGGTATCGGCTGCCTGACTGCGGAGCTTTCCAGACGGGCCGGGAAGGTGCTTTCGGTGGAACTGGACAGAAGGCTGGAACCGGTGCTGCGGGAGACTTTGGGCGACTGCGGCAACGTAGAGCTGATTTTTGCAGATGTTCTGAAGCTGGATGTTCGCCGCATCGCGGAGGAGAAGCTCCCACAGGCAACAAAACTGGTATGCGCCAACCTTCCGTACAATATCACAACGCCGGTCCTGACCAAACTGGTGGAAGCGGACTGCTTTGAGCGTATCTGCGTCATGATCCAGAAGGAAGTGGCGGAGCGCATCTGCGCAGCGCCCGGCGGCAAGGATTACGGCTCTTTCAGCCTGCTGATGCAGTGGTACTGTGAACCGGAGATGCTGTTTACGGTGCCTCCGCACTGCTTTCTGCCCCAGCCGAAAGTGACTTCGGCCGTGATCCGCCTCACCCGGCGCCGTTCGCCGCCTGCGGA
>CAZBXX010000213.1:0-3135 GCA_964495965.1 uncultured Oscillospiraceae bacterium | reverse complement strand
AGCCCGCGTTGCCGACTCGCGTCTCAAGGCGCTGCTTTCGCAGGCTCAAGCTACAACGTCTCATCTTACTTTACGCCCCTTAAGGGGCGTTTTTCCGTTTAAACGGGTCTTCGTACTCCTTCACGCTCAGTTTGTCCAGGGCTATGTCGTCTTTCTCCTGGTCCTGGATATATTTCCTGATCGCTGCCTCGTTCAGCCCTATTGTTGTCACGTAATATCCTTCCGCCCAAAAGTGTCTGTTCCCAAACTTGTATTTCAGGTTCGCGTGCTTATCAAATATCATCAGTGCACTCTTCCCCTTCAGATATCCCATAAAGTTCGACACCGCTATCTTGGGCGGTATGCTGACCAGCATATGTACATGGTCCGGCATCAGGTGCCCTTCCAGTATCTCCACTCCCTTGTACCTGCACAGCTCTCTCAATATCTCTCCTATGCTTTCCCGATATTGATTGTAGATGACTTTTCGCCTATACTTCGGTGTAAAGACTATGTGGTACTTGCACAGCCATTTTGTGTGCGCCAGACTGTTTTCTTTGTTCGCCATTGATCACCTTTCCCTTCCGACACTGTTGCTTGAGCACTACTATCTTACGGGAACGGTGATCTTTTTTGTATAACTTCTTGTCTCCCACCCGCATAGCGGGTGGTTGTCTGTGCCGCCTTCAGCGTCACGGACTGAAGTCCATAAAACAAGCCACCCGATAAATCGGGCGGCTCTCAATCTGTTATGTGGCTGGTTATGCTTCTGGTTCCCTATCCTTAGGAATGACGATGTTCAGGATAATGGCGATCAAGGCAGCCGGCACGATGCCGGAGCCTCCGAAAACATATTTGAGCCACTGAGGCATGAACGCCTGAGCTGCCGATGAGGAGCCGAGGCCGAAGCCCAGGCCGAGCGCGATGGCGACAATGGTTGCATTCCTGCCCGTAAGGGGTTCCTTTGTGATCAGGTTGATACCGGATATGACGATGCTGGCAAACATGAAGACTGCCGCTCCTCCGAGAACAGGCTGGGGCATAATGTTGATGATCGCGCCAATCTTCGGGAACAGGCCGGCAAGAACCAGAATTCCAGCGCCCATGGCGATGGCAAAGCGGTTTACTACTTTGGTCATTCCAACGAGACCCACGTTCTGACTGAAGGATGTGTTGGGAAGCACACCGAACAGCGCGGCGATGGAAGAACCGAAGCCGTCGCAAACCACAGAACCGGAAAGCTCTTTGTCCGTAGGAGCCCGGTTGAGACCGCCCTCCACCACGCCGGAAGTATCGCCGATGGTCTCCACTGCTGTAACAATGAACATAATGCACATCGGGATGATCGCATCAAGACGGAACCGGATATTGGAGAAGATTTCCTTCGGCGGCAATGGAAACGCAAACCACTTGGCCGAGGCAACCTGATTCCACTTTGTAATATAGGCTGGAATCACAGTTACCCCGTCGACCGTGATCTCCTTCGGGAGGACAAAGCCCATGATCAGGGAAACAATATAGCCGATAATGATACCGATCAGCACCGAGGCGATGGACGGGAAGCCCTTGAACCCGTGTTTGAACACGAGAATTGCAACCAGCGTGATGAGGCCAAGGAGCAGATTCGGAATGCTGCCGAAATCTTTGACGCCGGATCCGCCGGCAAAGAAGTTGATTCCGACTGAGATGAGAGAAAGGCCGATGGCAATAACCACCGTACCGGTTACAACCGGCGGAAAAAACTTGCGCAGCGGCTTGATAATGAATCCCAGACCCATTTCGAACACGCCGCCCACGATACAGGCGCCCATCAGCACGCCGTAGGCAAAGATGCCCGCGTTTACGTTAGTGGTGATCTGACCTGCCGCGATGCCGCCCATGGTGCTGATGGCAATGGAATTGTTGATTCCAATAAAGCCCGAGGAAGTACCCATGACGATGGGAAGCCTGCCTCCGATTGGTCCGATGGGATAAAGCTGAACAAAAGTAATCAGGCCTGCAACAACCATGGCGTTCTGAAGCAGCGTTACACGAAGATCGCCGAAGCCCGCGTCTACTGTTAGCCCGCAGGTTGCAAGGATAATCAGCAGGGGAGAAAGATTACCGACGAACATGGCGAGAACGTGCTGCAGCCCCAGAGGGATTGCTTGCCGAAGCGGGATCCGTCCGTCCAGGTCATACGGCGATGTGTAGACCGGTTTCTTTTCCATATGAGTCCTCCTAGTTATTTAGATAATCTATTATATATTATCCTTTGGGTCGCTATCAATCTATCCCCCAGGGTGCTATCAAAAAGCCATCCTGATGGAGTACGCTTGTCTGTTTGTTGACTCGCCATATTTGACTGCTCATGCGTGTACTTTGAAAGAATGACAGAAATCGCCTTCCGTACTTGCTATGAAAAAGTCCATGCATTTCAAATTGGTTTTTCGGTTTATACGGGCTATCCTTTAATCAGATGAACTTGATATCAAAAGGAGAATCGATATGACGAACGGAAAATACAACCTTAACGATCTGGCCATGATGACCGGCTTTACCACGAGGACGCTTCGCAATTATCTGAACCAGGAACTTCTGAACGGAACGAAAGTCGACGGGGTCTGGCAGTTTGCCGCAGAAGACCTTGACCGATTCTTCAACGAGCCTTTTGTGAAGGAAGGACTTCGGATCAAACGCTGCAGCGCGGTTTTTGATTTTATGACAGACAGAAACAAGAAATGTGATCGTTCCTGCGTCATTCTGGATGTTCCTTCTTCCGTGGCGAAGGGCAACGCGATCTCGGCATTTTTCTGTAAAAAAATACAGGACTCCGCTGACATCCGGTTTTCCTATGGATGGGATCGCGGGCTATGCCGGGTGATCCTCGTCGGCGCCGCAGATTCGGTCGCGGAAATCATGAAAGCGTATTACGACGCTGTGTTCAGCGACTGATCTGGGATCTGATACTGTGCCGCCTACACAAATCCCCCGAACAATCTGCGTGTTCGGGGGATTCTCAATCCGTTTGAAATAAGCTATCAGCTTCGCTTTATCGCCTGCATCCCTGCTGTATCGTTTTGTCGATCAATCCCGCGCACCCCTCAGTCACATCCTGCCAGGTTGCGGAAAAATCTCCTGTGTACCATGGATCCGCAACCTCTTCTCCTGCCCGGT
>CAZBXX010000212.1:0-3150 GCA_964495965.1 uncultured Oscillospiraceae bacterium | reverse complement strand
AAGTACTGTTATAGAGTATCACCGAGGTACACCGGGACGGCCGGTGTCCTTTTTTTATCCGGATTCGCCCAGCCTGAAGGAGACGGAAGGGCGGGCATTTTTTATGCGGATTTGACCCGTCCTCTTATAAGAGGACGGGTGTTTTTTATACGGTTTTCCCCTATACGGAAATACAACGCCGTCTCCCGATACGATATATTTAGTGAACATTTGTAGAGTATTACGAGAATTTTTCTTGACATCCGGTTTCCGGCGGTGTAGAATACATACCGTAAAGAGAAAACGCCCCATTTGCAGGAGGAGGATGAAAAGATGGATACCATTGCGCGCGTGAAGGAACTTGCCCGGGAACGGCAGCTGACGATGTACCAGCTGGCGGAACGCTGCGACGTTGCGTACAACACCCTGAAGAACGCGGAGAACCGCGGCGGGCAGCTGAGCGTGGACACGATTGAGAGGGTCTGCGGAGGGATCGGCATCCCGCTGAGCGCCTTCTTTGAAGAGGCGGAGGAGTACCGGACATGCAGGGAGTGAATGAGCGGCCCCTGCGGCAGAAGATCTACGTGCCCGTGACGGTGGACTTTGATGAGGAGGGGAAAATGCGCCCCACCGACATCTACTGGCTGGACGGGCAGACCTACCACATCGACAGGGTCCTGAAGGTGCGGCAGGCGGCGGCCATGCGCAGCGGCGGCCAGGGCGACCGGTACACCGTGGTCATCAATGGCTGGGAGAGCTACCTGTACTTTGAGCGCAGCACCGCCATCAGCGGCCCCCGGCTGGGAAAATGGTTCGTGGAGCGGAAATAAAAACCCTGACAGGAGTGTGCATGAAACCCAGAAAAACGGAAAAAGAGCAGCCGGAACGGCTGCCTGAAGAAGCCGAAGTCCCGGCACGGCAGGAACCGGCGCCCGCGGAGCTGAAACCCGAAGAGCTGAAACCGGCGGAGTTTGCCCCCGCGGAGCCGCTGCCCCTGCCGCCGGTTGCCACCGAGGAAGAGAACTTCCGCTTCCTGACCGATGTGATGCGGGGCGCCATCGACGAGCCGACCGGCAAAGGCGTGTCCATCGGGGACCGGCTGAAGGCCTCCAGCGGCCTCATGAAGCTCTATGAATCCGCGCAGCCCGGCGGCGGGGCGGGAGCGCGCGAGCAGGCGCTGGCCCTGGCCTGCGGGCGCGTGTTCGGCAGCATCAGCCCCTCCTTCGCCCCGGTGCTGGGGGACGTGCTGGTGCACGGGCACACGCACTACGACCTGGCGGGCGGGCGCGGCAGCATGAAGAGCAGCTTCGTGTCGCTGTGCGTGGTGTTCCTGCTGCTGCTGGAGCCGGAGGCCCACGCCCTGGTGCTGCGCAAGGTGGCCAACACCATGCGGGATTCCGTCTACGCCCAGTACCTCTGGGCGGTGGAGAAGCTGGGCCTTGCGGAGTTCTTTGAGAGCCGGTACAGCCCCATGGAGCTCATCTTCCTGCCCACCGGGCAGAAGATCCTCTTCCGCGGCGCCGACGACCCGATGAAAATCAAGTCCATCAAGGTGCCCTTCGGCAGCATCATGATCACCCATTTTGAGGAGAAGGACCAGTTCGCCGGCCGGGAGGAGATCCGGGCCGTGCTGCAGAGCACCATGCGCGGGCAGGGGCGCTTCTGGAACTTTGAGAGCTACAACCCTCCCCTCTCCCGTGACAACTGGGCCAACGCGGATTCCGCCGCCGGGCGCCCCGACCGCCTCTGCCACCGCAGCACCTATCTGCAGGCGCCGCCCGCCTGGCTGGGCGAGCAGTTCCTGCTGGAGGCCGAGAGCCTGCGCCTGAGCGACGAGCGGGCCTGGCGGCACGAATACCTGGGCGAGGCCGTCGGGACCGGCGGCAACGTCTTCGCGAATCTGGTGAAGCGCCGGATCACGGACGAGGAGCTGAAGCGCTTTGACCGGATTTACCAGGGGGTTGACTGGGGCTTCGCGCCCGACCCCTACGCCTTCATCCGCCTGCACTACGACGCCGCCCGCGAGACCGTGTACCTGCTGGACGAGCTGTTTGTGCTGCGGCAGACCAACGCCGAGACGGCGGAAGAACTCCGGCGCCGCGGCTACACCGACGCCCCCATCATCTGCGATTCCGCCGAGCCGAAGTCCGTCTCCGACTACCGCGCCCGGGGCCTGCCGGCAAAGCCCGCTGTCAAGGGGCCCGGCAGCGTGGACTACAGCATGAAGTGGCTGCAGGGCCGCACCATCGTCATTGACCCCCGGCGCACGCCGGTGGCCTGGCGGGAGTTCAGCCGCTATGAGTTCGACCGCGACCGGGAGGGGAACTTTATCTCCGGCTATCCCGACCGCGACAACCATCTCATTGACGCGACCCGCTACGCCCTGGAGCGCATCATCCGCTCGTACCGCTCCAGCGCGTGAAGGCCCGTTGTGAAAGGCCCCGCGCGTCACGTTTTCTGCACGGACAGAGCAAGCTCCCCCGCCGGCCGGCGGAGGAGCTTAATGCGATGTTGAGATACTGAAAGCGGTGCCCGTGACGGGCGCCGGAGCGGTCCGGCATCCCGTCAAAGCCGGGGCAGACCAGTTTGGGGCAGATGTTTACCCGTTATAAGGCCTTCACAAACTTGTCTATCGCCTCTTCCGCAGTATGCTGATTCAGGATGCCCTCTTTGGCATAAGCGGTAATTCTCAGGTTTTCCTGTTCGACCTCAACTACAAGTACTGCGGGATTCATATCTTTTATCCCGGCATAAACAACTCCGGTGACCGTGCCTTTGAAGTCGTCTTCTTCCAGCACTTTCCCGCATTTCGTCATTGCGCCGGTAACATTCTGATAAGCCTCCCGCCAGGAGTCTTTTTCTTTTGGCTCTGCCTCCCGCCATGCTTCCCTTACAGGTAAGCGGCCTGTTGCGCGCTTTGCCCCTCTCCCGGCTGAGGATCCCTTTAAAGGATTTGGAAGGCCCATATAGCCATCGGCAGCAGCCTTAACCGCGTCCTCCGCTATGATATTTGAAAGCAGGGTGCTGATTTTCTTTTTGTCCATCCGGATCACTCTCCTCCTCTTTCAGCTGTCCCGGCTCCGCGCCGGTACTGCCCTCACATTCTCAAATCCACAGGCTTCCCCAACACGTCGTCCGCACCAATCCCCGCCGCATCCACTGTGCTCCCTG
>CAZBXX010000211.1:0-3164 GCA_964495965.1 uncultured Oscillospiraceae bacterium | reverse complement strand
TGGGTCACCGTATTGATTGCGGCTATTTTGACAGCGCTCCTTTCCGCATGTGGGTATATGATCTATAAGTATTATCTGAGTCCATATCATCCCGAAGAAGAACTGCACTATACTGGCCTGACGCTCGGTGACATGAAGCCCTATGAGCAGAACTTTACCCACACCTCTCTGGTGATTAATTGCAATACCGATCCAGAGGCAACAGATATTGTCATGCGCTTTGGCTGGTTGCCAGAGGGTGCGCCGGAACCAAGAGCGGATCGTTCTTTCTTGGATGCTATGAGTTTTTATCAGGATCATACTCTGTATAACGGTTGGGTTCAGCGCCCGTTGACGCAAATCCTTGAGGATGCAGGTATGACCGAAGAGGAGGCCGCAACCTGGTTCTGCGGCTATCATTGGGATGCACCAGAAGGCGTGAAGCTGGATATTAGAATCTTTGATGGAGCCGATCTCTACCGCAAGGATCTGCTGCTCGGCGCATATCAGGACATGGACGCTTCGGTCGTTAATCACGATGTACGCGATGGCTTTGAGCTTCTGGAAGTCCAGGTAGACTATCGGGCATTCTATGATCGACTTGATGAAAAGAACGGCGGCCAAACTCCAGCCGGGTATCTAATCTCGAACTATCTGTTTTTATATGAACCTGAGCAGCAGTACCTAATCTTTGTTGCGGGCAGTGATAGCGCATTTTCCTTTGAAACGCTGGAGCAGATTGCTTTTCACGTGGAAATCAAAAAAACAGAACTGTTGTCCTACCCAGACTATGAGGATATCGGGTTCATTTTTCTGGAGTTGGGCACAGGCTAACCATTAGAAAGGAAGCAAATGAAAAAACGAATTCTCTCTATTCTATTATTGATAGTGATTTTATGCAGCCTTTGCGCATGTGGGAAGAACAATACAGGAGATTCGGAAGCGGAGGTGTTAAGTGGTGAAATGGTTCCCGGATATCTGGCCACGGAGATCGACTTCCCAGACTGGTTTCGTCAGAGTCAGTCTACGGGCTGGGATACTTGCGGAGACAGTTTTTGGATGACTGGAGAAACAGAAGACGGTGCTCCTGTCCTGGTAAGCTACGACACCTTGATCGGCCAGTGGCAACGCTACGATTTGGATACCGCTGACGCCAGAAACCCCTGGTGCGGAAACCTTACTGTAACAGAGGATGCCTTTTGGATCCTGATTAACGAGCAAACGAGTTGGGAAGATGCAAGCAGCGGAAAGTTTCTGGAAAACCTTGGACATTATATTCTGTGGGGTAGCCGAGAGGACGGAGAAATGCATTGCACACGCATTCCCTTTGAAGGCAGCAGCAGCAACAACGAGACAAGTAGCATGAGCCTTCTCGGGCTTGATAGAGAGAAAGCTCTCTTGACTACACCTGAAACCTGCTATCTCATTGACCCTAAGCTAAGTGTTTTAGATCAGCCAATTATTTCCGATCTGGGCAGCCTTCCTCATTTCCGGGTAAATGATCAATTATACCTACTGACCGAGGAAGGCGCTGCACCACTAGACTTGGAAACATTTCAGCTCGGACAAGCCTTTGAGTTGAACGCAAGCCATGTTTATTCCAGCAACGACGGGCATTTCCTTTATGACAAGCAAAACAGACTCATTGAAGTAAATCCGGCAACAGGCAATGAGACGGAGCGTTTTGATTGGATGGATGTTGCTCTGAGCTACAGCAGTATGGGCAGTCCCTTTGGGCTTGAGAACTCAAATGGCGAACTCTTTTACATCACATCGAATGGTCTTGTCAAAGTTTCACCCGCTATGGTTCCGGTCAAAAAAGTTTTGACTCTTGCCTGCTTTGGAGATACCGGAGCGGAGAGTTACGAGTATTTTCAACAAGCCGGTGCGCCTCCCTATTCTATGAGCTTAAAGCTTCGGGATTCGATCATTCGTTTTAACAACAGCGACCCAGAATACCGCATTGAAATCAAGCCCCTACTGTACAACAACGAAAGTGAGCGCGATCGTCTGCTGATTGAGCTTGCCACCTCCGAGGATATCGACATTTTGGACACAAGTTTTTTGCCTGACGGCGCGCTGGACGCTGGTCTCCTTGCAGACATGCTACCCATGATCGATGCTGACGAAACTATCAGCCGTGAGGACTTTATTCCCTCGCTGCTTCAGGCCATGATGAAGCATGGCGGACTCTATGAATACACCGACAAATTTACGCTGGTGACGCTGCTGGCACGTCCTGAGCTGTTCCCCGGACGAGAAAGCTGGACCGTCAATCAAATCGAAGAATTAATTGCTCAGCACCCTGAATATGCTCCGCTTTGGCAAAGCATGAACAGAGAAATGATTGTGACTGTTGTAAGCTGGGCAGCAACGGCAGAGTTTATTGATTGGGAAAACGCAAGCTGCTCTTTTGACAGCCGCGCATTTCAGGATTGGCTTCGTCTGCTCAAGGAACTTCTGGATGATAAAAGCCCGCAAGATGAAGAAAAACTCATGGCTTTTTGCTATGATTTTGCCTCGGATGCCGGTTTCAGCTCCCGCTACCCATTTCAAAGCGATTATGCTGTCGCTGGTTTTCCGAGCACGGAAGGAACGGGGAGCTATTTGCTGAAGTTAGGAAGCAGTGCGGGAGAGAGCCGGAGCACCGTCGGACAGAATACCCGAATCGGTATTATGGCTTCCAGCAAGCATCAAGATGGAGCATGGCGGTTTGTCCGAACTCTGATGACAAGCGAAAGCGAGGAGGATCAGGCGATTTCCTTTGGCATTCCTGTATTCCGGGAACGTTTTGAGAGGGCTATCACTTCAACGCTTTCCAATAATGGAGAATTTCAGGGACTTGCCATGTTCAATGCCGACGACGCTCAACGCCTGCGTGAACAGGTCTACGGTACCACAAAGCTAATCCATACAGACGAGCAGATTCTGCTCGTGATGCAGTCCGAAATCAACGCTTATCTTGATGGACAGAAGTCTGCCGAGGAAGCCGCAAAACAGATTCAAAGCCGTCTGAGCCTTTATTTGGCAGAACAATACGGATAATCCATTTCACCGTGAAACGGATTCCCTCCGGACGAGAGAAAGGGATGATAGAAATAGACGGAAAAAAAGAAATGCTCTGGCTTCCATATACAAAGGATATTTCCAGATTCCTCGAGCTGGCCACTCTGAATCTTCGACCA
>CAZBXX010000210.1:0-3236 GCA_964495965.1 uncultured Oscillospiraceae bacterium | reverse complement strand
AGCTCTCCCCCGGATGAGCGGAGAAGCAGTTGAGGTTCAGGCAGTCGTTCCAGTCTGCCCGGCCGATGAGGGGAAGACCGTGGGGACCCAGATGCGTCCGGGTAAACTGGAAGCTGCGGCGCAGGTGCTCCAGCAGGGGTTGGGCAGAGGCGGGGTCGGAGTCAAAGGTGCAGGGCTCCGCCAGAATGCTCCAGTCGCCGGTCTCCCGGAGATAGGCGTCCACCCCGGCAATGAGCCACAGAGGGTCATCGTTAAAGCCGCTGCCGACGCCCAGGTTTCCCTTTTTGGTGAGGGGCTGGTACTGGTGATAGGCGCTGCCGTCGGGAAACTGGGTGGCGGCGATGTCCAGAATGCGCTCCCGTGCCCGCTCCGGAATCATGTGCACAAAGCCCAGCAGATCCTGACAGGAATCCCGGAAGCCCATGCCCCGGCCCATGCCGCTTTCATAGTAGCTGGCGGAGCGGCTCATGTTGAAGGTTACCATGCACTGATACTGGTTCCAGATGTTCACCATGCGGTCAAGCTTTTCCGAACCGCTCTCCAGCCGGAAGCCCGAGAGCAGGCCCTCCCAGTATTCCCGGAGCTCCGAAAGCGCCCGGTCGAAGGCGCCGGGGGCATTGCAACGGGCCATCATGGCCTCGGCGGGGCCGCGGTTTACAAGGCCGGGGGCGGCCCATTTCTCTTCGGGCCGGTTCTCCAAATAGCCCAGGCCGAAGAGCAGGCGGACCTCCTCCCCGGGGGCAAGGTTCAGGTTGAACTGCTGCGCCGCCACCGGCTGCCAGCCGTGGGCGACGCTCCCGGTGCATCCGCTGCCGAAGACAGCTGCGGGCCGGGCGGGAGAGCCGTAGACGCCGAGAAAGGCCTCGCGGGCGGTGTCGAAGGCGTCGGCGGGGCGGTCTGCCCAGAAAACGGCGTAGTGGTTCCGGCGCTCCCGGTATTCCGTTTTATGATAGATGGCAGAGGGCGTGACCTCCACCTCACCGATGGAGTAGTTGCGTTGGAAGTTGGTGCTGTCGTCCATGGCGTCCCAGAGGCAAAACTCCACATAGGGGAAGACCTGCAGGGCTCTAGCCTCTCCGCTCCGGTTACTCAGGCTCAGGCGCATCAGCAGGCAGTTCTCCCCGCGGGGGACCAGCAGCTCCTGGCTGGCGGCGATGCCGTTTTTCTCCGCCTCAATGACGGTGTAGCCGAGGCCGTGGCGGCAGCGGTAGCGGTCAGGCTCCGTCTGCACCGGCTGCCAGCCGGGGTTCCAGACGGTGTCGCCGTCCCGGATGTAAAGGCGGAAGCCCTCGGAGTCCAGAGGACTGTTGTTGTAGCGGTAGCGGGTGAGACGGCGCAGCCGGGCATCCCGGTAAAAGCTGTAGCCGCCGGCAGTGTTGCTGACCAGGGCGAAAAAATTCTCGCAGCCCAGGTAGTTGATCCAGGGGAGAGGCGTCCGTGGCGTGGTGATGACATATTCCCGCCTGGCGTCGTCGAAGCTGCCGTATTTCATGCATTACCCTCCTTCAGGCCGCAAAGCGGCAATCTTGGGCGAAAACACGTTTTTACAGTAATCGTTTAAGTGTATGATTCCTTTCTAAAATACCGGATTCCGGCGGAAAAAGCAAGCTGTTTTTTAAAAACTCTGAAATAATATGACTGGGATTTGAGGCTAATAACCTTCCTGTTGTGAAAACTGCACAAATTCTGGCGAATGTTTCTGTTGAGCTTCCACAAAATATTTTTTGATCAGCACTTTTTAGGAAAGAATACTTGCATTTTTGAAGGGAATGCGCTATTCTTGAATCACGAAAACGTTTAAGTAAGAGCTGCGGAGGTGAGAACTGTGGTTTCGTTGAAGGACATCGCGCGGGCATGCGGTGTCTCCGTTGCCACAGTCAGCAAGGCTCTCAACGGGCAGCAGGATATCGGGGATGCCACCAGGCAGCGCGTTTTTGAGGCGGCAAGGGAACTGGGTTACACCGCCAATTCCGCAGCCCGGGCGCTGAAGACCAACCGCAGCTATGACCTCGGGGTTCTGTTTATCGATCTGCAGAATCACGGATTTATGCATGAGTATTTCGCGGCGACCCTGAACAGCTTCCGGATTGAATCCGAGCGCTGCGGATATGACCTTTCCTTTATCAACAGCGACCTCGGTCACAGCGGTGCCAGCTATCTTCAGCACGCGCTGTACCGCAGGGTGGACGGAGTGGCGGTGATCTGTGCAGATTACCAGAGTCCTATGGTTCAGGAGCTTGTCCTTTCGGACCTGCCGGTTGTGACGCTGGATCACGCCTTCAACAACCGGGCGGCGGTGCTTTCGGATAACATGCGCGGCATGGAAGCCCTTGTCCGCTATATTTACGAAAGGGGTCACAGGCGCATCGCCTACATACACGGGAACCCGACAGCGGTTACCGAAAACAGGCTGCGGGGATTCTACCGGGCCTGTGAGGCGCTGAAGCTGGAGATCCCGAAGGAATATCTGGTTAGCAGCAATTACCACGAGCCGGAATCCTGTTACCGGGCAACGAAGGAGCTGCTGGCGCTGTGGAACCGGCCCACCTGCATTCTGTTCCCCGACGACTACGCTTGGCTGGGTGGCATGAACGCGATACGGGAGGCGGGCCTGAGAATCCCGGAGGACATCTCCGTGGCGGGCTATGACGGGCTGCATCTCGCGCAGGCCCTGAACCCGCCCCTGACTACCTGGCACCAGAACTCCGAGGAACTGGGCAAACTTGCAGCTTCGATGCTGATTGAACGTGTGGAGCATCCCCGTACGGCGGCTCCTGAGCATGTGGAGGTTCCCGGATATCTGATAGAAGGCGGGACGGTTGCAAATCTCACTCATTGATGGTTCTGATATATCTCACTGGAAGGGAGCGTTTCCATGAACCGGGAAAAGGCCAGAAAGCTGGCGGAAGAGCTGGTAGGCCGCATGACGGTGGAGGAGAGAGCGAGTCAGCTGCGCTTTGATTCGCCCGCCATCGGGCGCCTTGGCATTCCCGCCTACAACTGGTGGAACGAAGCCCTTCACGGGCTTGCCCGGGGCGGCACCGCCACCAGCTTCCCCCAGGCCATTGGGATGGCGGCCATGTTTGATGAGGAACTGCTGGAAAGCATTGCCGATGCCATCGCCACCGAGGCCCGGGCAAAATACAACGCGCTCTCGGCCGAGGGTGACCGGGACATCTACCACGGGCTGACCATGTGGTCGCCGAACATCAACATTTTCCGGGATCCGCGCTGGG
>CAZBXX010000209.1:0-3309 GCA_964495965.1 uncultured Oscillospiraceae bacterium | reverse complement strand
TTCAGGTTTTCGGCGTAGGATACCACCATGGGACAGTTATAATGGTTCTGGGCTTCGGGTGTCTCCTGGTACTCATAGAACACACAGGGGTGAAAAACCGTCCGTATCCCATGCTCATAAAGCCATTGGACATGACCGTGTGCAAGTTTTGCCGGATAGCATTCCGATTCCGAGGGAATGGAGTCCATGCCAAGCTCATAGACTGCATGCGAAGAAAACGGAGAAAGCACCGTACGAAAGCCGAGCGTCCGAAAGAACACCGCCCAGAACGGATAATTCTCGTACATGTTCAGCACCCTGGGCAGGCCGATTGTCCCACGGGTGGCTTTTTCCTCAGAGAGCGGCTCGTAATCAAAAATACGATGTCGCTTGTATTCGAAGAGATTGCTGCCTTTTCCTCCCGAACGTCCGGTGGAGACGCGTTTTTCACAGCGATTTCCGCTGATAAAGCGTCCTCCATCATCAAACTGGTTGATGGTCAGCATGCAGTTGTTCTCACAGCCGCCGCAGTGCGCAGCTCTGGATGTATAGTGCAGAGAGGCAAGTTCAACGGGGCCGCGTATGGTGGTGGGCTGGCCTGTATAGCGATCCCGCGCGATCAGGGCAGCTCCAAAGGCGCCCATCATTCCGGCGATATCAGGACAAACCGACCGGACCCCCGAGATTTTTTCAAACGCACGTAGAACCGCTTTGTTATAAAAAGTTCCTCCCTGGACCACAATGTGCGAGCCGAGCTGAGACACATCCGCCAGGCGGATGACCTTAAACAGTGCGTTTCGAATGACCGAATAGGCAAGTCCGGCGGAGATGTCCGATATGGACGCACCTTCCTTCTGCGCCTGCTTGACGTTAGAGTTCATAAAGACGGTGCAGCGGGTACCAAGGTCGATCGGCGCAGGGGCAAAAAGGGCCTCATCGGCGAATTCTGCAGCTGAAAGGCCAAGAGACTCCGCAAAATTCTCAAGGAACGAACCGCATCCTGAAGAACAGGCCTCGTTGAGCATCACGGTATCCACGGTCCGGTGTTTCAGGCGGATGCACTTCATATCCTGTCCGCCGATGTCAAGGACACAGTCGACTTCCGGATCAAAAAAGGACGCGGCGGTGCTGTGGGCGACAGTCTCAACCTCTCCTTCGTCCAGGCGGAAAGCGGCCTTCATCAGTGCCTCTCCATAACCGGTCGAACAGCTCCATACAATCCTTGCTTCTAGCGGAAGAGCGGCATATAGCCCGGTCAAAGCTTCACGCGCAGTCTCAACCGGATTTCCGGCGTTGGAGGCATAGGTGGAAAACAGCAGTTCCCCGCGGTCTGAAATCAACGCCAGCTTTGTGGTTGTAGAACCGGCATCGATACCAAGATAGCAGTCTCCTACGTACTCCGCCAGCGGAGCCCTCACGACCGAGGCCTGCGCATGCCGCGAGAGGAACAGGTCATACTCCTCCTGAGAAGAAAACAACGGTTCCAGCCGTTTGATCTCCATGGCGAGGTTGGTCCCGGTTTTCAGGCGGTCGATGAGCTCGGAAACAGTCAGTTCTGCGCCTCCCGATGACGCTGCAGCGCCTGTGGCGGCAAAGAGATTCGCATTGTCCAACGCGATGATGTTCTCTGGGGCAAGTTTCAGTGTTCGCACAAACGCCTTGCGCAATTCGGACAGATAGTACAGAGGGCCGCCGAGGAACGCCACATTTCCCCTGATCGGCTTACCGCAGGCAAGTCCGGAAACCGTTTGATTCACGACCGCCTGGAAGACAGAAGCTGCAAGATCCGCGGTTGAGGCACCCTCGTTGATCAGCGGCTGGATATCGGTCTTGGCAAAGACACCGCAGCGTGCCGCAATGGTATATATCTGCTCATACTGCTTTGCCGCTTCGTTCAGTCCGGCAGCATCTGTGCGTAGAAGCGCCGCCATCTGGTCGATGAAAGAGCCTGTACCGCCGGCACAGACGCCGTTCATACGTTCGTCCAGTCCGCCTCGGAAATAGATGATTTTGGCATCTTCACCGCCCAGTTCAATCACCACGTCGGTTTGAGGTGCCTTTTTCTCGATGGCCTCGGCAACCGCGACAACTTCCTGAACAAAAGGAATTGAAATTGCTTTTGTCAGTCCAAGCGAACCTGATCCTGTAAGATGGGCGCAGAGTCTGAGATCTCCGAGCTGCGCCCGGGCCTCCTGAAGGAGCTCCACCAGCGCATCTCTCGTCCTTGCGTGATGCCGCCGATCCGCTCCAAAAAGTAATGCTCCGTCCTCATCCAGAACAACAAGCTTGACTGTGGTCGAGCCTATATCGATCCCGGCGCGGCAGTTCTTTGCAGGTTCAGCGAAAACTCCGGGCTCTGTTTTTTCTGCCGTGCCAAGGCTATTCACGCTTTTATGCATCGTTCCGTCGTTCATCCGATACTTTCGCCCCGTGTCCATTAAATGTTCGTTTTTTGGCTTTAATTTTTAGTGCAAATTATATCATACATATTGTTCTGTGACAAGTATTCCGTATATCTGCGCTTGATACCGTGTGCACAGGTCGTCGCTTCTGTTTTACAGCCCTTTCCGAAGAAAGAGGACGGATTCTCTCACGTCTCGGGCCGGCGATATCATTAAGCTTCTTTTCTCAGGGTATTGGACGCCATGACAAGCAGGACGTTGATGTCCACGCTCACAAGGGAAGGAAGATATGAATCTCTTGAACCGAAACAGAGGATATGGTACAATCAAGCAGACTATTATAGAGAATGCAGGAGATCAACAACAATGAAAAGAAAACACATTTTGATTGCAATCACGGCGCTGGCACTTTCGATGCTGGTGCTCACCGCCTGCGGAAAGTCTGAATTCAGCATGAGCGAGAACACGGGAAAGCGGATGGTCGTCACTGCGGAAAACGCCAGCAAAGACTCATTCTTCATGGTGGGTTCTCTGGAAGTTGATGAGGGCGAGCAAATTGCCATTACCTCCAATCTGGAAAAAGGCTCCGTGCGGGTGGAAATCATCGGAGTTCCCGCGGAACAGAGCATTGATGAGCTTCCCGATCTGAATGGAGAGCCGATCATCACCGCCAATCTCCACAGCAATGATCAGCAATCGGGGACCGTCTCGGCGGGAACTTATATGCTCAAAGCCATCTGTCTTGAGAAAGCCACCGGCACCGTCCTGATCGAAGTATTGCCGGCAGAATAATCGACCCACGGAAGGCGCTCATACCATGTATTTTTAATAAGCTGAACAAGGGAGGCAGTGGTCAAAAGCCATTGCCTCCCTATGGTAAGGCTTGTTTCCGGGTCTCTT
Source organism: uncultured Oscillospiraceae bacterium (assembly GCA_964495965.1). Taxonomy (GTDB): domain Bacteria; phylum Bacillota; class Clostridia; order Oscillospirales; family Oscillospiraceae; genus Limivicinus. The sequence goes on along the minus strand of CAZBXX010000209.1, from coordinate 28 downwards.
GTCGTTAAAGAGAGCAGTTTTGTTATGC
>CAZBXX010000208.1:0-3314 GCA_964495965.1 uncultured Oscillospiraceae bacterium | reverse complement strand
CCGTTCTATTGTCAGCATTCTTTCTACCTCCGATCGTTATTCAATGGGTATCTTAACACCTCGATTGCCGGATGACAAGGGATAAAACAGCGGTTCCTTCTCTTCTGCCGAACTCTTCTTCCCGGGCAAAGGCGGATCCTGGAAAAACCGGGAAAAACTACGTCGCTGAACAAATGAGATAGCGAAGATACGAACCCGCTGCGTCAGGCCGCTGGGTGTTGCCGATGATGCCGATGTACAGATCCCCGTTAAAACCGGCCTGCTCAAACAGCGGCAGCGAAGCCACCGCCAGCGCGTTGGGAACGGTTTCGGTCAGGCGACGCTCCTCCTCGGCCTCACCCAGCAGGACCTCCAGGGAATTGTCTGAGAGCACGACCTCGTTTTCGGTCAGCAGGGGAGAGGCCTGAATATCCTCCAGTGCGGAGAGGTTCAGAAGATAGCCTTTCTGCGAGAGCAGATCATAGCCCTCCCGGTTCATCAGCACGAGATCGAGCCTGCGCGCACTGATCGCACCGGTGAGCTTCATTCTGGAGGCATAGGCATACTGGTGATTCAGTGTGTCGGCATGATCGGAGAGGTAGAGGCCGGAATAGAGATACACCTCGTACTGACGCCCGTCCAGCCCTTCTGCGGCCAGATAATCCTCCGTCAGGAAGGTCTGCAGATCCTCCCCGACAGAGACGTTCACCAGCGCCAGATATACAGCCGGCTCCTTCTTGGTAAGCTGACGCTTCGCGGCGGAGGCCAGGATCATCAGCACAGCCAGCCCCAGCAGGATCGGCGCTTTGTAATAGGTCCAGATATGATCCAGCTTCTGTGCCGGGCTCATTTCACGAAAAGCCGCCCGATGGGCGGCTTTTTCACGGGGAGAGAGCTTCATGTCGATTCCTCTGAAGAGTCTTCTTCCTCCTCCTGAGCGTCCTCCGGTGTACCCGAGACGGAGATGAGGATCTGATTGAGCAGCCAGGCGCTGATGAGCGCGCAAAGACCTTCACCGAAGACGATAAACGGGGTGAAGACGGCTACTACGATGTAAAACATGGCAAAGTGAACCGCAAAAACCAGAATGGTGGCAAACAGATAATGCGTGCCGATGAGGAAGGAATTCTTCAGCATTGCAAGGTTGGTGTTGCTGACACTGGCCAGAAGCGGGAAAACATATTCCAGCACGATCACATAGACCAGGGCCGCTGCGATCAGCAGCGCCAGGCATAACGTCCAGAGCACGGCCGGGGTGCCGGAGGCGCCTGTACGCAGGTGCCAGACGAGATAGATATCCCCGCCGAGAAAAAGCCCCGCCGCAAGCATGATCAGCCAGAGCACGGTGGCCTGCCGGAAGTTCTCCCGGAAGGAGTGGAAAAATTTGGCACCGATGTTTGCATCCTCCTCGCGGATGATCTTGAGCGAGGTGTAGTAGATCGCCGTTGTGGACGCACCGATGGTCACGATCGGAAGCGAGCAGATCACCCACAGCAGATTCAGATAGCAGGCGTAACAGAGCTTCAGAATCAGCTGGCTGAATTTACTGTCATAGGAAAAAAATTTCATACCGGCAGTTCTCCCGCAGCAAGCCGCGTGGAATCGCGATAGATCAGCTTCGTCTCGGTGTGCACCACACGGTAGTCCAGCGACGGTTCCCTGATGCGTGAGAGCAGCAGAGAGACCGCCGTAAAAGCCATGATCTGTGTGTGGATGTGGATGGTGCTTATGGGAGGGAGGCTGATGCGCGATTCCGGTGCGTCATCAAAGCCAAGCACGCGAACATCACCGGGAACAGACCTGCCGATGGCGAAGAGCCCTCGGATCAGGTCCCATGCCACAAAATCGTTTGCGCAGATGAATACATCCGGCAGTTCCTTCATGCACGCCAGGTCCTCGATCATATCATCGATCGTATTCCGGCAGATGCAGAAGCGCTCATTCACCGGCACGTCAGCCATAAGCATTGCCATGCGGAAGGCGGTGTAGCGCTCGTAGAAAGACTGACAATGGTTGTAGTTGCCTACAAAGCCGATGCGCCGCTGCCCGGAAGAGAGCATTTCATTGACAAAGCGTGTGATGTCGGTGGTGTTGTCCATATAAAGCTGGTCGGCAGGAAGAGAGTTCCCGTCACGCTTCACCGGCCCGTCGATGAACAGCACCGGCAGCCCCAGTTCGCAGACCATCTCATCGTAGGAACGATCAAACATCTCGATACAGACGATTGCCCGCACCTTGTCCGGACGGAAGGTGAAGGGGAGCGTCTTCTCACGCAGGTTCTCCTGCGTGACACGGTGGGTATTCAGCGTAAAACCGAGCTGCGATATTTCCAGCTGGAACTTGTCAAGCAGTGTGGAAGCAAAATGAGACTGTGTGAGGAAGGAGGCCGTCAGCAGTGCGATCTCTCCGTTGTAACGGGACACATTCTGCGCGGATACGGCGGCATTGTTCAGCGTGCTGACGTAAGAAAACTGTTTATAGCCCATTTCCACAGCTTTTTGAAGGATACGCTCCCGCATCGCATCAGACAGCCCTTCGGAGTTGTTGATGGCCCTGGAAACCGTATTGCGGGAGATGCCCAGACTGTCGGCAATGTCCTGTATGGTCACTCTTTTGCTCATAAAACCCTGCTCCTTTCCTGTAAAATGAGAGAAAACGAATACTCTTTCACGAAAAAAGAGATCCTTTTATAATTAAAGTATAGCACATGGGTCCTGCCTTGTCAAACAGGATAAGAAACCGAAATGCACAAAATGCACAGTTCAAATGCACAAAACCGGATTGTAAGACAATTTGCGGCTCTGCTGAAAAGAACTGCCGGAAGTTGTTGAAAATTTCTAAAAACAGGCAAATATCGGTTGACATTTTTTCAGCACTTTGTTATTATAGCAAAAGAAACAGCAGGAAGAGGATGTTGCAAATGCACACATCTGATCTTGCGATTGACTGGTTATCCTAATTATCAAATGATTGGAGGAGGATCTATGAAAAAAGCACCGGTTTCCGCCGCTGCCGGCGGCGGAAGTTCCAAGATGCACAACACCCTGGTGTATGTCCGGCAGCATTGGCAGCTCTACCTGATCTTTATGCTGCCCGCCTTCGCGTTGACCATCATATTCCGTTATATTCCAATGGGCGGTGTTGCCATCGCGTTTTTGGATTATAACCCGTTCCGCGGTATCCTCGGTAGCGAATGGATCGGCTTTGAGAACTTCAGGCGTTTCCTGTCCTCGCCGGACTTTATGCGCTATCTGATGAACACCCTCAAGCTGAGCATCTTCGGCCTGCTCTGGGGCTTCCCGGCTCCGATCCTGCTGGCCTTCCTGCTCAACCGC
>CAZBXX010000207.1:0-3323 GCA_964495965.1 uncultured Oscillospiraceae bacterium | reverse complement strand
GTCCGTCGGCTTCTGGGGACAGCCGTAGGCTTCCAGCATTTGGAGCACAGGCATGGTGCAGTGCAGACGGCATGAGCTCTTGATCCCGGTGGCGAGGCCCACCTCTGCAACCGTTCTGGCCCCCTTAATAATAGCGGCGGCAACTTCCTTTGCCTTGGTATGCGTGCAGTGGCAGACGACCCTTTCGGGATCCCGGTTTGCCTTGGCACAGAGCGCGGCAATCTCTTCCGGATCAACATCCTCGACCGAAGTTGCCGCGACCCGGGGCTGAGCCAGCATTTTGATCGAAATTGCCATGTTGGGACAGATATCAAAACAACCCATGCAGCTCATGCAGGTGTCGTCGTTCACGACGGCCTTTTTGTTCGCGTTTACCGCTATCGACCCGAAGATGCAGCGGGTGACGCAGAAGCCGCATCCGATACACTTGTCAGGATCGACGGTCGGAACCATGATAATCGTTTTCATTCTCAGCCCTCCCCGTAAGTTGTGTGAAGCAGCGCATGCGCTGTCCGGCTTCCCGCTTCTCCCAGAAATTCACTGTAGAGCTGTTTGATCGCGGGATTTTCATGGGATCTGCGTATCGGTTTGTTCCGGTCAATGCAGTAGATGGCATCCGCCCGCTTTTCAATTTCCTCCAGCTCGTGAAGGGGCGGCATCCCGCCACCGCCGACACAGCCGCCCGGGCAGGACATGACTTCCACAAAGGAATAGTCGGTCTTGCCTGCCTGCATGGCATCCAGAAGCTTTCTCGCATTGGCAAGACCGTACACCATCGCAACTTTAAGCGCTTTCCCGCCGATGGTCACCGCAGCCTCTCTGAGACCGTCAAAGCCGCGGACAGAGACAAAATCAATCTGAGCGTCGCTGCCATCGCTCAGTGCGGCCGCCGTGCGGAGCGCGGCCTCCATGACGCCGCCGGTCGCGCCGAAGATGGCGGCAGCCCCGGTGGACTCACCCAGAAGACCATCGAACTCCTCTTCCGGCAAAGAGAGAAGATCAATACCGTCCTGCTTCAGCATTCTGGCAAGCTCAACCGCGGTGATGGAGATGTCCACATCTTTGAGCCCATCGCGGCTCAGTTCCGGGCGCTGCAGCTCGGTTTTCTTCGCGGTACAGGGCATCACGGAAACGCAGACGATCTTCTCTGGCGCACAGCCGATCATCTCCGCATACCAGGTCTTGGCAGCGGCACCGAACATCTGCTGGGGGGACTTGCAGGTCGACATGTGACTGACCCGGTCGGGGTAGAATTCTTCGGTAAAGCGGACCCAGGCAGGACAGCAGGAGGTGAACATGGGGAGATTTTTCCCGCTCTGCAGCCGCTCCAGAAGCTCGTGGCTTTCCTCCATGATGGTGAGATCCGCGCCGAAATTGGTATCAAAAACTTTGTCAAAGCCCAATCTCCGGAGAGCGGAAACCAGGTGCCCGGTCTGGATGCTGCCGGGGGCCAGACCGAAGGATTCGCCGACAGCCGCCCGGACAGAGGGGGCGACCTGAACCAGAACGATTTTTTCCGGATCGGCAATGGCCTCCCGGACCTTCCGGGTATCGTCCCGAACCTGCAGGGCGGCAGTCGGGCAGGCTCTGACGCACTGCCCGCAGCTGACACAGTCGGTATCTGTCAGACGGGTCCCAACCGAGGGTACAATCGTGGTATCAAAACCGTTTTCATCCGCGCGGATGGCGTTGACCGACTGAAGCTTTTCGCAGACGGCCACACAGCGGTAGCACTTGATGCATTTGGCGGGGTCACGGACGATGGAATAACCCGAATCGTCCATTGGATGGCAAGAAGGAGCGCCGCGCAGCGCGGCAACCGGATTTCCGTAGAAGTCATAGTACATGGAAATATCCAGTTCTTCCGCCAGCTTCTGAAGATCGCAGGTTTTGTTTCTTGTGCAGGTGGGACAGACGAAGGGATGATCCGACAGAATGAGCTCAAGGCTTGTCCTGCGGGAGTCTCTGACAACCCTGGAGTTCGTGTGGATCACCATGCCGTCCTCGACGGCGGTGTTGCATGCCGACCGGAGTTCGTCTGAACCCTCGACTTCCACGACGCACATTCTGCAGGCGCCGATGTCGTTAAGCCCCTTCAGATAGCAGAGTGTGGGAATCCGGATGCCGGCGTTGCGGGCGGTATCCAGAATGCTCGTTCCGGGCGCAGCCTGCACGTTTTTGCCGTCAATGGTCAGATTTACCAGTTTCATGGCGTTGCCCCCTCTCCATCTGAGTCAGCGGTTTCGGCAATTTTCAGCATCCGGAGAACGGTGTTGCCGGCGCTCCTGCCGGTTCCGCAGGCAGAATTCTTTTCCATATAAGCGCACAGCTTTGTCAGAGTCATTATGTCCCAGGGCATACACTGGCCGCTTTCAATCCGGCCGTAAAGCTCGGACAGCCGTTTGCTGCCGATCCGACAGGGAACGCACTTGCCGCAGGACTGATTCTGGCAGTACGCAATGCTCTGTTTTGCAATGGCCATTGCAGTTTCTTTTACTGTGTTCAAATGATTCACCTCTCTTTTAGTTCCGGGCAGAGCCGGCGTGGCTCTGCCCGCATCTCTGCTGCCGTTATGCTCTGGTCAGCTCTTTCAGAAGAGCGGCCAGAATTGCGTCGCAGTCCGCGACGACCTTGACATCTGCAGCGTGGAAAATATCCGCCCGCTGGTCGGTGTTGACAGCGATGATCAGCTTGCTGTTTTTAATACCGAACAGATGATGGGACGCCCCGGATACGCCAAAGCCAAGATACACTTTGGGGTTGATGCTCTTTCCGCTGGTTCCGATCAGAGCTTCTTCATTCTCAACATAGGCCATATCTACGACGGGCCTTGTGTGTCCGAGGGATGCGCCGAGCGCATCGGCAAGCTGTTCCAGCTTGGGCCAGATTTCCTTGTCGCAGGCGCCGAGGCCGCCGCACACAACGACCTCCGCTTTGTCAACGGGGACTTTGTCCTGAATGTTTTCCACAAACCCGACCAACTGGATCCGGCTGTCGAAAGAATCCAGAGTGTCGACGGGGAAGTGAACAACTTGCGCATCAGTCGGCGCGAGCGGCGCGGCATCGAACACGCCGGCCTTGAACGTGACCATCGCCGGACGATGGGTCAGAACAAGTTCTTCGCTGAGGCACTTCCCGCCGAAAGCGGGAACCGGGAAGACATACTCCCCGTTCTTGAGATAGGCATTGACGGCATGGGCAACCAGCCCGGTTCTGACGCGACCGGCGGCGGAGGCTGCAATTTCGGCGCCGACGGAGGTCGCCGGAAGCCAAACGCTGTCCGGATGATAGCGTTCAATCAGTTCTGACAAGGCCTGGGTGAA
>CAZBXX010000206.1:0-3327 GCA_964495965.1 uncultured Oscillospiraceae bacterium | reverse complement strand
TCATAGCATTACTGGCAGAGAATGGATTTTAAATTGTTTTATTAGTGAATAGTATAACACAGAGAACCGTCACCTGTGTTTCTGTTAAAACATACAAACGGCTACCCATTCAGTCTCTCCGGCATCTTGAATGGTGAACGGAACTGTGATATAATAGATAAAATATTGTAACTATATTTCATCGGAAATGAGCAGCCTTATGAAGAAAGAAAAACAGGGATTTCGGATCGATTACCGGCGACCTACGGCCATTGCCAGTATGCTGGCGTTTGCTTTCTGCATCCCGATGCTGATCATGGGATATGCCGACAGGCTCAATGATCCGCTTATCACCGGGACGGTGGTGCTGCTGCCGACCCTCGGTGCGGTACTGATGATCGCCGCGATCGTTTTCTTTGGCCGGACAGCGCTTTGGATCACGGTTTTCCCGGTATGCCTGGGTGTTATAGGGTTTGCTTTCAAGCTTGTGATCGACCCGCACGGGCAGAGTCTTCTGCACCACATTTCTGCAGCTTTTCTCTATTTCATGGTCGTCCTGTTATGGGCGCTCACTGTATTTACTATTATCAGAACAAAATGGCTCCTGGCAGTGCTCTTTATCATCCCGTTTTTGAAGCACATCTTTGTGAATGACATCCCTGTCCTGACCGGTGCAGCCGCCGCGGTTTCCGCTTCGACCTGGCTGAAGGAATTCAGCATGCTCTCCTTTTTACTGGCGCTGTTCTTCTGCGTTGTGTCCTTTGAGGATACCGTTCGGCAGGATCGATCACAGTAAGAGAGGAGCCTGCTGACGACGGGCGGCATTCCGGCTGCAGAACAGCAGAGATCCACCATCGGGACGGTCGTCCCGCGAGTAAAACCAAAAATCCATCGGGAAGGACGGGCGGAACGCTCTCACCTGCCTGATAGAATGACCTGAGGAACCGGTATGATACAGAATAAAATAATACTTGATGCCACGATGCAGATCGTGGAAATGTTGCTGGAAACAGATAAATTTGAAGATGCACTCAACAACGGTCTGGAACTGATCGTCAAGGGGTTAAAGTGTGAAGAAGGCGTGATGTGGATCTCGGACGAGAAAACAGGCAGGCTGTATCCGCTTATCTGCATCGGACCGGCTGACATCAGTAATATCAGCATTGAGAACAACAGCGGGATCACAGGCCATGTGGTTACGACGGGAGAATCCGTTGTCATTCCCGACGTATCCGCCGATCCGCGGTATGACGGTTCCGTGTTTGACGACTACGGGCTTGCCGTACGTTCCATGATCTGCGTCCCGCTGAAGACAACGCGCCAGGTGATGGGGTGCATTCAGATCATCAACAGCAGCGACAGCAGTGTTTTCAGTGAAGAATCGCTGATGCTGTGTCAACGCATGGCCTCCCTTTCCGCCATGGTCCTCGAGGAAAAAGACTTCCACATCGACACCGGTCCGGAGAAGGAAGTCATCATCAAACTGCGAAATATCATCAAGGAGTTCCCTTCCGGTGACGGAGTACTCCGCGTACTCAAAGGGATCAATCTGGATATCTACAAAGGTGAATTTCTGGTCATCCTCGGAGAATCAGGATGCGGAAAATCGACCTTGGTAAACATTATCGGCGGAATGGATTCCCTTACAGACGGAGAACTGTATGTTAACGGGAAGGACTTTTCACATCCTTCGGATGACGAGCTGACACAGTTCAGGCGGGAATACATGGGATTTGTGTTCCAGCAGTACAACCTGATGCCGAACCTGACTGCGCTGGAGAACATCCGGTTCATCGCTGAAATTGCAAAGGATCCTATGTCCTCAAAAGATGCGCTGGAAATGGTCGGACTTTCAGACCGGGCCGGCAACTACCCCTCTGCCCTGTCAGGCGGCCAGCAGCAGCGTATATCTATCGCCCGCGCAATCGTCAAAAACCCGCAGATCATTTTTGCCGACGAACCCACAGCTGCCCTGGATTACAGCACCAGCATCGAGGTCCTGCACATTTTTGAAGAGATCGTAAAAAAGAAAGGCTCTACTGTTGTCATGATCACGCACAACCCGGAAATTGCAAAGATGGCAGACAGGGTCATCAAGCTCCGCTACGGCCTGGTCTTCAGCATCAGAAGGAATCTGACGCCGGCAAAAGCGGAAGAACTTGTGTGGTAAAGAATAGTGGAAAAAACACAATGGATCGACGCCTTCCAAAATATTAAGAAGCAGCTGCTCTCCTTCGTGTCGATTGTGGTGATAGCGATGCTTGCCGTCATCACCTATCTGGCGATCACCTATGTCGTGAAGGCGCTAAACGTCGATATTTCCGAGTATTACGACCGGCAGAATTATCAGGATATCCTTGTCATCTCCCCTGTTCTGCTTTCGGAAGACGATATAGAAGCGATAGCCGCGATAGACGGCGTTGAGTCTGTCGAGGCTGCGCAAACGACCAATGCTTATCTCCGTGAGGGACATTCGCTTACAAAAGTCAATGCGGTATCCATTCCGGACGAGCTTTCTGTGCCGGATCTGATCGAAGGCCGCTCCCCTGCCGCTGCAGATGAGTGCCTGGTAGAAAAAGGAATAGCGGATCGAAACGCAATATCTGTCGGTTCCGTGATCTCTCTTGAGGCAAAGACCGGCGGGAATGCCCTTCTTCTCACCCGATCGCAGTTCACGGTGACCGGAATTTTCGTCAACCCGGAAAACACCAGCTATAAGATCCCGGTGACCTATAACATATTGGTCCCGGAGGAAGTTTTTGACCAATCGCTGCTGCAGAACCATTATCTTCAGGCCAGGGTTACGCTGACTGATGTTCCGAAGGATCACTTCAGCAAATCCTATCGAAATCAGGTGAAAGCTGTTGAATCAGCGATTATCGCCCTGGGAGAAGAACGCGTCAAAATTGAAGAAGGCAGCATGCTCAGCTACTATAAACAGCAGCTGAGTGAAAGCGAAGCAAAACTTGCCGACGGCAAGCTTCAGTTGGAAGAAGGTGCCCGGAAAATAGCGGACGGCGAAAAGAAGATCGCCGAGAACGAAGCCCTGATCGAAGACGGCGAAAAGCAGCTGGCCGAGGGCGAAAAGAAACTGGCGGATGCCGAAAAGGAGATCGCCGAGAACGAAGCCCTGATCGAAGACGGTGAAAAGCAGCTGGCCGAGGGCGAGAAGAAACTAGCTGACGCCGAAAAGGAGATTGCCGAGAACGAAGCCCTGATCGAAGACGGCGAAAAACAGCTGGCCGAGGGCGTGAAGAAGCTGGCGGACGCCGAAAAGGAGATCGCCGACGGCGAAGCCGAGATCGAAGATGGTGAAAAGCAGCTGGCCGAGGGCGTGAAGAAGCTGGC
>CAZBXX010000205.1:0-3347 GCA_964495965.1 uncultured Oscillospiraceae bacterium | reverse complement strand
ATGTCCGGCCGCGGCCTGGGCCACACCGGCGGCACCATCGACAAGCTGGAGAGCTTCCCGGGCTTCAGCACTTCCCTGTCCGAAGAAGCGTTCTTTGAAAACGTCAACCGCCACGGTATCGCCCTCATCGGGCAGACCGCGAATCTGGTGCCCGCGGACAAAAAACTCTACGCCCTGCGCGACGTCACCGGGACGGTGCCCTCCATTCCGCTGATTGTCAGCTCCATCATGTCCAAGAAAATCGCCTCCGGCGCAGACGTCATCGTGCTGGACGTCAAATGCGGGGACGGCTCCTTCATGAAGACGCCCGGGCAGGCGCTGGAACTGGCCGAGAATCTGACCAAGATCGGGCGCCGGGCGGGGCGGAAGTGCGCCGCCGTGATCACCGACATGGACCAGCCCCTGGGTTATGCCGTCGGCAATGCGCTGGAGGTGAAGGAAGCCATCGCCGTGCTGAAGGGGGAGCAGGAAGGCGACCTGCTGGAGCTCTGCCTCGCCCTGGGCAGCTGCATGCTCACGGAAGCCGGCTTTGCCGCCACGCAGGCGGAGGCGCAGGGCATGCTGAAGATCGCCGTGCGGAGCGGAAAGGCGCTGGAGAAACTGGCTGAGATGGTGCGCGCCCAGGGCGGTGACGACAGCGCCGTTTACCGGCCGGAGCTGCTGCCGCGGGCCGCCATTCAGGCAGAGGTCCCCGCGCCGAAAGGCGGCAGTATCATGCGCATCCATACGGAAGCGGTCGGCCTTGTCAGCATGATGCTGGGCGGCGGCCGCGCCACCAAGGAGGATGTCATCGACCCGGCCGTCGGCATCGTGCTGCACAGGAAGCTGGGCGACACGGTGGCGGAGGGCGAATCCCTTGCGCAGGTGCACGCCAACGATCCGGAAAAAGCAAAAGAAGCAGTCCGGCAACTGCAGGACTGCTTTGAGATGACTTCCGGGCCGGTGGTCCGCACGCCTCTGATTCATCAGATTCTGGGTGCAGGGCTGTAAGGGTCCGATCCTGTTTTCACTTCACCGGAAGCGGTTCTGCTCCGGGTCGTATACATAGCCGAGCTCGGCGAGCTTCGCCGTCAGCCCGGCTTTTTCTGTGTCCAGATCTTCACACAGTTCATCCAGCGTGGCATACCGGTCCCGAAGCTGCGTATTCACATAGCTCAGCAATATTACAGGATCCTGCGGCAGCATCCTGCTCCCTCCCCTCCGGTCAGCAAAATAAAAAACGCGCGTTATCCCCAGACAGTCCACAGCCTCCGGAGCGGAAGAGTGAAACGCGCGTCATCCCCATACGCTCTTCAACAGCCAGAGCAGCAGCAGATGCGCCGGGTAAAAGAGATAAAAGAACCACCTGTGAAAGGGCGCGCGGCTGCCCGCCTCGCCGTTATAGCAGCGCAGCAACGGCGGCGCCAGGAACACGCCCAGCTGGAACAACTGGCGGGGTCCGAGCGTCAGCAGGACAATCAGGCAGAATGCCCCGGCGGAGACGAGGTAGAATCCCCATTTTTTCCGTTCGTCCTCCCGCAGCAGGCAAAAGCCCAGCGGCCACAGCACGCCCAGCACCGGCCAGTCGCCAAGCAGGGAGAGGGCGCAGAGGCCGAGGGTCACAGCCGTCTTTCCGGGCAGGCTCATGCCGCTGCGGTCCCAGACCAGGATGGCCGCAAGGCCCAGCAGCATGGTAAACAGCATACCGAAATACGGTGCGGGCCAGGCCCCGGTGTCGAAGAGGCTGCAGGGAACCCACGAAATCAGGGTGAACAGGAAAAGCCGCCCCGCATAGCGCCTGACGCTGCGGGTGTGGACGTATCCCTCCGCCAGAAAGTACAGCATCACCGGCGCGGTCAGCCGGCCGACGGCATGCATCAGCTGCCCCGCAGGGCTCACCGTCGGCACGAAGGCCCAGGCGATATGGTCCAGCAGCATGGCCGTGACAGCCAGGTACTTCAGCTGGTTTCTGTTGAGTGAGCCCGCTGTCATAGATGCCCGAAACCGGATTCCGCGCTCAGCTCAGCGCATGGTAGCGCAGATACTGCAGAATCTGGTTGACGCCGTTGGGGTTCAGGGTCCGGCCGTCCGAGGTGGCGTATTCCTGCAGCAGCGCGCCGCTGACATCCTGCACGGCGGAGACCGCATCGCAGTAAATGGAGCCCGTCTGCTGGCAGACGGTCTGGATCCAGGTGCTGGCCTCGTTGCATTTGGCAACGCTCAGGCCGTCATTGCCGGCATAATCCACCGTCACGGAGGTCAGCGGCAGACAGAGCACCCAGGTGTTGGGGCTGTTGCGGCGGATGTCGGCAATCAGAGTGTCATACTTATCAATAAAGTCAAACTGGTCGATGTTCGCGATACCGTCATTGCCGATGGAGATCACAAGGATCTCCGGCTGCAGCAGCATCGCCGCGTCCGGGGAAGAGACAATGGACCCGTCGCCCGGATAGACGATCGGGCTCTGGGCAATGTCCGCCACGGCCAGCACGCCGGAGGGCGTCGCCCAGACCTGAGAGGTCTCCGTTCCGCCGCTGAGCACGCCGTAATCCCGCAGCCCGACCAGGCTGCTGTCCACCAGGAAAGTCAGGGAGTCAATATACGCCTGGCCGGCGTCCTCGGTCTCCGGCAGGGTCTTCAAGGAGCCGTCGCCTTCCTGCGGCGGGCGGGTGGATGTGGTCTCCTCCGCCTGGGCGGCCACGGGCTCCTGCCGGCCCAGCTGCACGCCGCCGCGGAACTGCTCCTCCCGGTTGCGGGTGAAGGCGGCGAAAAGCAGCCCCACAAAAACGGCCAGCAGGCAGATTACAATGGCAACGGCCCAGACGATATTCTTGATGGCGGTAATCCGGTTTCTCATAGAGCTGCTCCCCCGCCCGGGCCTTCCGCACCGGGCTGCGCGCATTCAAAACTCTGTTTTTAGTGTTTTTGCCCGCAGGGCTGCGGGCAAAAACATAAGGTATTCAGGCAGCTGCGGGCTTCTCCGCAGGCCGTCTCTTATTCCTGTTCGGCCAGTGCCTTGGCTTCCTCGATGACCTTCTGCTGCACGTTGCCGGGAGCTTCCTCGTAGCGGATGAACTTGCAGGAGAAGCTGCCGCGGCCCTGCGTCATGGAGCGCAGGTCAATGGTGTAGGAGCTCATCTCGGCCATGGGCACTTCGGCTTCCACGGTCTGCATGCCGTCTTCAGCGTTCATGCCCAGCACGGTGCCGCGGCGCTTGGAGCTGATGTCGCTCATAATGTCGCCGAGGTTGGCGTCGGGAATGGTCACCTGCAGCAGGCCGATGGGCTCGAGAATGGTGGGCTTTGCCTTGGGGATGCCGTCCTGATAGGCCAGGCGGGCAGCCGTCTGGAAGGCCATATCGTTGGAGT
>CAZBXX010000204.1:0-3360 GCA_964495965.1 uncultured Oscillospiraceae bacterium | reverse complement strand
CCCCGCAAGGCTGATGGCCCAGGCGGGAGCGGGCCGGGTTGGCCGGAGCGCTGCCTCTTTAATAATACGGGACAAAAGATACGGGACCAGCCAGCTCCGTCAGGCTGAGCGGCGTTTGGGCTCGTCCCGAACTCCGCTCAGTCTGACGGAGCGGACGGAGATGCAGACTTAATGGCCTGCGGTCTATCCTAGGTGTGCCCTTTGGTGTGCCCTTTTGCTATTTTGAGCGTTTTTGCCGATTTTTAAAAATGGCGAAATTGTACTTAAAAACGAAATATTAACCTCGAAATCGGCTGATTTCGAGGTTAAAAATTGGAGCTGATAGCCAGATTCGAACTGGCGACCTCATCCTTACCAACTAGACTTTAACGTTTTTTAATGCTTTTTAACCGCTTTTTGAATCTATTAAAATTGTTTTCATAACGGAAGAGTAATGGCAGAATTCCGTTTATTAAGTTTTATAAAGTTCGGAAAAGTTTGATTTTGCTTTTTAAGCCTGCGGTGTATATTTTTGCGTATACTTTGCCTTTTTTGGGGGCCGCGTATACTTTTGCGTATACTTCAAAACGGCGGTTTTGCAGGGATGAGGTCAGGCGGTATGCAGGGATGAGGTCAGGAACTGCAGGGATGAGGCCGGGGGATGCGGTCCGGAACACAGGCTGCTTTGGAGCCGGAGATGAAAGCAGGATCCGGGCCGGTACGGACGGACCAACATAAGACTGAGAGAAAACAACTGCGGGTGGTTTATGTACCCGCAGTTGCCTGTTTTTCTTCGGTTTCGTTTGCTTTGGCTCCGGCTTTTTTGATGGCGTCCCTGGCGGACTGGCCGGCTGCGCGGACGCTCTCTTCATTCGCATGAGCGTACATCCTGAGCGTGACGGCGGTGTCGGAATGGCCGAGACGCTGGGCGACGCTGACCACGTCGGCGCCGTTCGTAAGCGACACACTGGCGGAGGTATGGCGGAGAAGGTGCGGATAGAATTCCGGGAGATTGTGGCGGTCGCCGAACTTCTTGAAGAAGCGGGTCGGGCTCTGGGGGTGAATCGGATCGGCGGTGCCCACCTGTGAGAAAACCCAGGTTGAAAGACGGTGGGCGGACTGCTCGGCCTGAAAGGCCTTCAGAAGTTCGACGGTATCCTCCCCGATATCCACCATGCGCTTCTTTTTGTTCTTCGGGGTCGCGACGTAGACGCCCTTCTTCGGGGTATACTGCAGGTTGCGGACGATGGTGACGGTCTTCGCTTTCATGTCGATGTCGGACCATTTCAGCCCGCACATCTCGCCGCGTCTGGCGCCGGTGTCCGCGGAGAGGACAATATAGGTCTTCCAGAGCATGGCGGCGTAGAGCGCCTTCCGGCCCTTGTCGTACCCCTCGTTGTGATGAGCGAGCGCCTCCTGATACTCGGCGTCAATGCAGTTGAGGACATAATCCGCTTCCTTCGCGGTCAGGGCCTTTTCCGTTTCCGGGGTGACCTCAACGTCCTTGTTCTGGGCGGGCCGCTTCACCTTGAGCATGGGAGAAATGGGAATGGTATCGTCCAGGAATGCCATGTCGAAGATGCCGTTGAGAATATTGTAGAGCTTGACACAGGACGCGTGGGCATAGCCTTGCTGCTGGTAGTCAAGGAGCACCTTCTTGATCATGGCCGGAGTGATCTCGGTCAGAAGCCTGTCACCGAGGGCGGGATAGATGTGGCTGTCCAGAAACTGCTGGTAGTTGCTGCGTGTGTTCTCGGTCACGGACAGGGTTTTGGTCGGCATGAAGACAGCCTCGGCATATTGCTTCAGGGTTTTGAGTTTTGCGTTTTCCGCCTCTTCCTGAGCCGCGATCTCTTTCTTCCGGGCCCGCGTCAGAACCTCACCGGCCTTGCACTGCCGCTCAAATTCCGCGGCGAATGAATCGCGCTGCCGCACGGCAACCGTTTCTGAAACAGGACTGCCGTTCCTGCCGGTGGGCCAGTAAAACCGGGTTGCGAGTGGCGACTGTTTATGGCCGGCATGAACCTGGATCTTCCAGTAGCGGCGGCCGTCTTTACTGGTCTGCAGTTTTCCGATGCTCGCCATGACTACTCCCCTTCCCCGTGCTTCCGCAGAATATTCCGGGCGGTATCAATCAGCTCCCGGGACGGGAACTGTTCTTCCAGAAAATCGGACCACTGACCGGAGAGCTCAAAGAGCTGCAGCCGCAGGGCGGGGAGGCTCACCCGCAGGGTGGCCAGCGCCGCCTGAAAATCTTCGGCGGCAGCGGCCCGCTCCTCAGGGTCCGTCACCTGGGCGAAGGACTGCAGCGTATTCACCGCGTCTGCCGTCCGGTAATAGAGCCGGCGCAGAACGTCCACGTCGCCCATCAGAGCCCGGAACTTCGGAGAGGAAATGAAAGCCGAGAGATCGGCGAGATAGTTGCGGGAGGAGACCTCATAGGAAGCCGTCTCCTCATGCAGGCAGGAAACCGCGGACGAAGAGAGACCGGTGTAGGTCTCCGCCGTCTGCTGGTCCCCCTCCCGGGTGCGGGAGCTGGCCAGACCGAGAAGGTAGTCGGCTGAGACATGATAAAAGTCTGCAATGGCGGCGACCTTGTCAATGGACGGAAGGGTTGTGCCGTCAATGTAGCCGGTGACCGCCTGACGGGTGGACATCTGAAGAACGGTTTTCAGTTCTTCCTGTGTGGTGCCGTTCTCCGCCATCAGCTGGCGGAGGGTGCTGGGGAAAGGATCGTTATAGCGCAGGTGTTTTTCCAGATTCGGTTTGCGTGGCATCAGCTATCACCTCTTCAAAAATCGGAAACGCAAATAACAGTTGCACTTTTCCAAAATGCGCAAACTGCTGTTGACTTCGCAACTTGTTGTTGCTATCATTATAGCATAGCAAGAAATAATAATCAACAACATTTTTGAATGAGGAGAAAGAAAATGTGCAATCTGAAAATCAGGACCGCCGCGAAGGACGCCGGAGTGAAGCTCTGGCAGATCGCGGACCGGCTCGGAATGAACGACGGAAACTTTTCCAGGATGCTGAGGAAGGAGCTGCCGCGGGAGCAGCAGCGGGAGATCCTCGGCATCATTGAGGACATTGCAACAGGAGGTAAGGAACATGAGACCGAAAGAATTTAATCCGGAAGCGCCCTATCAGACTCCGCGGGCGGCGGCGTACCTGACAGGGCTCTCCCTCTGGTACATCCGGGAGGGCTGCAAGGCCGGCACCATCCCCCACATCCGTGTAGGCCGGGACTACCGCATTGACATGGAGGGCTTCAGGGAGTATCTGAAACGGGAGCGCATCGGGGCATAAAAGCACAGGGAGGCGGTTGAATATACCGGTGCGCTGAAAGCGCTAGTCCGGACAACTGGAAAGCACAGGTCC
>CAZBXX010000203.1:0-3374 GCA_964495965.1 uncultured Oscillospiraceae bacterium | reverse complement strand
TCTTGAACTCATCCACCAGATACTTGGTGATGCAGGCGTCAAAGTCGTCGCCGCCAAGGCGGTTGTTGCCTGCGGTCGCCAGAACTTCAATCACGCCGTCGCCGATTTCCAGAACAGAGACGTCGAAGGTGCCGCCGCCCAGGTCATAGACCATGATGCGCTGCTCCTGCTCTTTGTCAACGCCATAGGCCAGAGCTGCGGCAGTCGGCTCATTGATGATACGCTTGACATCCAGGCCCGCGATTTTGCCCGCGTCCTTGGTAGCCTGGCGCTGTGCATCCGTGAAGTAAGCCGGAACGGTGATCACTGCTTCCGTAACCGTCTGGCCCAGGTACGCTTCTGCGTCCGCCTTCAGTTTCTGCAGCACCATTGCGGAGATTTCCTGCGGGGTGTAGGCCTTGTTGTCGATGGTAACCTTGTAGTTGCTTCCCATCTCACGTTTGATGGAAGAGATGGTGCGGTCGGGATTGGTGACAGCCTGACGCTTTGCCACCTGGCCGACCATACGCTCACCGGTCTTGGCAAAAGCCACAACCGACGGTGTGGTGCGGGAGCCCTCCGCATTCGCGATGACAACCGGTTCGCCGCCTTCCAGCACGGCAACGCAGCTGTTGGTGGTTCCGAGGTCGATTCCGATAATTTTACCCATTGTAATGTCCTCCTGTATGAAAAGATAAGTTTTTACTGATAGAAGTGTGATTAGCCGGATTTTCTATTGCAAGCCGGCACAGCCGCGCCGGCAGAGCAAACAATATGAAGTAGTCTGATATCGTCTGAAGTCAGTTCGCCACTTTCACCATGGCGAAGCGAATCACCTTGTCCCCCAGCTTGAATCCTTTCTGGAAGACCTCAACAATTTCGTTCTCGCCCTTCTCCTCATCATCCACATGCATCACGGCATTGTGGAGTGCGGGGTCAAACTTTTCGCCCAGGCAATCGATCGGGGTTACGCCCAGCTTTTCCATGGTGGCGCAAAACTGCGTCATAATCATTTCGACGCCCTTCCGGTACGCCTCGTCTTCCGTTCCCTGCTTCAATGCGCGTTCAAGATTATCATAAACCGGCAGGAAACTGGTCACGGTATTGGCTTTAATATCGCCGTACAGCGCATCCTTTTCTTTCTGGCTGCGCTTGCGGAAGTTGTCATACTCCGCACAGAGACGCAGGTAACGGTCATTCAAAGCCGCCTGCTCCTTTTCCAGCGCTTCAATCTTTTCCTCTTCCTTACTGCGCTTGAAAAGGCGGCGTTTCTCTTTCCTGGTCTCGTCCTTCGGGCCGGGCTCCTTCTCCGGGGAATCCGTTTCGGACTCTGCCGGACTGTCTTCTGTGGTCTCTTCCGTCCCGTTATCTTCTGCCGCCGTTTGGGTTTCAGCCTCTGTTTCCTGCTCTTTCCCCTCAGCAGCTGTCACTTCAGTCTCGGCTGCCGCAGACTGCGCTGCCTGTTCGGCCGGAGCATTGACGTTCTTTTCTTCCTTCAACGTTTCTTCACTCATGATTCACGGTCCTCGTTCTGTTTTATGATGAGTTTATTATGCATTCCCTCCGGGGGAGCTTCCCCGCTTGACAGCCTGCGGCTGAGCCCTGCAGCCAGAACCCGGAGCTTTGCCGCCACCAGCGAATAATCCATTCTCGTAGGGCCAACAACGCCGATCAGCCCCTTGGTGTTGTCGCCGGCATCATAACTGGCTATCACAACACTGGAATCCTTCAGCTCTTCGGCTACATTTTCCGGTCCGATCAGCACCCGGATATCGCTGTCATCACCCGGTTCCGCTTCCGCAGCCGGAAGAATGTATCCTCCGCCCGAAAGATAGGTCATCAGCCTGTGCGCCTTATCCGGGTCACGGAACTCCGGCTGATTCAGCAACCGGTTTTCACCGGAAACAAAGGCTTCCGGGGTACCGGCTTCCGAAAGTGCTTCAATCACAAACGCCGCGATCACCGAGGTCAGGCCCATGCTGTCGTCGGCAGCACGTTCCGTGGAATGAATCAGCAGCGGGGTAATCTGGTCCTCGGATATTCCCGTGAAACCGGCATTGAACAGAGCGGAAAGCTTCTGCACCGTAGGCTGATCGACCGAAACCGGAAGACGAACCAGCTTGGATTTGACGGTATTGCCGGACAGCATCAGGACGATGATAAAGGTATTGGCGTCCACATAAATCAGATCCACCCTGCTGACCGTGGTGGGAGCTGCTGCCGTCAATGCCAGCGCCGGATAATCCGTCAGCTGAGAGGCCAGCCTGCTGATGCTGCCGATGGTGTCATCCAGTTCCTGCAGCTTGAGATTCAGCCGGCGGTTCAGCTCTTCGGTTTCTTCCAGGGAGAGCTTCTGCTTTTCCATGAGTTCATTGACATACATACGGTAACCCATGGGAGTCGGAATCCGGCCGGCAGAAGTATGCGGCTGCTCCAGAAAGCCAAGCGCAACCAGTTCCGCCAGCTCATTGCGGATCGTGGCGGGCGAGCAGCCCAGACCGGCGTTTTCCGCCAGATGTTTGCTGCCAACCGGCTCTGCAGTCCGGATGTATTCATCGACAACCGCAGCAAGGATTTTCTTTTTCCGTTCGCTGATGCTCATCTTAGCACTCACCCCGCGGGACTGTTGGCACTCTCTCTTTGCGAGTGCTAATATACCATTTTCCATTCCTCCTGTCAAGCGCCGGATTGCCGTTTTTTGTCTGTTTTTTCAGAATTCACATTTTCGACATGAATCCGTTCTACTCTATTTTTTTAGAAATCTCTTCGGTTTTTATTTACAAATTCCGAATGCCGGAGTAAAATAGAATTGTTAAAAATATTGAAAGGAAAGGGTTTCTGCTCATGATTGAAAACAGCTTAAGCGATGTCATTGACCGGTTCCGGTTTCAGTTCTTCCGCAGGATTTTTGACCAGGTTCGTGAGCGCGAAGGTTCCCTGACGGCTATGGAGGCATTCTCTGTAGAAATCATTGACCTGCTGAATGCCCCGACCATCGGCCAGTTTGCAGATTTCCTTAACATTTCACAGTCCAACGCCACCTATAAGGTCAACAGCCTGATGCGCAAGGGCTATCTGGTGCGCCAGAATTCCGACATTGACCGGCGTGAATACCATCTGATTCTCTCGGAAAAATACCGCAATTACATGACCATTCTGACATCCTATGAAAACACGGTCACCCAGCGTATGAAGGAACGCTTCACCGAGGAGGAACTGGATACGTTTGACCGGATGTTACGGGTGATGGCAGATGAACTGATGCCCGAAGCCGACCCTGCCCTCGCTCAGGGAAAAAGCATCTGAATCTGAACTCCTTCCGGAGTCAGCATTAAAGGAGATTACTAATACTTCCCACATGCAAATGTGGTTACAAAGCCCACAGTACTGCATGA
>CAZBXX010000202.1:0-3379 GCA_964495965.1 uncultured Oscillospiraceae bacterium | reverse complement strand
GAGCTTTTGCATACTGACTGTTTCGCTTGAACGTTCGCTCACCGGGACGCACATTCTCAAATTACATCACATATGGCAATTTTCTTCACTCTCGACACTGCTGCACGATTGTGCATACAGGCAGAAATCGAGCTCTGCTACTGTCAACAGAAAAGCGAATAATACACTGAGATTTCATGAATATTTATAGAAATAAGCCGGGAGTTTATTCCGCTTTTGGCTGTTTTTTGTCCATGAAAAAACCCGGGGTTCCAAATATCGGCGGAATTCCGGGCCCTTTGTTCCTGCCGAATGCCTTGACATTTGAACCCGGCGCCTGCATAATATCCATCGGGAAAAGGTGTGACGGATCCGCCGCGCCGCCGCGCAGAAACTTTACGAAGGAGAAATCAGCGATATGGAGAACAGAAAAGGCCTGAATATCAGCGCCAGAAGCTTTGTCATGGCCATCGTGATCATCTTCCTTCTCATGCTGGCCACCTATATCCTCACACTGGTCATCCCGGGCGGAGAATACGCGCGTGTCCTGGATGAAAACGGGAACTCTGTGATTGATATGGAGAAGGGATTCCGTTATGTGGAAGGCGGACTGCCGTTCTGGAAGTGGATTCTGTCTCCCGTTCTGGTGCTTGGGGCGGATGGCTCAGCCGCACTCATCGCGGTGATCCTCTTCCTCCTTGTAATCGGCGGGGTTTTCAACGCGCTGACGGAGTTTGGACTGATGCATTACATGCTTCAGCGGCTTGTCAGCCGCTACGCCTCGGTTCGTTACCGGCTGATGGGAGTTCTGATTCTGTTCTTCATGGCAATGGGATCACTGGTCGGGTCCTTTGAAGAAGTTGTCCCGCTGGTTCCCATTGTTGTCCCGCTTGCCCTTGCGCTTGGCTGGGACGCGCAGACGGGGGTAGCGATGTCGATGCTGGCAGTTGGCTGCGGATTTGCAGCCGGGGTGGCAAACCCGTTCACCATCGGCGTGGCGCAGACGCTGGCCGGCCTTCCCATGTTCAGCGGAATCTGGCTTCGCCTGCTGTCCTTCGCCTGTATTTTCGCGCTTCTTTTTGGATTTGTTTACCGGCATGCGAAGAAAACGGAAGGCCGCCAGAGCTCCCGCCCGGAGCTGTCGTCATCTGAGCGCAGCGAAAAGATGGATTCCGGCATCAGACTGTTTGGAATTGTGATCGGTATCGGAATCGCCATCGTGCTCAGTTCCGGCTTTATTCCCGTACTCAGAGACTATACGATGATTATCGTAGCGGTGATGTTTCTTGTGGCGGGTGTGTTCTCCCTGCTCGTTGCGGGAATGCAGGGAAAAGCTCTGGCCAAAGCTTTCTTCAGGGGATTGATCGCGGTTTCCCCCTCCATTCTGATGATACTGATGGCAACATCCATCCGGTATACCATGGTGGAAGGGCATATTCTGGATTCCCTTCTTCATTCCGCGGTGTCCGCCGCCGGAGGACTGTCGAAGGCCGGGCTGATTCTGTTTATTTATCTCATCTGTCTGGTCATGAATTTCTTCATCCCGTCAGGCTCGGCAAAGGCATTTCTGCTGATTCCGCTGATCGTGCCTCTGGCGCAGATTTTCGGCGTCAGTCCTCAGCTCTGTATTGTGGCGTTTGCTTTCGGGGACGGATTCAGCAACGTGTTCTACCCGACCAATCCCGCCCTGCTGATTTCCCTGGGACTGGCCGATGTCGGTTATGGAAAATGGGCGGCATATTCGTGGAAGTTCCAGGGACTCAACCTGCTTTTGACCTCCGGCATCCTTTTGCTTGGCCTGGCAACCGGGTACGCATAACGGCGGAACCGGACGCTGCGGATCTCCGGTCAACGCAGCCTGCGGGAAGCGGCCCGTATTTAAGTGGGAATGCAGGGCAGGGACGGATCACCACCCTTGAATCAAAAGAAAACAGGGGAGCGGCTGCTCCTCTGTTATTCTTTTTCTCAATTGCGCGGGGCCCGGAAGTATGGTACAGTGGAAGGGTGATTCTGATTGCTTTCAAAGGAGGGACGCGGCAGGATGTTTTGCCTGAATGACAGTGAACGGGAATACCGGCACGGCGACCACGGACCGAAATACCTGGAGCAGGGTCCGCGCATGAATTTCGGCATTGTCATGCTCCAGCCGGGCAATACGGTTTCCCCCCACGTGCACCGTGTGATGCAGGAGAGTTTTTACATCCTTGAGGGGCGTGTGACCATATCCGTCCTGCGGGATGGCGGCGCTTGGGAGGATATCAGGCTTGCAAAAGGTGACTATCTCCACCTGGAACCCGGCGAGGCCCACAGGATCCGCAACGAGAGCACGGAAGTGCTGCGCATGGTTGTGACCGCGGCCCCCTATGCCGAAGCGGATAAGGAAAGCGTGGTTTAAAGCAGTTACCAGAGAGGTGATCATCCCGCGGCAGCACGGCGAATGTCCGGGGCGGTCACTGGGAATGCCCGCACTGCGGAGACAGCGGCAGTTTATAATACCGAGTTCCAGCACCGACCTCGTGATGACAAGCGGCGTTGTGAATGCCGGCGATGACGTGTATTATGAAATCGTGGGTGAAACGGAGAATATCTTCGATGAACGCCTCCCGGGAGACACCCCCATTACCAGAGAAGAATACTTCGCCAGAGCAGAAGTGATGGATGCCGCCACCATCCCGCTGCAGCTGCAGCCGCTGGTGTAACAGAAGGAAGTCGCAGAGCTCCTTCAGGTGCCTCTGAAGATTTCCAAAGGCAGCAACGATATAGAAAATACCGTCGAGTTTATTCGTAGCAGGAGGACCTAAACGAATGGCAGGAAAGTTTCAATTACGGCAGTTCGGTGACATCAATCTGAACGACCAGTTTTTAACACCCTGAAAGCTGACTATCCGGGTAACGAGCACAGTACTGGATTTGTGGACTGGTTCCATAAAAAGGCTCGTGAGCGTAAGACCGCATTGGTCTTTGAAGACGACGAGGGAATTGGTGCTTTCATATGTCTCAAGCCAGAAGCGGAAGAAATCGAGCTGGAGGATCGTACACTTCCTGCGGTTGACCGAGTCAAGATCAGCACAATCAAGATTGATGACCGATACCGCGGACGTCGTATTGGAGAAGGCGCTATCGGCCTTACCCTTTGGCAATGGCAGAAAATGGGCAAAAACGAGATCTACGTCACGGTTTTTGAAAAGCACGACGGTCTCATTATGAAACCTGATGTGACTATTAACGGAATCTCCATGCTCAGCCTCGGCTGCTGGACTACGCCACGGCCTACGCGGATGGCCGCCTGACCTTCACCTTCAAAAACGGCTCCACCTTCGAGAGCTGAGCTGGGTAAAATGCAACGCTCCCGATCATCGGTTTTTACGCCGGTGACCGGGAGCTGGTTTTATTTCAAGGA
>CAZBXX010000201.1:0-3418 GCA_964495965.1 uncultured Oscillospiraceae bacterium | reverse complement strand
TTTGCAATGTCAAGGCCGAGCTGTGCCAGTTTACCCATTCGGTTTGCTCTCCTCAAGAAAGATTTGCATTGTCGTTTCGCTGTGTAAGGCGGGAGATGACATCCCCCGCCTTACCGGTTGACTGATTCAGATGGACAATCCGAAGCAGGACGATGCCGGTTCGGAATTATGCGCCCAGAGGCTGAACCGCAATCGCATCCGCCATCATGGCGTTGTAGTCGTCCGCGGTCATCGGGTCGAGCACCGCATTGATGGCGTCCAGAAGCTCGGTGTTGCCCTTGAAAACGGAAACGCCGATGTTGATATCGCCCTCATCCGCGGCAAAGTCGTCATCGCTGCCGGCAAAGTTCAGAAGAACCATGTCGGGATAGGCTGCGACAGCGCCGAGTGCGGTGGGCATATCCGTGCAGACGAAGTCAACCGTGCCGGTTTCCAGGGCCATCAGCATGGCAGGGGCGCTCTCGGCGGCAGGCTGGATGTTGGCGTCGGGGATCTGCGGAAGCATGGTGTCGTACCAGATGGTGGCGCTCTGCGAAGTGCAGGAGCCGCCCGCCAGATCGCTGATACCCTGCGCCGCGGCAAAGGGGCTGTCAGCCAGGGTCAGGCAGACGATGGAGGCATAGAGGTAGGGGCCGGCAAAGTCGACCTGCTCGGAGCGCTCCGCCGTCATGGACTGGCCGGCGATGACCGCGTCATAGGTGCGGGACTGAACACCGGGAACGAGAGAATCCCAGTCGGCCTTGATGACTTCGAGTTCCCAGCCGTTGGCTTCGCAGATTCTCTTCGCCATCATGACATCGTAGCCGTTGGCGAACTCAGCGGAGTCCTTGATGGGGACGGCGCCGTTGGAATCGTCACCCTGGGTCCAGTTGTAGGGCGCATAGGCGCATTCCATGGCGACGGTCAGAACACCGTCTTCCACACCGCTGGGAACGGAGGCGGCTTCGGCGGGGGCGGCAGCTTCCGTGGATGCGGGGGCGCTGCTCTGACCGCAGGCGGCAAGGGCGAATACCATCAGGGCCGCCATCAGGATTGCAGTAAGTCTTCTCATTTTGTCTTCCTTTCCGAGTTTTCACTCTCCGGCTGCTTCTCCCCGCCGGTCGGGATCAATAAAAATGAACCGCTTTGCAAGCGGCTCATGAACAATCGGAAACGGCGTATGCCAATCCCATTTATCATCGATAGCGCTCCACAAAGACTTGTGACAGTCTGCAACATGTTCTCCTGCAGCCCAGCATCGACAGTTCAGGCAAACTCCCGAAGCTTCGGCGGTGGTCCCTTTCCGGTTCAGCGGCTGCCCGGCCTTGCCGAACGGTACTCATGAACACCGCGCCTCTATCAAAAGCGATTCAATTCGGGTGAATCTTATCATCTGACTTTCGTATTGTCAACTGAAAAAGGCAGATTCGGACCTTTTTCAGCGCTTCCGGCAATTTTACCGAAAGAAAGCGTGATTCTTTATACATTCTGACGGAAATACAGGACATTTCCCGCACTCCGAGTTAAGATTTCATGATCGGAGCGCAGGATTGATCAGAATGACGGATCCGCAGTCAGCAGTGAAAGCAGCTCCTCCATGCTTTCGACGATGGCATCCGCGCCCGCGGCTTCCAGCTCGCCTTCGGCAGCGTAGCCCCAGCGGACACCGACACAGGGAATGCTGCACCGCTGAGCGCCGGCAACATCGTATTTGGTGTCACCGATGAGGACGGAAGTCTCCGGCGCTGCGCCGCAGCCTTCCATCGCGCGGGTAACCACTTCCCACTTGGCATTGTTGTTGACATTCGGGTCGCTGCCGGCAATGACATCAAAACAGTCTCGTAATCCCGACTGTTCCAGCAGCATCTCCGCAAGCGCCTGAGGCTTTGAGGTGGCGAGGCCGACCGTTTTCCCCGATGCGCGGAGTTCCTCCAGCAGGAGACGAATGCCGGGAAAGGGAACGCTTTCGTACACGCCCACCGGGACATAGCGTTCCCGGAAATCTCGGACCAGCTGCTCGGCAGTGTCCTCCGTAACGCCGAAAACCTCTATGAACTTATCCACCAGAGGAGGGCCCGCAAAGCAGCGCAGGGCATGGCGTTCTTCCTCATCGGTGGTGGTATCCGGGAAGCTGAGGCTGTGCTTGCGAATGGCGTACTGAACACTCTTTGTGATGCCGTCCACGGTGTCAAAGACGGTACCGTCAAAATCAAAGAACACCGCGCTGCGCTCATGCAGAACGGGGCTACCGCTGTAATCCATCTTTCTCCCCCCTCCGCCTGATTACTCTGCCGTCAGGTCGGCAGTGGAAGCGCCGGTCAGCTTCAGAAGATCCGACGGAGCGAGCCGAACCTGGGCGCCGATCTTCCCGGCGCTGACGGCGATACGGTCCTGGGCCAGAGCGCTGCTGTCCAGCACGGTCGGGAAGCGCTTCTTCATGCCGATGGGAGAGCAGCCGCCCCGGACATAACCGGTAAGCGGGGTAATCTCGCTGACGTGAATCATGGCAATGGACTTCTCCCCCACTGCCTTCGCCGCCTTTTTCAGGTCCAGTTCCTTTGCAACCGGGATCACGAAAACATAATTCTTCTTGCTTGCGCCGACCGCAACCAGGGTTTTAAAAACAGTGACAGGGTCCATCCCGGTAAGCTGCGCAACCGTGACGCCGTCCACGGCTTCCTTCCCGTGCGGGTAGCTGTGCGCAGTATACGGCACTTTATTCTGTTCCAGAAGCCGCATGACATTGGTTTTCACTTCGGCCATCACGATTCCCCCTCTGATCCTTATTGAAGCTTATTAAAAATGCCCCTGACACCCGGTCAGAGGCATTTTTGCCGGTTCTCAGACCAGCTCGATAACGGCCATCTCGGCAGCATCACCGCGGCGGAAGCCGGTACGGGTGATGCGGGTGTAGCCGCCGTTGCGCTCGGCATACTTGGGAGCGACTTCGTCAAAGACCTTCTTGGCAACGTCTTCCCTCGTGATGAACGAGAGGGCCTGCCGGTAGGAAGCCAGATCCTTCGCCTTGCCAAGGGTAATCATCTTCTCGGCCATGGGGGCGATTTCCTTCGCACGGGTGACGGTGGTCTCCATGCGTCCGGTATCCAGCAGATCCGTAACCTGCTGGCGCAGCATCGCCATGCGCTGATCGGTCGGCCGGCCGAGTTTTCTTGTTCCGGGCATTGTAATATCCTCCTTATAACGGATTGCCACGCCAGTGCTGTGACTGGCTCGCAATGACAGGTTTGGGGTTACGCTTCGGTGCTTTCGTCGGCAAGGTGCAGCCCCAGCTGGTTGAGCTTGTGCTCCACCTCTTCCAGGGACTTGCGGCCCAGGTTGCGGACTTTGATCATCTCATCCTGGGTCTTGCTGACAAGATCGGCGACCGTGTTGATGTTTGCGCGTTTGAGGCAGTTGAAGCTGCGCACTGAGAGATCCA
>CAZBXX010000200.1:0-3462 GCA_964495965.1 uncultured Oscillospiraceae bacterium | reverse complement strand
GTTCATAGAATAGCTGTAATAATAGTTTTTGCCAGCTGTTTCGGCAGAGGAAAGATCTTTCCTCAAAAGCCCTTCCCCCTCCCTTCCGCCATGCGCGGGAGAGCCTGAGATAAGTTCCCCGCCCCTCTGGCGAAGGGCGGGGAACCGTAAGGTATCAGGAAAGATCTCAGGCAGCGTTAAACGCGTCGAAATATTTCTGATAGATGCTCAGATACTGCTCCAGGCCATAGGCATTGAGCTGGCTTACAAACTGATCCCAGTCAGCGTCGGTAAAGCCATTCATGATCCAGCTGGAACGAGTGGTGTTAATGAACTGGAAAATATCGGCGTTCAGCGTGGAAATAGTCTTGGTATCATCCGCAGACATAAACACGTTGGGATAGACATACTTGGTGTTCATATCCGGTGTATAGATATCTTTGATCCAATTCAGACGGTACTGTGCATCATCCGGACAGGTAACATAGACGCCATAGTAGCTGTCGAGGATGGCCAGAGGGCCGCCGACGCATTCCGCTTCACGAACTTCGACCGGAGAAGCATCACCAAGCCAGGTATGTTTGAGCATCGGTTCGCCTGCATCGTTGGTGCTCATCTCAAAGATATCAAAGTCATCATCTTCGCCATAGGTGCCCCAGTTGTTCTGCGGAGACTGCAGAGGTGCATACATCTGGTCAAGCCAGGCGCAGATCAAGCCGGGATTCTTGGCGTTGGCAGTCACAACACAGCGGCCGCGGTCAAAACCTGAGGTGTAAGAACCGGTGACAGGCGTGATATTGCGGGTATCCGCAGTCAGTGCGGGCAGCGGCTGCCAGCCTTTGCCGGCAATCAGATCGTCCATGCTGATAGCAGCGATGTTCGCAACGTCCCAGCTGAAGCAGACGCCGTAACGGCCGCTCTTGCCCTTGGCAACGTAGCTGGACCACTCCTGGGTGAAGGCATCGGGATCGATCAGTTTTTCTTCATAGAGTTTGTGGAGCCATTCCACGCCCTTGCGCCAGCCGTCGGTCAGGGCGCTGCAGATGACCTTGCCGTCCTCGTTTACGACGATATGACGGCCGTCATCCGGATCGCCGTAGCCTTCACCGAACCCGTTGGTGAGGATGCGGCAATCTTCATTGCCGCCGCTGAAAATGCAGGACATGGGGATGATGCTGCCATCGATATTGAAGTCAGCCTTCAGCTTGTCCGCGTTATCACGGAAAGCGATCAGAACGGCCTCAAACTCATCGACGGTTGTCGGCATCGCCAGGCCGAGATCTTCAAGCCAGGCAACATTGATAAAGGGCATGTTGCCGACCGTCTGGATCGCAGTCTTTTCATAGCCGAGCTGCTCGATCCAGGGCAGTGCCCAGATGTGGCCGTTCTCGTCGGTGCACATCGTGCGGTACTCGGGAGCCTGTTCAAAGACCTTCTGCAGATTCGGCATATACTTGTCGATATAATCCTCAACGGCAATGATGGCGCCCTGTTTCGCGTACTTCAGAAGATCCGTGTCGGAGAAGCCGGCAGAGAAGACGAACTCGGGCAGCGTTTTGGCATTGGACATCTCGAGAGTGATCTTATCTCCCCACTGATCGCTCTGGATGGTCTTCCAGTTGACGTGGACATTGGTGGCTTCCTCAAGACGCTTGAAGATGGTACGGTTGTTGGGTTCAGACTCAGTGCCGGCAGGGAAACTGGTCAGACCGTTGATCTGCGCCGTTTTTTCCAGCGGGAAGCTGTAGGAATCGGGTTCGCTGTTCTTGGCAGCACTGGCGCTCGGCGCGACGGCAAAGATCGCGACGACCATGACGACAGCCATAAACAGCGTGAGAAGTCTGCGAGTGTTCTTCATAATGTTACTCCTTTTTTTGAATTATATTCAGCGGTTGCCCGCCAAAATACAATGAATGGATCTATCCCTTGACTGCGCCGGCCATAATGCCGTTATCGAAGTACTTCTGGAAGAAGGGATACATAAGCATCAGGGGAAGGCTGGAGATGATAATGGTTGCATACTTGAGCAGTTCCGCAAGCTGAGCGCGTTCGGCAGTGCTCTGCATATCGGAGACCATGCCCGGTTCGGGCTGGCTGCGAATCAAAATAGCACGCAGGACAAGCTGCAGGGGCTGCTTGGCCGGATCGTTGAGGTAGATCATCGCATCAAAATAGCTGTTCCACATTCCGACGAACTGCCACATGGCAATGGTGGCGATAATCGGCGTGCAGACGGGAAGCAGGATCTTGAAGAAATAGATCATCTCCGTCGCGCCGTCGATCTCGGCTGCCTCCTGGAGATCGCGCGGGATCCCCATGTAATAGGTGCGGGCAATGATCATATTCCACACGCTGAAAGCGCCCGGCAGCAGGATCGCCCAGATGGTATCGAGCATGCCGAGATTGGAGATCAGCAGGTAGGTCGGGATCAGGCCGCCGCCGAAAAACATGGTGATGACATAGATGGTGTTGAAGAAGCTCTTGCCTTTAAAGTCAGCGCGGGACATCGGATAAGCCGCAAGCAGGGTCACAACAACGGAAATGATGGTGAAAAGCACCGAGTAGACCAGGGCATTCCAGAAGCCGACCCAGATCTGGTTGTTGCCGAGAACGCGCTTATAGGCGGTCAGCGTCCACTTTGAAAAATCGAAGGTCAAACCGCTGTTCTGCAGCGTGATCGGGTCGATAAAGGAGGCCAGGATAATATAGATCATCGGTGCGATAATGGCCACAAGGAAGAGACCGAGAATAATAAAGCTGATGACAAGGATCACCTTATCTCCGCTGGGGAGCTTCTGAAATTCACTTTTCTTTTTCGTTTTCATTTTCGCAGACCTCCTTAAATCCCCTTGCCTTCGTTCATCTTCTTGACGAGGGCATTCATGGAAACCAGAAGGATGACGTTGATGACCGTGTTGAACAGGCCGACAGCAGTGGAGAAACCGTAATCTCCGTCGAGAAGACCTTTCTTGTACACATAAGTGGAAATGATCTCAGAAGTATTGAGGTTCAGGTCGGTCTGGAGAGCGTATGCCTTTTCAAAACCGACAGACATGATAGTCCCGACAGACATGATGAACTGGATCAGCACCGTGTCCTTGATGGCGGGCCACTCAACGGCTTTGATCTGCTGAATGATATTGGCGCCGTCGATCACAGCGGCTTCCTTCAGCTCCTTGCTGGCGTTGGACAGAGCCGCCGTGTAGATGATGGAGGCCCAGCCTGCACCCTGCCAGATACCGGAGGCAATGTAAATGGTGCGGAACGCGGAGGGCATGGTCATGAAGTTGGTGTTGGTGCCGAGGAGAGAGTTGATCATCCCGGTGGGGGCGAGCAAAATGCGGACAATACCGCAGAGAACGATGACCGAGATGAAGTTTGGCATGTAGAGCACCAGCTGGATCTTCTGCTTGATACTCTTGGAGAGAATGCGGTTGAGCAGGAAGGCCAGCAGGATCGGAGCCGGGAAGCCCCAGAGCAGGC
>CAZBXX010000199.1:0-3493 GCA_964495965.1 uncultured Oscillospiraceae bacterium | reverse complement strand
TGATTTCCCTGATAAAATACCTTGCGCCAATGTTATAGGACGCGTTCAGGTCACAGTTATAGATCTTCCCCGTAGCAAACCGACAGATACTGTAATTGTGATTCACACCGCGCTCAACTTTTCCTGTGCCGTCGTATGCCAGGCAGGAAGTATTCCATGCGTTGACATGGGATACTCGGATCCCCATACGGTGTACCTTACATGCCACCATACCCTGTACATCCCGACTCTTCCACAGATGAAGCCGCTGCCGCCTGCCAGTGTCTCTCTTTCGGCCGTCCAGGTCCAGTTGCTCGAATACCACTACGTCGACATGGAATTCTTCCGCAACCCCCGAGATGAATCTTGCTGTCTCTACTGAGATCACACGATTCACATTATTGATGCGGCTCCAGAGCGTCGGGATATGCCTGTGACCCTCCCTGTACGCCTTTTTAACCTTATTCAGCAGGTGGTTCAGACAGTCTTCCTGTACGGGCAGCCGGAGCATCCTTCTGCCGACAATAGTGCCGTCTGACTTCATCACTGAACAGGCGCAGGCGTTGTGAATCCCAAGGTCAACCGAAAGGATTTTCTGTTCCTGTATGTCCACAGTCCGAAGAGTTGCCTCTTCCTCAAAGGGAAACATCAGCTCCCACTTTCTGCCCTTCTTTACAATCGTCGGGCTGAGCTTACGCCGATCACTGCAGTGCCGGAGAATATAATCCGCGTCCGACTTACGGAAGGTCACTTCCATCCAGTCCCAGGTGTTCCGGATCCATACCTTGATCCGGGCGGAATAATCCCCGGTCTGCTCAAACACGTTCCCTTCATACAGGACAGGATATGTATATCCGGCCTGCGGGACACCCGGAGCTTTTCCCACAGGGTTCTCATTCCAGGTCTTCAGTCGACTCCTGTAAGACTCCACCGCGCCAATGGCCTCCGATATTGCTGCCCTCCGGATATACGATGGCAGCTTATAGAACAGGACATCGAACTGATCATACTGAACCATCGTTCGATTCTTCGTGTGATGGATAAGCCCTTCCACGAAAGACTGTTTTCGCACGAGAGCAGGTATGACGGAAACAGAACTCCATTGTTCATCGCACACTTTGATCAGGAAGGTAACAGCCTGCCGGTATATACGTACCATATCCTGCACAGGCTTCATGGAAGCAGCATGAATCCGAACGCCATAGGCAGTGATCTGTTTCATCCAGCAGCTCCTTCCTTTTACTCAAGTGTCTTTTGCTCTTTGATGTACCTTTCAATCTGCTCCCTGGATCGTTCACTGACCGTGGCCACGAAGTAGCTTGGGTTCCACATATGTCCGCCCCATAACTGGCCCTTCAGCTCCGGGTGATTGAGAAACAGCCATCTCGCTGTGTTTCCCTTGAACACCTTGATTGCGTCAGAGGGCCTGAACTGTGGCTTACAGTCCAGAAGCAAATGAATATGATCTGGCATGACTTCCATTGCCAGGATCTTTGCCTGCAGGTCTTCCGCCGTGATCCGCAGATGTGCCTTTACTTCCTCGTCCAGTCCAGAAGCCAGGATTCGCTTCCGATATTTCGTACACCATACGATATGATACTGGAGAGAATACACATATCCACGACCATGCGTAACATCTTTAGGAACTGTAAAACAAGTCTCTTTATCCATATTTAGATTATACCATACGGATTCAAAGCCTGCAAGTAAAAAGCCCGCCTAACTCACGACTGAAGTCACGAGTGTGCGGCGGGAGAACATCAACAGCTCATTATAGATCAGGTTTTCCATAATGTGCGTTTCTTCCTGCTGGCGCAAACCGAGCCTCACATTGCGAAGTCCGATATCTGTACAGTAATACTTGGAGGGATATTCAAAATATTTTTTTCCTTTGATGTCATATCTGACTGCCTCAGAAAAAAGGAAGCTCTCTGTCAGATATTTCAGATAAGCACTGATGGTTTCAGCATCCACTTTGATGTGTTTTACACTTTGAAGGGTTCTTGATATTTTGCTGGCATTCGTCAGCGAACCGATTGATGAACAAAGATCACTGGTCAGTTCCCGCAGCAAAGCAGGCAGTGCAACATTATACCTTTCTTCTATATCCTTGAAATAGATTTCCTCGAACAGATCGGACAGATACTTAAACTTATCCTCATCCCTGTCCAGGGATAACAGGTAGGGCATTCCGCCATACATACTGTATTCGTTATAGGCTTCTGTCTTTTCCTGACCGAATGCCTCGTAAAACTCACGGAAAGAAAGCGGGTACACTTTCACTTCATCTCCGCGTCCCCCTGAATTCGGTGGTAATATCCTTTGAAAGCATCTTTGAATTGCTGCCTGTTACATACACATCGATATTCTTCAGACGAAGAAATCCGTTCAGAACACTGTAAAGCCTGACAGGCTCATCTTGCTGCTTAAGTTCGTCTTTGGAAATGGCAAATTGTATTTCGTCGATAAAAACATAGTATTTCCGGTTGGAATCGGATGTACGTTCCCGGATATAAGCAGAAAGGCAGTACGGATCACGATATTTTTCGTTCAGATCATCATCCAGCGCCAGCTGAATAATATGATCCTCCGGGACACCGGCCTTAAGAAGATATTCCCTGTACAGGTCAAACAGCAGTGTACTCTTTCCACATCTGCGGATCCCGGTAATCACCTTAATCCGGCCATTCCACTAGCGTCTGATCAGGGCATCCAGATATTTTCTGCGTTCAATCATGTTTTTCTTCCTTTCGGAAGTTAGTCGTCTTTTCGAGCAACTTCCGAAAGGAAATATACCATACTCAACGTAGGAACTCAAGAAGTGAACACACTGAAAAGGAAACTCTGCACCCCAAAGATGAGCAGTTCAACTCGTCCGTTTTTTTTTCAGACGCCCCACCATGAAGCAGGCGCACCGTTCGTAATGCTGCCAATTCGTCTGATAGCATAAGCAGATATAGAGAACCGAGCACCGTGGGAGCGATCCCCGGGCGCTCTTTTCAGCACTTTATCCGGGATGGTACACCCTTGGGAGACCAGAGCATGGTGTACCATACTCCGGAGATATGGACATCCATTCCAATTTTGAGTATCCTATACATGAAGCGACCTCCTTTTGCATGCGGTAAGCCCCGCAGCTGGCGTATTTCCATTTGTCAGTATACGGGTAAATCCACGTTGCTGCAAATGCGAGGTCACTTCATATTATCTAAAGTCACGAGCGTGCGGCAGGCAGTCGTCAATAAGCCATCCCGGAAGCTGCGCACTCCGTCCAGCCCTTGCTGAATCGTTTCCAGATAGCCATTCGGCCTGTTGTTGTTTCTGTTCATAACCTTTGTCATTTACCTCTTGATAACTGCTCTGACCGGGCAGACTTTCATACAGTTGCCGCAGTGCAGGCAATGCTCCTGCTGAATGTGAAATGGAATATTGCCAGTACTGATGCAGTTCTGCGGGCATACCGGCAGGCAGCTTCCACAGCCGATACAGGCGTCCGTGATGAAGAAGCCTTCCG
>CAZBXX010000198.1:0-3609 GCA_964495965.1 uncultured Oscillospiraceae bacterium | reverse complement strand
CCTCACGCGAAACGGTCACTTCGCCGCAATCGTCGCAGTACCAGGCGGGAATCTGATGGCCCCACCAGAGCTGACGGGAGATGCACCAGTCATGCACGTTCTCCATCCAGTTCAGGTAGGTCTTGGTGAAGCGCTCGGGCACGAACTTGATGCGGCCGTCCTTCACCACGTCGATGGCAGGCCCGGCGAGAGGCTTCATCTTCACGAACCACTGGGGGCTGGTCAGCGGCTCCACCACGTTGCCGCAGCGGTAGCAGCAGCCCACGTTGTGGTTGTAGGGTTCCACCTTGACCAGATAGCCCTGCTCCTCCAGATCCTTCACAATGGCTTCGCGGGCTTCGTAGCGGTCCATGCCGTTGTACTTACCGCCGTTGATGATCTTCGCGTCTTCGTCAATGCACTGCACCTGCTCCAGATTGTGCCGCAGGCCGACTTCATAGTCGTTCGGGTCGTGGCAGGGCGTCATCTTCACGGCTCCGGTACCGAAGCCCAGCTCCACGTACTCGTCTGCCACGATGGGAAGTTTCCTGCCGACCAGCGGCAGAATGGCGTTCTTGCCTACAAGATGCCTGTAGCGCTCGTCATCCGGGTGCACGGCCACGCCGGTATCGCCGAGCATGGTCTCGGGCCGGGTGGTGGCGATGATGAACTCCTCGTCGGAATCTTCAATGGGATAGCGGATGTGCCAGAAGTGGCCGGGCATGTCCTTGTATTCCACTTCGGCGTCCGAGAGCGCCGTGCGGCAGTGGGGGCACCAGTTGATGATGCGGCGGCCCTTGTAAATGAGGCCCTTTTCATAGAGTTCACAGAAGGTCTCGCGCACAGCTTTGGCGCAGACATCATCCAGGGTGAAGCGGTTGCGCTCCCAGTCACAGGAGACGCCGAGGCGCTTCTGCTGCTCAATGATGCGGTTGCCGTACTGGTTTTTCCAGGCCCAGACGCGCTCCAGAAACTTTTCGCGGCCGAGATCGTAGCGGGTCAGGCCTTCCTTTTTGCGGAGCTCTTCCTCCACGCGGACCTGCGTGGAGATGCCTGCGTGATCCTGCCCGGGCAGCCACAGGGCCGCATAGCCCTGCATGCGCTTGTAGCGGGTCAGAATGTCCTGAAGGGTGGCGTCCAGCGCATGACCCATGTGCAGCTGCCCGGTGACATTGGGAGGCGGCATAACGATGGAAAAAGGTTTTTTCTTTTCATCACGGATGCCGCGGAACCAGCCGCCTTTTTCCCAGAAGTCATAAATCCGGGACTCCACTGCGTGGGGATCGTACACTTTCGGTAATTCTTTCATGGGGAACCTCCAAAGAGAATAAGAATTCTTGGAACTGCTGTGCGTGGCTGAGGCGGTTACCGGTTTTGCAAACATTTAGCCGGATGCACCGGTGAAACAAAACCGCCCCGAAGCTTCCGCTTCAGGGCGGTCGTAACCGCGGTACCACCTGAATTCCGTGCAGCGTCCTGAAACAGGTGCCGGCACGGCACTTTGACAGCCCTTGACGCAGGCAATACGCCGGCCTTACACAGAACCCGGAAAACCGGGACCTTCACACCGGACACTCCAAGCCGACCTTCCGCATGAACACAGGGGGACTTCCACCAGCCGTCCTCTCTCTGAGCTGCGTCACCATGCGTACTCCTGCTCTTCACAGTGCGTTTTTATGAATCTTTCCGCATTATACACGTGAAAAAGACGCTTGTCAATTCATGAAACGACATTTTTGACCGAGTAAACTTGGGATAATTATTTGAGCAATTATATATAGGAGAATATAGGTTACCCACATAATTCGCAAGAATAGTATCTCTACCCATTGAACAGACGGTTCCATTTTTGTATTTGATGCCTTTCCCAGTTTCCAATTGGAGTAGAATAAATCTGCTGACGTATAACTTTTGCAATCCGGGTTCTTAACAAATCCAGGAAACAGCATATGAGGAAAACCAAAACAGAAGAGAGGACAATATCCAGTGGACCAATGGGCATGCTTCCTACGTATCGATCAATATGGAGAATCTGTCTCCATAAAACACTGTTCAAAGAATAGTGAATGATATATGCGGCA
This sequence comes from uncultured Oscillospiraceae bacterium, assembly GCA_964495965.1. Taxonomy (GTDB): domain Bacteria; phylum Bacillota; class Clostridia; order Oscillospirales; family Oscillospiraceae; genus Limivicinus. The sequence goes on along the minus strand of CAZBXX010000198.1, from coordinate 1,549 downwards.
AAACTATACCGTGCGATAGAATTAATGATTTTCGCTTTTCGACCATTGCAGGGTTTTGTATGGAGAAAAGCAAGAAATAGTGCAAGCGCCTGAATTACAACAAAAAATGAATCATAGCTGTAGTAGCGCGATGCAGTATCTTCTGAGATGTCAAAGTGCATGAGGACGGCTTTAACAACAACCAGGAGAAAACTGGTAATCATGTACAACAGAATACAATGAGCGGGATTGATTGTCCAGGAGGAGGCATACAGCCGGATCCATGCAGCAATACAATACAGAGAGATGAAGAAAAAGACACTCAATCCGGCGGTCATATCCTGAGCCCAGACTTTTGGGAATAATGTTGGCCGTAGAATCATCATACCAATTTCGATCCAGAGAAGAATAGTGAACTGTTCTCTATCCAGATTCCTCAGAAGTTTGTTCAGAAAAGGGCTGAGGAGATACATTGCAAGATAAGCGTTTACAAACCAGAATTTTTTTGTCAGAATAGGGAAGAAATTCTTAATGCAAGAAAGTGTACTGATGCTATTGCCGGAGAGTTTTACTGACAGGAATGAGAGAGGAACAGAAAAAACCAGCGTGATAGCAATGATACGGAAGACATTTTGAAGATTAAAAGTTGCATTAATAAGAAAATATGCGCTGATCAGAACAAACACATCAACGGCACAAATACAAAGCGCCTCCATCCACCAATAGAACTGATATCTGAACCCGCTTTGCTCATACAAAGCACCGCTGCCGGCGAGATTATGAAGGACAATAACCATGATCATTGCGAGTATGCGCAGCAACTCGATATTCGCGTTGCGTTCTTTTTTTATTAGAGTTGCCATAATGCTCTCCTGATATCAAGTGTATACGCTCGTCAGCGATGCCTGGAATAGTCCGAAAGAATAAATTAGCAGTTACTTTTTATCCAGCCAGTCGCAGGCGGAAAGGGCTGCAACGTTCCCTTCGCCCACGGCCTTTGCAAGCTGCAGGGGCTTGCCGGTGCAGTCGCCCGCGGCGAAGACGCCCGGTACGGCGGTGGCCATCTTCCGGTCCACCACAATGCCGCCGTCTTCATAGGTCAGGCCCGGCACCAGCTGCGTCACGGAGACCGTGTCCTTGATGATGAACACGCAGTCCACCTTGTGCTCTTCCCCGGCAAAGGTCAGGGTGTTCGCCTTCATGCCGCCGGTTATTTCAAACCGGCCCGGTTTCGGAAAGCGCAGCACCGTGCAGCCGATGCCTTCCAGAAAGTCGGCGTCCTGCGCGGCTTCCTCCCCGCTGCCGACCACGGCCACGGTCTTGCCCCGGTAGAGCATTCCGTCACAGGTGGCGCAGTAGCTGACGCCGCGGCCGAGAAACTCCGCCTCGCCGGGGTAGAGCTTTTCCCGGGTGATGCCTGCCGTCAGGATGATGCTGCGGGCCATGTAGTAGTCGCTGCCCACCGCAACGCCGAAGCTGTCTTCCATCGGCAGCACCGAAAGTGCCCGGCCCTCAATCATGGTGGCGCCGGTATCCACGAGCTGCTGCCGGAAGAGCTCCGTCATTTCCG
>CAZBXX010000197.1:0-3614 GCA_964495965.1 uncultured Oscillospiraceae bacterium | reverse complement strand
GCTCCAGTCCGCTCCGCTCCGGGAAAGAACGCTCTCCCTCAGCTCGCCTCCGGCCAACCCGACTCCCGCATCGCTTGCTCCCTCCGGCGCTTCGGCAGGCACGCAGGGTATCGTTCCTCGCCCCTTGCGCTGCACCTCAGCCGCTGTCCCTCGCTGCGCTCCGCTCCCGCCGGATTGACCTCCGGCTCGGTTTCCGCTCCGGCCTTCGCGCCGCTTCGGCACAGCTCCTCTTCGGCTGGCAGACACATCCGCGGGCTCCGTGACTGCCAGCCTCGTTCCGCTGCAGCCTTCACGCCGGCTCCGTCCTCCGCTTCAGCGGTGTGCTGCTTTGCGGCAGCACGGTTCCGCGCGGGCGCCACGGCCGCCCGTCCCGCTGTCACTTCGAGAGCCGCACCCTCGCATGCTCGGGAGCGGCCCTCTTGCTTTTTGGCGGTCCGGTCCGGCCGGCGTCTGGCGCCGCTGCGAAAATGCCCGCCCACCCGGCTTCGCTGCGCTCCGCCTCCCTATAGCACGGGGGAGCGGTCGTCGCCCCTGCCTTCTCTCCGCACAGCCTTCGCTTTGCAGTTCCCGGTCCCTCTCTCTTCGCTCGCGGTACCGGTCCCTGTGGGAGCTGCGGCTGTCGCTCCGTTCCGTCAGGCGGCTCCTCCAATCCGCTTCGCGGACGGCTGACAAAAGGCGTATTATACTGATGAACAGGGGAGGGGCTGAGTACTCTCAACAGCCAATGACCGCAGGGTTCCGTTTTCCTTTTCTGAACCGGCTGCATGCTCTGCCGCACCGGGGTATACCGACATAACAAAAAGAGACTGTTCAAGACGTTCAAAACCCCCTGGGTTTCAAACTTCTCAAACAGTCCTGCTGTGCGCCTCAAGGCCGGCAGGGCCGAGGGCTTTCAGTCTGATTTGCCTGTATGACGGGGAATAGTCTGCTCATCCGCCCGACTGGTCCGCTACTGTTTCGGTATCAGCGCCGTTTATGAACAGCTGGCATTTTAATCCGCCGGTGCCAGGGTACTCTGGTAGAGCTCCACCACGTATTCGATGGGGATGGCACAGCTCAGAATCTGATCCTGATCCTTCTCATACCCGCTGCGATGAACGCCGACCACCTCACCGACGTCATTGAAAAGCGGGCTGCCGCTGCTGCCATTGGTAGTCACCGCCGTGTGCAGCAGATATCGCCGGCCCTCGTCACCAAAGTAGAATGTACCGCTGTAGAGGCCCGAAGTTACGATATTCGTCAGTCCCTGCGGACTCCCGAGGGTCAGGACCTTTGCGCCCTTTTCCAGCGTTCTGGATTTCCCCAAAGGCAGAGTTGAAATTCCTGTGGGAGTTGACGCACGCAGAATGGCCAGATCCTTCTCCGCGTCGTATGCAACGATTTCACTCAGGTCGAAAGCCTCACCGAATTCTCTTTGTCCTCTGAACTCAACAGCGCCCTCTATGACATGCCAGTTCGTGACGAACAGACCGTCTTCAAGAGCGGCGAAGGCGCTCCCGAAGCCAGCTGCCTCTCCGGCCTCATCATAGGTATCCAGCCTGAGAACGGATCTGGAGGCAGTCCGAATCGCCTCCGTGTTCTCCGAAAAGCTTCCCACGGTAGATCCGACCCCGTTCTGACTGTAAAACGCGGGATACTCCGCATTAGGCCATGGGGTGTTCGCCTCCCTGACTTTCAGCTTGATGAAGGAGGCAATGACCGAGAGTATGGTCAGAAAGACTAAAACCCAGAGCATATCAAGGTACAGACGATCGATTCTGTTTTCCTTTTCGTATTGCACTGCATTGCCGGTACCGGCCGGGCGCCGGGCTGTGGCCTGAAGCGGATATCCGCAGTCAGGACAAAAATGCGCCCCGGCGGGAACTTTTGCTCCGCATGATGGGCATTGGTTCATGGTGACTCCTGTTTATTCCCTAATGCAAATTCCATAATACATGAACTCGACTGTAATATCACTATAACAGAGATTTCATTAATTCGCAAGAAATCAGGGGTATGTCTGAGGCCGATGCACAGTCATCAGGAAAAGTCAAGTCTTGTTTTCCCCTCCTTCTTCCTGTATACTCCCCTCCTGTACGATTACCGCACGGGAGTGTGTCTTTATGGACTATAAAAGCAATACGAGAAATATTGTCTGGGATAAGCTGTCTCTGGAGGAGAAGAACCACCAGCTGTACCTGCAGCAGAAGGAGACGCTGGATACCTTTTTGGCCCACGGGGCCATTACAAAAGCGCAGCATGATAAAAGCCTGGGGGATCTCAGGGAAAAGATGGGAGAAAAGGAATAATCTGAATTCTCAATATAGTGAAAACGGCTGAACGGGGCAAGCGCCTCATTCAGCCGTTCTTTTATCCGTTTTTTTTGCTCACAGCATTGCGTACATGACCGCCGCAAGGCCGCCCATGCCCAACAGAGCTGTTAAAATGCTTCCGAATGTCACTGTGAACACCTCCCGTTTGTTATAAAACTGGATTTGATGATGGCATTTTAACAACACAGCCTTAACTCAACCCTAGTTCGGGAAGGACCTTTCAAGCGGTCGCCAGTGCTGTCCAGGTATCCGGGCCAATCTCACCGTCGGGGGTGAGGGCGTGGGCGGTCTGGAAGTCCCGGACGGCTTTTTCAGTCGCCGGGCCGAAGTCCCCGTCGGGGGTCTCGCGGCCGAGGAGGTTTTTGCTGCCGCCGCAGTCATAGCCGCGGTGGATGAGGATAAGCTGGGCGGACTCCACTGCGGTGCCGGTGTCGCCGCGTTTGAGGAGTGGGAGGCGGACGGTGCAGGTTTGGGGAGATGCTGCGGGATTTCCGGAAGTAGGAGTTATTTGCGAAGCGGGAACCGGGGTCGGCTCCTCTTCTTTCTCTTTCCCGGTGCTTTCATCCGCCCTCTCATACCACGGATGCCCGTAGCCGGCGATGCGGCTGTCGCCAAGGCGGTAGGTCAGCGTCTGCACCCGGTCGGAGTTGTTCCCCTCCACCACAGTGACGGTGGAATCGGAAACCGCAGTGACGATGCCGGTGTGGCCCACGGTGCCTCCGCCATAGAAGAAGACCTGATCCCCTGCTATGGGATTCATATCGCATCTCCCCTGCTGCCGGTAATACTGCATGGAATAAATGCAGGCAGCGCCCAGATCCCCGGTCTGGCACTGGATTCGCTGGCCGTCTGGGCCGAAGGCCTTCCAGAAGCACCAGTCCACAAAGCATTCACACCAGGCATAGCCGTTCTTGTCGCCGTTATAGTATCCGGCGGCGGCAAGATCCCGGGCGTACTTGTTCCAGTTGCCGCTCCCGGGGTTCGCCTCCGGGTCATCCAGGGCGGCGTTGGATGCCTTCTCCCGGTAGCCGACCTCGGCGAGGGCGATGGTAATTACCTTTTGGGCGGCTGCGTTCACTGGTTCTTCTCCTCGTGGGCTCCGGTATATACCTCGCCTTCCACTTCAGGCAGGTTCTCAGTCTTATCGGTGCCGGACTTCTCCGCCCGGTCGTGCAGCTGTTCCAGTACGGCTTTCAACTGCTTCGGGATCGGCAGGCCCAGATGCGCAGCGTTCTCCAGAATGCTGAGTCCGTCATTGGAGAGGAAGAAGAAAATGACGGCGGTGCGGAGGATGCCGGTTTC
>CAZBXX010000196.1:0-3646 GCA_964495965.1 uncultured Oscillospiraceae bacterium | reverse complement strand
TGGCAGCAAATAGCTTCTTGAAATAGGGAACCAGCTCGTGACCGGCGCTGTTGGTGACGGTCTTCCGGGTTCCGAGGTCCGTGATGCCAGCGAGGAGATTGGAGTATCCCTGGGGCTTGATCCCCTGGCGGTAGCTGCGGGTGGCGGCCTTTTTCTTTACCGCCTTCGCGGTTTCGCGGGAGACGCTGTCTGCAATGAAAACCACCTTGGCGTTGGTGCACTGGTGCTGACCGTGGGGCCTTACCCGGGGGAGGGTGTCCTCCCAGGCCCAGTCCATACACCGCGCCGCAAGCTCCGGACTGAAGGACTCCGCCGCGAAGACGTAACAGTACTCATGCTTCTCATTGGCCCAGGTGACCACGCTCTTGGTGAGCCAGTAGCGCTCATCCCGCGATGAATAATCCGCCCGGAAGGCCAACGGCAGCCCCTCGGGCGCCGCGGCATCCTCCTGGATGGTGTAATAGGCGCTGTAAGAATCCTTGAGCACTTCAACAAAGTCTTGCCGGGAAATTGCCATTTTGCGGAACCTCTCCTGTCCGGTGCAGCCGGGTGAAAAACACCGGCTTCCAACACAGACGTACTATACCGCATCCGTCTCAAAAAATCAATAGTTTATTTAAAATTTCTTTACAATTTGCGCTCAACTTGTGTTATGGTTTTCCGTGAAACCGCAAAATATAGTTGACGGTTTACTTTTTTCAGACATTGCGCTATGATACGGCTTGAAATCAGCCGTTTACGGAGGGTGGTCTGTGCCGATGGATTCTTCACTGTTTCAGTTCTGCGTTCCCTGCCTGTTCGGCCTGGAGGGCCTTGCGGCCGATGAGCTGCGCCGTATGAATCTGGACGGGGTCCGGGCAGAGGACGGCCGGGTGTTCTTCTCCGGTACAGCAGCGGACTGCGCCCGAGCCAATCTCTCCCTGCGCTGCGGGGAGCGGGTGCTGCTGCAACTGGGGAGCTTCCGGGCAGAGAGCTTTGAAGCGCTTTTTGAGGGTGTACGTGCCGTGGCATGGGAGGATCTGCTGCCCCGGGATGCCGCCTTCCCGGTGACCGGCTACAGCCTGGATTCGGCGCTTTTTTCGGTGCCGGACTGTCAGCGCATCGTCAAAAAGGCCGTGGTTGAGCGGCTGAAAGCCCGTTATCATCTGGATCGTTTTCCGGAAAGCGGCGCGGAATACAAAATCCGCTTCTCGCTGCGGAAGGACCGGGCCGAGATCTTCCTCGACACCTCCGGCACCGCCCTGCACAAGCGTGGTTACCGCCCTGCACACACCGAGGCCGCTCTGCGCGAGACCCTGGCAGCCGCCATGGTAAAGCTCGCCCGGTACCGCGGAAAAGGAGATTTCTGCGATCCTTTCTGCGGCAGCGGGACCATTGCCATTGAGGCCGCCCTCGCCGCCCTGAACCGGGCGCCCGGTCTCTACCGGGAGTTTGCGGCGGAGAACTGGGTTTTCATGGACCCCGCCCTGTGGCGGCAGGCCCGCGCCGAGGCACTGGTGGCAGAGTACACCGGAGACTATCACATCATCGCCTCCGACATCGATCCCCGGGCCGTTCAGATCGCCCGGGAGAACGCCGTGCGCGCCGGGGTGGAACACATCATCGAATTCCGGGTAGCCGACGCCACCGCCTTTTCCCGGCGGACGGAGTGCGGCGTCATCGTCACCAATCCCCCCTACGGGGAACGCCTGCTGGATGTGCAGCAGGCCGAGGCACTCTACCGCGGCTTCGGCAGTGCGCTTTCACAGCCTGGGCTGGAAAACTGGAGCGTGTACCTGCTGTCCTCCGATGCGGAGTTCGAGCGCTGCTTCGGCAGGCCCGCTGACAAAAAACGCAAACTCTATAACGGCATGATCCGCTGCGACCTGTATATGTACTATAATGATAAAGAGAAACCGAGGAAGAGCATATGAAGCATCTTTTCATCATCAACCCCGTAGCCGGCGGCCGGGATGCCACCGAGGAGGTCACGGCAAAAGTCCGGGCCGCCTTTGAGACCCGTACGGACCCCTATGAAATCTACGTCACCCGGGGGCCCAGGGACGCCACCCGCAAGATCCGCATCGAAGCGGCAGGGGAAGACGAAGTCCGGGTTTATGCCTGCGGCGGTGACGGCACCTTCAACGAGTGTGTCAACGGGGCAGCCAATCAGGATCATGTAGCCGTCTGCCCCTTCCCGACCGGGACCGGCAATGACTTCTGCCGTATGTTCGGCACGGATGCCGATCTCTTCCGGGATCTGGACGCACTGCTGGATGGTTCCGTGCATGATATCGATCTCATTTCCTGCAACGGCAGCTACAGCGCCAATATCTGTTCCGTCGGAATCGACGCCCGCATCGGTACCAGTGTTCACAAATACAGCAATCTGCCCCTCGTCGGCGGTAAGGGAGGCTATGTGGTTTCCGCCGTAGTGAATGCCTTCAAAGGCATCGCCACCACGATGCACGTGCGCTGCGGCAGCTACGATACGGAAGGAAAGCACTCCCTGGTCTGCGTCTGCAACGGGCGCTTTTACGGCGGAGGCTTCAACCCCTCTCTGGATGCGAAGCTGGACGACGGCATTCTGGATATCTTTATCGTAAGGAAGGTCTCACTGCTGACCTTTGCCCGCTGCATCGGCAAGTACGCCAAAGGCCATGCTGATGACTTTCCCCAGTATATCACGCACGTGCGCGGCACGGACCTGTACATTGAGTTTGACCGGGAAGATGTCATTAATCTTGACGGTGAGGCCATCCCCGCCACTTCGGTCAGCATACATCTGATGCCGAAGGCATTGCATCTGATTGTCCCGCGCGGGCTGGGGAACGGAACCGGGATTCCGCCGCTGTCGCTCTGACATTTCTTCTCTTCCGGCCGAACCATTCTGATGCGTTCGCCCCCGCGCTCTGTCGCCATGGAAAGCGCGGCGACGCCGCAGGCCGTCCTCTTCACAAAAAGTTTATAATTTTTCTCCTGCGGGGACTTGAAAAAACAGAAAAGTGTGGTATGATAAGCACCGTTAGCACTCAGAAGTTTTGAGTGCTAACGGTATCAATTTTTGTAATCTATTTTTGGAGGTTATGAATAATGAAGCTGAAACCATTGGCAGACCGTGTCGTTCTCAAGCAGAATGAAGCCGAGGAGCGCACCGCTTCCGGCATTTTCCTCACCTCTTCCGCACAGGAGAAGCCTGAGGTTTACGAAGTTGTCGAAGTCGGCCCCGGCGGTGTTGTGGACGGAAACGAAGTCACCATGATCGTTGTTCCCGGCGAGAAGGTCCTGGTCGGCAAGTACAGCGGCAGCAAGGTCAAGCTGGAAGACGTGGAGTACACTATTGTCCGTCAGAGCGATATTCTGGCAGTGATTGAGTAATTCAGGAGGATTGTTATCATGGCAAAACAGATTATTTATGGTGAAGAAGCCCGCAAGGCCATCGAGCGCGGCGTAAACCAGCTGGCCGATACCGTAAAGATTACCCTCGGCCCCAAGGGCCGCAACGTGGTTCTGGACAAGAAGTTCGGCACCCCGCTGATCACAAACGACGGTGTGACCATCGCCAAGGAAATCGAGCTTGAGGACGCTTTCGAGAACATGGGCGCCCAGCTTATCAAGGAAGTATCCACCAAGACCAACGATGTTGCCGGTGACGGCACCACCACCG
>CAZBXX010000195.1:0-3672 GCA_964495965.1 uncultured Oscillospiraceae bacterium | reverse complement strand
GCCGCTCACGGCGTTCTGGCTGCCGTGGGTCATCAGGCGCTCCTTCACCACCAGCTTCGCCCCGGCCTTGAGCTCGGCAACGGTCTCACGGTCGGTGGAGTCCACGCCTTTGATCTGCTCCATCTCCATCTCCATGGTGCTGCCCTCTTCCATATAGGCTTCGGTCACCGGGTTCAGGATGCGCTGGCCGCGGCCGTCGCCGGAGCCGTAATGCTTCTCCACATACTTTACTTTTGCGTTCTTTCCCACATAAAAGCGGTGGATGCCGTCGTGTTCGGAGTCCTGCGTGCCGCAGTTGTCGATGCCGCAGCCGGCCACGATGACCACGTCGCTGTTTTCGCCGATATAGAAGTCGTTATAAACCGTCTCCTTGATGCCGCTCTCGGATAGCACCACCGGGATGTGTACGCTTTCGTTTTTTGTGTTGGGCTTAATGTGAATATCGATGCCGCTGCCGTCCGGTTTGGAGACAATGTCGATGTTTGCCGTGGTGTTCCGCCCGGCAAGCTGGGAATTGGCACGGAAGTTGTAAGCCCCTTCCGGGATACCGTGCAGGTCCGCGATCTCCTCAATCAGCCGCTTCTGAATGGCGTCCAGTTTTACCATGTCGCTTCCCTCCTCACTGCAGCCGCTGGCAGACGCCGTTGTCGGCGGTCACCAGCTTCGGCATGATCTCCGCAGGTGTACCCCGGTCGGTAATCGTCCCGCCGTTCAGCACCAGAATCTCATCGGCAATGTTCAGGATCCGCTCCTGATGCGAGATGATGACAATGGAGCTGTCCTGAATTTCCCGGCGCATCTTTTCAAAAATCCGGATCAGGTTCTGGAAGCTCCAGAGGTCGATGCCGGCCTCCGGCTCGTCAAACAGCGAAAGCCGGGTGTGGCGCGCAAGCAGCGTTGCGATTTCAATGCGCTTGAGCTCGCCCCCGGAGAGCGAGGAGTTGATTTCCCTGTCGATGTAGTCCCGGGCACAGAGGCCCACTTCGGACAGATAGTCGCAGGCTGCCGAGACAGACAGGTTCCTGCCCGCCGCAAGGCGCAGCAGATCCTTCACCCGGATCCCCTTGAAGCGCACCGGCTGCTGGAAGGCGAAGCTGATGCCCTTTTTCGCCCGCTCGGTAATGTCCAGCGCGGTAATATCTTCGCCGTCCAGAAGGATCTGCCCTTCTGTCGGCTTTTCAATGCCCATGATGAGCCTTGCCAGCGTCGACTTGCCGCTGCCGTTGGGTCCGGTAATGACGACAAACTTCCCGTCCTCTACCCTCGTACTCAGGTTTTTGATGATGTCCTTCCGGATGCCGTCCTCTTCGACGGAAAAACTCAGGTTTCTGATTTCAAGCATGTTCTGTTCCCGCGGCCTGTTACAGGCCGCTACAATCCCTTCTTTTAAACTGTTCCGTTTTGCTCGCGGATTTTCCGCTTCCAGCACTGATGGCACATCGCCTGGTAACTGTCGTTTCCGCCCAGGAACACCTGGCTGCCTTCGGTGATAATCTTTCCGTTGGTATCGATACGGGCATTGACGGTGGCCTTTCTGCCGCAGGCACAGACCGTTTTGATTTCGGTCAGGGAATCCGACAGCTCCATCAGCCGCCGGGCTCCCGGGAAAAAGTGCGTCAGGAAGTCCGTCCGAAGGCCGAAGCACAGCACCGGCAGGTCGTCCTCGTCCACCAGGGTACGCAGCTCGTCAATCTGCTCCGGGGTAAAGAACTGGGCTTCATCCGCAATAATCACATCGTGCTTCCCCGCGGCCCGGTACGCCTCCAGAATGCTCTGCTCCGGGGTAATCACCTGTGCCCTGCAGGAGAGGCCGATCCTGCTTTTGATGAGGTCGGCGCCGTCCCGTGTGTCGGTGCTGGGCTTAATCAGCCACACCGTCATGCCCAGCTCTTCATAGTTAAATTTGGTAATCAGCGCCTGGGCTGATTTGGAAGAACCCATCGCACCATATTTAAAGTAAAGCTTTGCCATTGGTTTTGTTCCTTCTCCGTTTTGCAGTTTCACTGTGCCAGATGGGCGCGCACCCGCTCCATGATCATATCCAGGGCAACCAGATTGTGGCCGCCTTCGGGCACAATGATGTCGGCACGCCGCTTGGACGGTTCCACAAAGGCCTCATGCATGGGTTTCACGGTAGTGAGGTACTGGTTCACCACACTGTCCAGACTCCGGCCGCGGTCCCGGACATCGCGCACAATGCGCCGCAAAATGCGTACATCGGCATCGGCATCCACAAATAGGCGGATGTCCATCTCATCGCACAGCTCCTGACTGGCGAAAATCAGGATGCCTTCCACTACAATCACTTTCGCGGGATGCACGGTTCTGGTCTGGTCCAGCCGGTCGTGAATGGTGTAATCATAGACCGGACACTGGATGGTTTTCCCGACCTTCAGGGCCCGAAGGTCACTCAGAAACCGCGCGGTATCAAAAGCGTCCGGGTGGTCGTAGTTCACCTTGATCCGTTCTTCAAAGGGCCGCTCGTGCTGCGCTTTGTAGTAGTTATCATAAGAAAGAACGCTGACGTCATTTCCAAAGCGCTGAACCAGCCTGCGGGTAATGGTAGACTTTCCGCTGCCGGTGCCGCCTGCAATGCCGATCACCATGGCTTTCTGCATGTTGTTTCCTCCCCTGTTCCCCGAATTCAGGCTCTTCCCGTGCCAAGCCTTTTCTGCTGCCGGAATTCATTCCTTATCCATCATACATTTCGGTTGTCTGCGATACTATACCACAGAACGTCTGCGCTTTCAATTTGACTTTTTTCTGTCTGTCCATTATACTTTTCACAGGCAAAGCTACCATGTAGAATACCATAAGATCATTCGGAATACCATAGACAAAACAAGATTACAGACAAAACCGGAGGAAATTGCCATGTCGATTCCAACCCCGCATATTAACGCTTCCGCAGAACAGATTGCCAAAACCGTCCTGATGCCGGGTGACCCGCTGCGGGCGAAGTTCATTGCCGAAACCTTTCTGACCGACCCCGTTCTGGTCAACAACGTGCGCGGCGTCCAGGGCCATACCGGTACCTGGAAAGGCGTCCCTGTCACCGTGATGGCCTCCGGCATGGGGATCCCGTCCATCGGCATCTACAGCTGGGAACTCTATCACTTCTTTGACGTTGACAACATCATCCGCATCGGTTCCGCTGGCGCCCTGCAGGATGACCTGAAACTGCGTGATCTGGTCGCCGGGCAGGCGGCCTGCACCAACTCCAACTATGTGAAGAGCTTCGGCCTGGGCGATACGGCCACTTTTGCTCCCATTGCCGACTTTACGCTGCTCAGCACCGCCGTCCGCGTTGCAGAGGAGAAGGGCCTCACCATGCGGGTCGGGAACCTGCTCTCTTCCGACTCCTTCTATGCTGCCGAGGGCCTCAGCAAAAATGACCAGTGGAAGCGGATGGGCGTCCTCGCGGTCGAGATGGAGGCTGCCGGCCTCTATGCCAACGCAGCCTATGCCGGCAAGCGCGCCCTTGCCATCTGCACCATCTCCGACCACATTTACCGGCCGGAAGACAACCTTCCGGCAGAGGATCGGCAGAATTCCTTTACCCAGATGATGGAAGTCGCTCTGGATACTGCGGTGCGCATGGCGGAACTCTGACAGCAGGTTCTTCGGAAGACTCTGAGGCCGCGTAAGCATAGGTTTTCACAGGAAACTAAG
>CAZBXX010000194.1:0-3686 GCA_964495965.1 uncultured Oscillospiraceae bacterium | reverse complement strand
GGGCGGCGCAGTTTGCCTCCTACAAGGCCCTGACCGGCTATGAGGACATGATTGCGGAGGAGGCGCGTCTCACGGACCGGGAGATCCGCCTGGAAGAGCATGAGCTGGAGGTGCTGAACCGGAAGATCGCCAGAATTACGGAGCTCCTCGTCGAGGGCGAGGTTCCCTCCCTCACCTTCACCGTCTTCATCCCGGACGAATCCAAGGCCGGGGGCAGCTACGCCGAGATCACTGACCGGGTGAAGCGCATCGACAAGGCCGCCCGCACCGTCGTGCTGATGAGCAAACGGGAGCGCAGCGGGATCAACGAGAGCATTCCCTTCGAGCGCATCTCCGGCATCCGCGGTGAAGCGGTAGACGATATTACGGACGAATAACCCAGGAGAAACAGATGAAAAGAGAAATCAATCCTTTCCCGGATTACGGCTGCGCCGGCCTGACCGGCCCGAACATCGGGCGCTGGTTCGTGGAACGAAAACAATGAACGATCATTGACTTGACAAATAACTATGAGGTAATTATATTATAATTATGGAAGATCTGTTTTTTGAATGGGATGAAAATAAGAATATCGCGAACCAGAAAAAGCATCAAATTTCGTTTGAGGAAGCGCAGACCGTTTTTTACGACGAGAATGCCCTGCTGATCGACGATCCGGATCACTCCAATGAAGAGGACCGATTTATCCTGCTTGGATTCAGCAGGCGCGCGAACCTCCTTGTAGTATGCCACTGTTACCGGCAGTCCGAGTCTGTAATACGGATTATTTCCGCAAGAAAAGCAACAAGAACAGAAGAGCATGCTTATTATGAGCAGAACAGCTGAGGTGATTGACCAATGAGAGAAGAATATGATTTTACCGGTGCCAGGAAGAACCCGTACGCAAAGAAACTGAAAAAGCAGATTACCATCAACATTGACGCAGAGACGATTGACTATTTCAAGTCCATGTCATCCGGAACCGGCATCCCATACCAGACCCTGATCAACCTATATCTGGCGGACTGTGCCGCCCAGAAAAGGCAGCTTTCGCTTTCATGGGGCGCGTAATCGCCCAGTGGAACCAGAAGAACCCGGGAAACTAAACGCCGCCTGCAGCCTGCAGGCGGCTTTCATTTTACGCCATAGGATACTGAGCGCTGAGGCGGGCGCCCTCTTCCCGCATGCGCTGAATGACGGTTTCCGGGCCTGTGACCTGCACGCCTTCCCCAAGGGAGATGACCCAGCCCAGAAACTGGTTGCTGAGAGCGACCTCCACAACGACGGTAAAGTGATCCTCCCCGTCCGGCGCCATAAAGACTTCCGTGCCGAAGCGGTCAATGAACACCCCGGCGAACCGGTTCTCACAGCGGAGGGTGACGCGCACCTCGTCCCCGCTGAACATGCCGAAAAGCTGTTTGGAGTAACGGGCAACGTCAAAGTCGCGGAATGCCTGCTCCCCGACCCTGGCCTCTTCACTTACGGAGATGTCCAGCATCTTATCCACACGGTAATGCCGGATCATGGTCTCCTCCGCATCATAGGCGACCATGTAATAGTTCTCATCGTCCCACATCAGGCACCAGGGACTTACAGAGTAGAGAGCGCCGTTCTTCCGGAGTTCCTTCTTCTTCCGTGCATTCCACTGGTAATAATGGAAGCAGATCTGCTTTCCCGCGTTGATGGCCTCGTGGATGAGATCGACATTGTAGTAGATGCTCTCATTTTCGGTCTTGACCCTGCCGGCGATGACCACCTGACGGCGGAGGCGCCCGGCGTCATGGCGGCTGGCGAGACCGCCGAGCTTCTTGATAAGCTCCCGGGATTTCTTCGCGGTGATGAACTTGGAGCTTTGGACCGCATCCACCAGGAGCTTCAGCTCCGAGAGCTCGAAGTCCCGCCGGCCGAGCCGGTAATAGAAACTGTCCTTCGTCTGCTCCCGGATGATATCCAGCCCGTAATGCTCCAGAAACTCGATATCCCGGTACAGCGTCCTGCGCTCGGCGTTCACCCCGTAAGCGCTGAGCTTCTCGATGATTTCCGGCGTGGTGAGGCCGTGATTCTCGTCCGTCTCCTCCATCAGGATCTTCACCAGGTACAGCATTTTCCCCTTCTGATTGTCTCCCGCGGCCATAAAAACCCTCCTCCGTCAGGAATGAAAAAAGTATAGCAGAAAAAAAGCGGCTTGCAAACAGGCAAGTCATTTTTTTGCGACACCCCTTGGATTAGAATAAGCCCAGAAAACCGGAAATGGAGGGAACTGAATGAAAGTCGTGCTGAATGATGCACCCGGACACCACGTATACCACATACCTGATTGCCACTACGCAAAACGCATCACGCCTTATCGCTATACCGAAACCAGCAGTAAAAAAGCCAGGAAAAAAGGCTACCACGGCTGCAAGTACTGCTGCAGCAGCACCGGCCTCGCCAGAATAAAAAACAAGAACCTGCAGACTGCCATTGGCGACAGAAATCTGGACGGCAGGTACCTGGCCGAAATTGACGCCTACTGCCTCAAAACGGAGATCGGCTTCTGGAAATTCACCTGGGATGAACATGAGCAAGGCTACCGCCTTTACCACCTGAATGACTTCAACCCGAAGCTCCCCTTTCAGGAACTGATTCAGTGGCGCTTCCACCGCCAGAGCGATGTACCCGTAACACCGTCCATGGAAAAGATCCTGAACTATGTGGAAGCACATGATAAAGCCAAGAAGATTATGGCGGATGACTACCGTAAGCTGCCCCAGAAGACGAAAAGGGAACGAATGTATTACCGGAAAGCGGAAAAGAAAGAGCGCCGCAAAGCCTACGCCCGGCTGGATACTTTGTTCGCACTGATCTCCCAGGGAGCAGACAACAACCTGGTGCTGCAGCACGCAAGCCAGAATTGAGAAAGGAGAAGACAGATGAAAAGCATACTCGGTTTTACCGCCGGCAAATATCCGGAACCGGAGCAGGCCCCCGCAGCGGAACCCGTTGTCCCCCAGCCGCCGGTACGCACCCTGGTCAAGGTGAACTTTCCGGACAGCGGGAAAACCCTCTCCTACTATAACGACCGCTTTGACCTCCGGAAAGGCGACATTGTCTTTGTGGAAGGAAAACTTGCCGGCGAGCCCGGCATTGTGGAAAGCGTCAGCCGGAAGTTCAAAATCAGCCTTTCGGACTATAAGCGCGTCATCTCCGTGGCAGACCGGGAACTGCACGGGAGCTACGAGGAGATCCTGGACAAAATGGTGAGCTTTGACCGGGAAGCTTTCAGCCCGGAACAGTACCGGACCTGGGTCCTGCCGCCCAAAGAAGAAGAGGACGACGAAGTCATCTTCGGCGAAGGCTTTGATCTGGACCTGACCGACATTGAGCGGAATCCGGACGTCACCTACCCCGTGCTGCAGAGGGCTTTCGAATACTGCAACAGCGGGAAAGTCGCATACATCTGCATCAGAGACGGCATCGGCACAGCCTTTATCAGCGGAAGCGAATGGTATGAAGTGAACTTCCGCCTGGAAGGCAGCCTGATGCGGGAAATGTACTGCGACTGCCCGTACCCCGGGCTCTGCAAGCACCTTCTTGCCGTGGCTGTCACCCTGCGCGAGCTGAGCAAGCAGGACGGATTCAACCTGGAAAATGACTTTGTCGCCATGGACACCAACCGCTTCTGGGGCATGGTCGCTCACACGAGGAACAAAATCACACTTTGAAAG
>CAZBXX010000193.1:0-3706 GCA_964495965.1 uncultured Oscillospiraceae bacterium | reverse complement strand
CGGACATGGCGACGACCTTGCCGCCCAGCTGGGTGACCTTCTGCGCGCAGTACTGCGCCACGTTGCCCGAGCCGGAGACCACAACGGTCTTGCCTTCGTAGCTGTCGTTCTTCAGGTGCTTCAGGGCCTCGGCGGAGAAGTAGCACAGGCCGTAGCCGGTGGCCTGGGTACGGGCGAGGGAGCCGCCGTAGGTCAGGCCCTTGCCGGTCAGCACGCCGCCGTCGAAGCGGTCGACGATCTTCTTGTACTGGCCGAAGAGGAAGCCGATCTCACGGGCGCCGACGCCGATGTCGCCGGCCGGGGTGTCGGTGAACTGGCCGATGTGGCGGTAGAGCTCCGTCATGAAGCTCTGGCAGAAGCGCATCACTTCGGCGTCAGACTTGCCCTTCGGGTCAAAGTCCGAGCCGCCCTTGCCGCCGCCCATGGGCAGGGTGGTCAGGGAGTTCTTCAGGATCTGCTCAAAGCCGAGGAACTTGATGACCGAGAGGTTCACGCTCGGGTGGAAGCGGAGACCGCCCTTGTAGGGGCCAATGGCGGAGTTATACTGCACGCGGAAGCCGCGGTTCACATGAACATTTCCGTTATCATCCGTCCAGGGCACGCGGAACTCAATCACACGCTCAGGCTCCACAAAGCGCTCAATCAGCGCGGCCTTTTCCCACTCGGGGTGTTTGTCGATCACCAGCTCAAGGGATTCGAAAACTTCGCGCACGGCCTGCAGGAATTCCGGCTCATGAGAGTCACGCTTTTCAACCTCGGCATAGACTCTCTTCAGATACTCGTTCGTAAGCATAAGTGCCTCCTTGTGAATTGTGGATAAATTTTTGTGAGAGCGCAATGCGCTTCTTTATTCAAGTATACCATAATCCATGAAAAGATCAAGAGAAAAAAGACGGAATGATATGACAATTTCGCATGGATGATGTGCGAATCCCGCACCGGACCGTCAGGTTTCCCATCTGCCGCACTGCACCGGCCTGAAGTAAATGAAAGAGGGGCTGTCTCAAAACGGCAAAGTCTGTCATGATGAGGAACCAGTCCTCAGACTGGTGACGTGATCATCCGAACCATGAATCTCTGTTCAGATACGGATTGCCACACCAGTGTGAGCACTGGTTCGCAATGACAGGGTGTTTTGAGACAGCCCCCTGAGATTCTCATTCCGGCCATTTCCGTGCAGCCCGGCTGGCGGTGCCGGTCAGACTTCGCTGTCGGGCTCCGGGGAGTTCTGCAGCCCTTCCAGATCCTTCAGAAACAGCGTGCTTTCCGCATCCGAAGGGATCAGGAAGCCGACGCGCGGCGAAACCGTGAAGGCTTCCACGGCGGGGCCGTCCATCAGGCAGCTGCGCTTGAACTGCTGGCTGAAAAGCCGCCTGCAGTAGCTGGTGAGCCAGCGGATGAGCTCCTCATCGGTGTATTCGCCGCCGTAGGCCTGCTTTGCCAGACGGAAGGTCTTGGACGGGCTGAAGCCGCAGATCAGCATCTTGTGCGTGAAGAAGTCCTGCAGGCTGTACGAGCCGACGGCTTCCTCGCTCTTCTGTTCGATCTGGTCATCGTGGATGGGCAGCAGCTCCGGCGTGACCGGGCAGTCCAGCACGTCGTAGAGCGCGGCCTTCAGCACCCGGTCTTCGGTGGTGTCGGCAATAAAGCGGACGTTCGCGCGTACCTGGGTTTTCGTGAGGCCCAGGTTTACATCGTACATGCTGGTGTGGTCGCCGTTATAGGTGCACCAGCCGTCGATGAATTCGCTCAGGTCTTCTGTTCCCACGTCGAGACCGTTGACCTTGTTGGAGATGTCCATCAGCACCTGGGTGCGCTCACGCGCCTGGGCATTTTCATAGGCGACGGAATAGTCGTCGTGCGCGTGTCCGATGTCGTCAAAGTGCTGGTACACAGCCTTGCCGATGTCGATGACCCGGACCTCGGCGCCCAGCTGCTCGGCCACGATGATGGCGTTGGACTTGGTGCGGCTGGAAGTGCCGAAGCAGGGCATCGTGCAGGCAACCACGTTGGTGGCGGGGAGACCCATGCGCTTCACGGCCATGGCGCTCACCATCACCGCAAGGGTGGAGTCCACACCGCCCGAGATGCCCACCACGCAGTGGGTCAGGTGAGCGTACTCCATGCGCTTCACCAGGGCCGAGACCTGGATGTCCAGCATCCTCCGGCAGTAATCCGGCAGCGCCTCGGCCGTCTCCGGCAGGTGCGGGAGCCTGCGGTACCGGCGGGTCAGGGGAGTATCGGTGAGCTCTTCACCCCAGGAGCAGATCAGAGAGTCTGCATCTACGGCAAAGCTGCCGGCTTCCCGGCGCGCATTCATCAGCAGCTCCACGTCCAGCTCGGACACGGCGAGCACCGTGCGCGCGGGGGAGGCGCTGACGGTTCCGGCAGAGCCGACGGTCCGGTTTGTATCCGGGTCCATGCACTCGTCCACGCTCAGCAGCACACCGTTTTCCGCTACCAGGCAGAGCCCGGAGTACACGCGGTCGGTGCTGCTTTCGCCCTTGCCGGGGGCGGCGAGCACCATGCCGCAGCGGAACTGCTTCGACTCATACCGGGCAATCAGCTCCGCCTCATCCCGGGAGCTCACGCTTGCCGGGAAACAGGCCATCTCAGCCAGCACGGTGGCGCCCGAAGCGGCCTGCAGCGGGGCTGCGCTGCTGAAGCGGTCCAGTGTGGCGCCCACTTCCACGGCCACCTGCAGATCGGGCATCGCCGCATGCGGGAAGAGCACCCCGTCCGCCATTGTGACGGCCCCGTAGCCTTCCAGCTCCACGTCCAGGCAGCTGCCCGGCTCCGGAACCGAGAAGAACGCGTCCTCTACGTCCGTGCGGGGGACCAGCGCCAGAATCTCGCCGTCATACAGCGCGGCGGCCACGGAGAAGATCTTTGCCCCGACGGCAAGCGGGAGCCCTACGAACACCAGCATATCCCGGCCTTCGGTGGCGGGCAGCACGCTCAGCAGCGCCTGCTCGGCGCCCTTCAGCAGCACACGGTGCCGGAACAGGTCACCGCAGCTGCATCCCGTCAGGGTCAGGGCGGGGAAGACCAGTACCTTCACATCCTGTGCGGCTGCCTGCCCGATCACGGCCCTGACCTGCTGTGCATTGTAGTCGGCGTCGGCGACCCGGATGACCGGGGACGCCGCGGCGACTTTTACCAATCCGTTTTTCATGATTTGTGCCTTTCCGTCTTTTCCCGTTTACAGACGGATGCGGGCGGCAATGTAGTCGTGCACGTCCGCCACCGGAATCCGGACCTGCTGCATGCTGTCGCGCTCGCGCACGGTGACGCAGTGGTCGGCCGGGTCGGTCTCGGTGCCGACGGTGTTGAAGTCAAAGGTAATGCAGAACGGGGTGCCGATCTCATCCTCGCGGCGGTAGCGCTTGCCGATGGAGCCGGTCTCGTCGTAGTCGCACATGAAGTCTTTGGAGAGCTCCTGATACAGCTCCTGCGCGGGGCCGGTCAGCACGTCCTTCTTGGAGAGCGGCAGAATCGCGCACTTGAAGGGGGCCAGCGCCGGGTGCAGCCGCAGCACGGTATGCACGTCGTCCTTGCCCTTCTTGTCCTGTCCCACGACCTCTTCGTCATAGGCGTCGCAGAGGACGGAGAGCACCGTGCGCTCCACGCCGAGAGAGGGCTCGATGACGTAGGGGATGTAGTGCTCGTTCTTCTCCTGGTCGTAATAGGTCAGATCCTGGCCGGA
>CAZBXX010000192.1:0-3776 GCA_964495965.1 uncultured Oscillospiraceae bacterium | reverse complement strand
GTCTTCTTTGAGACGCTCCCGGCAACCTTTCCGCCGTTGGCTTCCACGTAGGCCTTGAAGGCGTCGCGGTTTTTAAACCGGTGCACTTCGCCGGTGATGACAAAGGTGAGCCCGGAACAGCTGCCCTTTACTTCGGTGACCGGCTCCGCTTCCGGGATGTGCAGGAGTTCCAGCAGCTCGTAAAAGACGGCTTTGTTTTTTTCATCTGCATACCAGCTGCCGATCTGGGCGGAGCGTTCCGGACCCAGCCCGTTGACATTGGAGAAGTCTGCCCCTTCCTCCAGCGCCCGCACAAAGCCCGGCCAGCCGTAGGCTGCGACCAGGCGCTTTGCAGCGTCGGCACCGATTTGCGGGATGCTGAGAGCGGTCAGAAAACGCACGGCATCGGTTCCCGTGCGGGACTTTTCAATGGCGGCGAGAAGATTGTCACAGCTCTTCTTCCCGAAACCCTCCAAGTCCTGGATTTCCCCGGCATAGCGGGAGAGCCGGAAGAGATCCGCGAAGCTGTGGATGAAGCCGCTGCCGACAAAATCTCGCAGAGATTCTATGGAAAGACCGTCAATATCCATTCCGCTTTTGCTGACAAAGCGTTCAAATTTCTTAAGGTGCTTTGCCGGGCAATCGGGGTTGTCGCACTTCAGGGTCCTGGCTCCGCTGGGCCCGGTTGCAATGCTCACGGGGCCTTCGCAGGCGGGACAGTGGTCGGGAAGGGTATAGGTGCCAAATGCGCCGATCACGGCAATAACCTTTGGGATGATCTTGTTGGCCTTGATAACCTCGATTTCCGTAAGGTCATTTTCACCGATGCCGAGACGGTCCATCTCACTGAGGTTTACCAGTGACGCACGGGAGACGGTGGTGCCCTCCAGCTGAACCGGGTCAAAGATGGCGACCGGTGTGATTGTGGTAGCGCCGCAGGACCATTCCACTTTGCGCAGGGTCGTGCGGGCAGTTTCGTCCTGCCACTTGAAGGCGTAACCGGCACGGGTGGCATGGTGCCCGGTGACGCTGCCGGTCGCGGCGTATTCCGTGTCATCATAACAGAGAACCAGACCGTCTACCGGAATTTCCATTTCACCGCTTTCTACCCTGCGTGTCCACTTCGCCACGGTCTCCGGCAGTCTGCCGGCGTCGGTCAGCTCGCGGGCAACGGTGGTAAAGCCCAGTTGCTCCAGGTAGTCCATGCGCGCACCCCAGGAGACAATTTCCTCATCCGTGTGCACCAGCGTAAAAGCGTTGAAGGCGACGTTCCGCTGCCGTACTTCATCCAGCCGCTTCGCATCCAGCGCCAGTGTACCGGAAGCCAGATTGCGGGGATTGGCAAAGCGCTCTGCGGGGTCGGAGACGGACTCGTTCAGCTTTTCAAAATCCGGATAGGAGATGGTGGCCTCACCGCGGACGACCAGATGCCCGCGATCCTTCACAGTCAGCGGGAAACCTTTGATCGCCGTCTTCATAAAGGTGATGTTGGTCCCGACACTGCCGTTGCCCCGGGTCAGGATTTTCGTGAGTCGGCCGCCGTCATAAGTCAGCACCAGGGTCAGGCCGTCCAGCTTCCAGCTCAGCCACACAGGCCGGCTGCCGGCCCACGCCTGAAGGTCCTCCACCTTCTTGGTTTTGGCAAGGGAGAGCGCCGGATACTCGTGCGCCTCTTTTTCCCCGGCGATGTTTTCCTCCGCCGCGGTGTTGACCTTCTGTGTCGGGCTGTCCGGGAGGGTCACGCCGGTTGCTTTTTCCAGGCGGGAGAGCTCATCAAAGAGGGCGTCCCACTCATAGTTGGACATAATCTCATCCCGGCCGCCGTAGTAGGCTTCCGACGCCTCGTTCAGGCGTCGGATCATCTCCTGCATGCGGTCTCGTTCCAGTTCAGTCATCGGTTTGCGCTCCTGTCTTTTATGGTTCAGCCAGAATTTATGTTGCGTTCCCGGCAAACTGAGTCATGTACAGCTGGTAGTAAGCGCCTTTCTGTTTCAGCAGCTCCTCGTGGGTGCCGGCCTCAATGATGTGGCCCTGTTCCATCACAACGATCTGGTCGGCGTCCTGAATGGTGGAGAGACGGTGGGCAATGATAAGGCTGGTGCGGTCCCGCATGAGCTCCACCATGGCATCCTGGATATGCTGCTCGGTTCTGGTATCCACCGATGAGGTAGCCTCGTCCAGGATCAGGATTTTCGGATAGCTCAGGAAGGCGCGGCCGATGGTCAGCAGCTGGCGCTGGCCCTGGGAAAGGTTCGCTCCTGCCGCGGTAAGCACTGTGTCGTAGCCGTCTGGAAGAGCGGCCACCACCTTGTCACAGTTGGCGCTTTCGGCGGCTTCAATCATCTTTTTGTCGGAAATGCTGCGGTCGGCGTACTTCAGGTTGTTGCGGACCGTATCGGTAAACAGGACGGTATCCTGCAGGACAATGCCGACGGAATCCCGCAGCACGTCACAGGAGATATCCCGGATATCCACGCCGTCAACGGTGATGCTGCCGCTGTCCAGGTCGTAAAAGCGCATCAGCAGATTTACAATGGTTGTCTTGCCCGAGCCGGTGGAACCGACGAGGGCAATCTTCTTTCCGGCTTCCACCCTGAGGTTGAAGTCATGAATGACCTGCTTTCCGGGAACATAGCTGAAGTTGACATGCCTGAATTCAATCACACCTTCGGTGATGGGCAGAACACGGCTGCCGCTCTTGTCCTCAGAGGCGGCGTCCAGGATATCAAAAATGCGTTCGGCGCCGGCAACAGCGGTCTGAATCTGGCCGTAGAGCTGAGCCAGTTCATTCACCGGGCGGGAGAACTGCTTGGAATAAATGATGAAGGCGGAAATGACGCCCACGGAGATCATGCCCCGCAGTGCAAACCATGCGCCGAAGGCCGCCACAATAACGAAGGAAAGGTTGTTGATCATGCTCATGAGCGGGCCCATCGCGTTGCCGATAATGTCCGCGGTGATACCGACTCTGGTCAGTTCGTCACTGGCGGCGTCGAATTCGCTGACGGCCGCATCCTGCAGATTGTAGGCGGTTACGGTTTTCCCGGCCGAAACCTTCTCCTCCACAATGCCGTTAAGCGTTCCGAGCAGCGTCTGGCGGCGGAGATAGTACTTCCGCATCAGGCGGCTGAGCAGCCGTGTGGTGACAACGGAGAGTACCACCGTCAGGCAGGTCAGCAGGGTAAGGGGGATGCTGTAGCTCAGCATCATGATGATGGTGCCGATCAGAGTCAGCACACCGGAAAAGAGGGAAGAAAGCGAGGAACTCACCGTACCGGAGACATTTTCGGCATCGTTGGTCATGCGGCTCATGACATCGCCGCCAGGGTGGCTGTCCAGCCAGGGAATGGGAAGGGAGATGACCTTTTCAAAAAGTTCCGTCCGCAGCCGGTAAATCACCCGCTGGCTGAGGCGGGCGGAGAGAAAGCCCTGCAGCAGGGTTGCCGCGCCGTGAATCAGGTAAAACAAGAGCATGAACCCCAGCACTTTCGGAATCCGCTCAAAACTGCGCTGTACCAGGTGATCAATGGCCTGGCTCTGCAGTCTCGGCGCAATCACGCTGGCGGCAACCCCGAGGATGACGACTGCGGCCAGAAGCAGGACGTACTTCTTTTCCGACCCGAAGTAGGCCGCCAGACGGGAGAGCGTCTTTTTCCCGTCCTTCGGCTTTTCAGTCGGGGCGCCCATGCTGCCGCGGCCGCCGCGGCGGAAGCCCTGCTGTACAACCGTGGAGGCAGAAGAGGAAGTTACAGCACTCATGCGGCATCCTCCTTCAGCTGTGAGGCGACAATATCCCG
>CAZBXX010000191.1:0-3784 GCA_964495965.1 uncultured Oscillospiraceae bacterium | reverse complement strand
TGATGGTGGTGCGGATCTTGTCGCGGTAGGCCTGGTAGTCGGTCTGCTCTTCGACAACGACCTTGATGGAACCGGCGTTCTCAGCGTTGAATGCGTCAATCAGCTGGCTCATGTAGGCAGCCTTGGAGTCGGTGCCGACCCAGATGCTGGGGAAGTTGATGACGATTTCGCCGGATGCTTCCGAGGTCGCGGCAGGCTGTGAGCTGCCCCCGCAGGCGGCGAGGCCGATTGCCATTACGGCAACAAGCAGCAGTGCGATCAGTTTTTTCATGTTGTTCTCCTTTTTCATCGAAATCTTATTAATTAACAATGTTAATTAATTACAAAATAAACAAAGGCCACGAACTGGCAGAAGCTATTATACCGGGAATTCAGGCTTTTGTAAAGCGATTCCGCCTTGTGGAATCCTCCAATTTTTCCCCTGATTTTTTAGTGAAATCAGACAAAAAAACTGGAAAAACAGCGCTGAAAGCCCCTACTCGTTGTACCAGGTGTCGATGCTGCCGTCCTCCGGGGCATCTGGCTGGAAGATTCGGAACACTGGCTCGATGCTCAGGCTCATGATCAGGCACACCGCTCCGGGAAGCAGGGGAAACAGCATCGGCTGCAGCCAGCTCACCAGCAGAAAAGCCAGCAGCTCTGCCGCCAGCAGCAGGCTCCTCAGGGGAAAGCGAAGGAGCAACAGCAGGCAGAACTTCAGGCTGCCGCTCAGGCTGTTTTCGAAGCGGGAGAGGTAGGGGAAGACCCAGGGAAAGAGAAAGAGCGGCGGAAAAAAGAGCAGGCGGCTCAGCACATACAGGAAGCCCCCGGAGCCGAGGCCTATTTTGCCCAGAGCGTAGGCGTCGGCCGCCATCACCAGCAGGTAAAGCAGCAGAAGAAGCCACACCAGCGTCGCCTGACGGAAGTTTGTGCGAAAGCCCCGGAAAAAGGTTGTGGTCAGCCCGCCCCGGTTATGACGGATACACTTGACTACCGCGTAGTAGAGGGCGGTGGTGGAGGCACCCAGCGTCACCAGCGGGAGGGAACACAAAAGCCAGAGAATGCCGACATAAATCAGGTCGATCAGGGCGGAGATGGCTTCGTAAACCCGGGAAAAGCGGGAGTTTTTCATGAGTTCCGGAAAGGTGAAAAGCGGCGGAAGCGGGCTCAGTACCGGCAGACTTCGAAGCCGAACATCTCGGCCAGCACCTTCAGGGTCTCGGCATGACGGCCGCGGATGACGACAAAGTGCGGCTCAAACCCGGCGCGAATGCTGCCCTCCACCACCTCTTTGCTGTTGCGGTCGGTTTTCACAACGATGGAGGTACCGGTAAACTGCTTGGGCTTGTCCAGCACTTCGCCCTCTGCCAGGAAAAAGCGGAAGCTGCCGTCCGGCTTTCGGCCGATGCGGAAAATGGTGGCCTCCGGGCAGGCTTCGCAGCCGAAGTCCATGGCGGGGCCGATCTTGCGGTTGGGATGTACGCCGACCACGGCGCCGGTGTCCTTCCGGGCCAGGCTGCAGGCGGCGGCGCCGCAGTGCCAGTAGGTGATGCTGCTCTCGTTTTCATCCAGGGCCACGGGGTCGCCGAAGAAGACCGGCTCGCCCGAAAGCTGCATCCCCACCCACATGGAGAGCGCGCCGTAAATGTCGGCCTCGCAGGCGGCGGCAACGCCTTCGTCATTCAGCATGCTGAGCACGGTGCACACCGGCGTGCCGAAAGAAGTGAAGAAGTCCGGCCAGCAGCGGGAAGCCAGGGCGCCGATGTGGTGACTCTGCACATAATCGGTATAGGCCTTCAGCAGGCGCGCATGATCGAGCCGGTTCCTCTCGGGCGTTTTGTCCAGCCCGCAGGTGCATGCCTCGGTCTGCCGGAGATACGCGGCGCATTCCTCATCGGTGTAGGCTTTTGCCATGTCGATGAGTTCCCGGGCCTCGATGGACTCCAGCTCCGCACCGAAGGTGTTCATAAGCTCCGTATCCAGTGCGCGGCCGAAGCCGAAGCCCTGGGGCGTATGGCCGACGGCGGCGACGGTCAGGCTGCGCATGGCTTTCTTCACCTTCGCAGCGGCAAGAGTGGCCTTCACGGCGGAGAGGACGGCTTCCTCTTCCGGCGCCCCAAAGCACCAGTTGAAGGCGCGGTCGCCAAATGCCTTGAGGGTGTTGGCGGCGGAGTAGGCCCCGGTCAGGGAGTTCAGGCGCAGGCGGCCGCCGTCAATTACCGGTTCCCGCAGCGTCCAGAGCAGGATGGGGCAGTCAGAGCGGCGCAGCACCTCGGACATCATAGCGGCGTTGGCAAAGGTCAGGTTCTGAAAAATCACCAGATCCGGGCTCTTGTCATCCAGAAAAGCGCGGAGCTGGTCAAGGCCCAGCAGCTTTTCCTCCGGGCAGAGGATCGCCGGATCAATGCTGTGCAGCATGTTGCAGGAACGTGTAAACTGATCCTGCGCGGTTTCCATGTGATAGGTGGGAACCCCCACCGGAACAAAAACGGAACAGAAACTCATAGTGAGTACCTCCAGTTTAGTTAACGCTGTGAAATATCATAGTATTTCGAATCCGAACTGTCAAGGATTATTTTATAGGAGTATCAAAAAAACTGCAGGAAGTGAGCTTTTTCTCTTGACAAGTGCAGGAAAAAGGACTACACTGCAAATTGCTTAGAAGCTTTAATTAATTCGGGTGTTCCGAATGAATCAAGGATCCTGAAGCATTCCGATTCCAAGAAGGATGAATTTTCAAGGAGGAAGCAACATTGAGCTATGATCTGAAAGAAGTCTGCAAAGACATCCGTTGCGACATCATGACCTGCATCGGTCATCTGGGTGTCGGCCACATCGGCGGCTGCCTCTCCGTGGTGGAAGCACTGGCGGTGCTGTATTTTAAGGAAATGAACATTGATCCCAAAAACCCGCAGATGCCCGGGCGTGACCGCTTCATCTGCTCCAAGGGACATGCCGGTCCCGCTGTGTACGCAACGCTTGCAAACCGCGGCTATTTTGATAAGAAGGAACTGCTGACCCTGAATCAGGGCGGTACCAATCTCCCCTCCCACTGCGACATGAACCGTACCACCGGCATTGACATGACCACCGGTTCCCTCGGGCAGGGCTTCAGCTGCGCCGTCGGCGTTGCGCTGGGCTCCAAGCTGGAAAAGGACGGCGCCACCATCTACGCCATGGTCGGCGACGGCGAAAGCCAGGAAGGTCAGATCTGGGAGGCGGCCATGTTTGCCTCCGCCAAGAAGCTGGATAATCTGATTGCCTTTACCGATTATAACAAACTCCAGATCGACGGCACCACTGCTGAAGTCAACGACCTGGATCCGCTTGCCGAAAAGTGGGCTGCCTTCGGCTGGAACGTCATTGACGTGGAAGACGGTAACGACATTGAGCAGGTTGAGCAGGCGGTCGAGCATGCCAAGCTCGGCATCGGCAGCGGCAAGCCCACCATGATCATCCTGAACACGCTGAAGGGCTGCGGTGTTCAGTGGATTGTGGACCTGGGCGCCGGCAACCACAACTGCCCGGTCAGCGAGGAGCAGGCCGCGGCGGCCATCCGCGAAATCAGAGGGGAGGACTAATCCATGGAAATGAGAGCTGTTTATGCCGCGTGCCTTGCGGAACTGATGGAAAAGGACAGGCATGTGGTCCTTCTGGACTCCGACCTGGGCAAAGCCAGCGGCACCCTGGGCCTGCGCCCCAGATTTCCCGAACAGATTTTTGACTGCGGCGTTGCCGAGCAGAATATGGCCTCCATCGCGGCCGGTCTTTCCAGCTACGGCTTCAAGCCCTGGATTGAGAGCTT
>CAZBXX010000190.1:0-3806 GCA_964495965.1 uncultured Oscillospiraceae bacterium | reverse complement strand
CGTTCAGCTCCTCCATGAAGGCCTTGACCCGGGGCTTGATGGCGCCGAAGTAGTGGTCGTCCAGCTCCTGCCCCTTGGGCGGCATGGCGCCGAAAAGCGTCCGGCCGGTATAAATCAGGTCTTTCCGCTTCAGGTACATGTCCCGGTCCACCAGGAAGTATTCCTGCTCGGGGCCTACATTCGTCACCACGTGCGTAACGTCGGGGTTGCCGAAGAGATGCAGTACCCGCAGGGCCTGGCGGTTTAGGGCCTCCATGCTGCGCAGCAGCGGGGTCTTTTTATCCAGTGCTTCGCCGCCGTAGGAGATGAAGGCCGTCGGTATGCAGAGGGTTTTCTCCTTGATAAAGGCATAGGAAGTCGGGTCCCATGCGGTGTAGCCCCTGGCCTCAAAAGTGGCGCGCAGACCGCCGGAAGGGAAGCTGGAGGCATCCGGTTCGCCGGTAATCAGCTCCTTGCCGGAGAACTTCATGATGACATGGCTGTCCGGTGCCGGAGATAGAAAACCGTCGTGTTTTTCGGCGGTGATGCCGGTCAGCGGCTGGAACCAGTGGGTGAAGTGGGTGGCGCCGTTCTCCACAGCCCAGGCGCACATGGCGTCCGCCACGGCGTTGGCCACAGACAGATCCAGCTTTTTCCCCTTGTTCATGGTGTCCCGCAGGCTGCGGTAGACGTCGGCGGAAAGCCTTGACCGCATGACGCGGTCGTCAAACACCATGCTTCCAAACAGTTCCGGTACCGTACTCATGTTGTATTCCTCCTTTTGTGCTTCAACGGGGACAGGCCGCCTCTTCGAATATGGTTCGTCAGGCGGCCCGTCAGCGCAGATTGTTTTCCCCGGGCGGTATCCTATCACAGACGCCCGGCGGGGAAAACTATTTCTTTTTGCAGGGTTATCATATGGAAAAGCTATGAAAGATTACCGGAATATTCAGATCAGGTTGGTGTATCCCATCAGATAGCGGTCAACCTCAATGGCGGCCGCGCGACCTTCGGCAATGGCGTGCACCACCAGCGACTGGCCGCTGTGCATATCTCCCGCCGTGAAGATATGGGGAATGCTGGTGCGGAAGTGTCCCGGCTCCGTTTTCACGGTGCGGTCCCTCTCCACACCGAAAGCTTCGCACACATCGGCCCGGCAGCCGGCAAAGCCGGTGGCCCCGATCAGCAGACTGCAGGGGAGTTCATCACCGCTCTTTGTGACGACGGCACGGAGATTTCCTGCCCCGTCCGTGAGCAGGGAGGCCACGCTCTGCCCGAAGCGCCGGGGATCTTCACCGAAGAGGGCATTCACCTCTTCCTGCGCATAGTCCTGCGGCAGCGTTCCGTCCGGAAGGAGATAGTCCTCCCGCCCGCGGCGCACCAGCTGCGTGACGCTCAGGCAGCCCTGGCGGATGGCGGTTGCCACGCAGTCACTGGCGGTGTTGCCGGTACCGATGACAATCACGTGTTTCCCGGCGGCGAAGAGCGCATCGTTCCCCGCCGCGCTGTCGGCGGGAAGGAGATTCTGCTGCCGGTCCGACGCCGCGTGCAGAAAGTCCATGGCATAGCAGACGCCCTGTATGCCTTCCGTATCGACGCCGATGTTCCTGGGCTCTTCGGCGCCGCAGCAGAGCACCACAGCGTCAAATTCCCGGCTGAGGCGCTGCGCAATCGCAGGGTCGGAGGCATCCAGCCCGGTCACAAAGGTGACGCCCTCGTCCGTCATCAGCTCAATGCGCCGCTGCACCACGCTCTTCGGCAGCTTCATGTTGGGGATGCCGTATGCCAGAATGCCGCCGGCGCGGGGGTGCTTTTCGATGACTGTGACGCTGTGGCCGCGGTGATTGAGCTGGTCGGCAACGGCGAGGCCCGCGGGCCCGGAACCCACGACCACCACGTTCCTGCCAGAGACGTTCTGCGTGAAACGGGGTTCCATCATTTTGTGCGCAAAGGCATATTCGATGATGCTGCGCTCGTTGTCGTGCACGGTGATGGGCGCATCATACAGCCCGCAGGTGCAGGCCTGCTCGCAGAAGGCGGGACAGACCCGCCCCGTGAATTCAGGGAAATTGTTGGTCTTCAGCAGCCGCGCCAGTGCGTGGCTGTAGTTGCCGTCCATGAGCATGTCGTTCCACTCGGGAATCAGGTTGTGCAGCGGGCAGCCCAGCTGCTTCCCCTCAAACTGCACGCCTGCCTGACAGAAGGGGATGCCGCAGTTCATGCAGCGCGCTCCCTGCTCCAGGCGGGCCTGCCCCTCCACCGGCACGTAAAGATCCTCCCAGTCCCGGATGCGCTCCAGGGGCGGGCGGCGTCTGTTTTCACAGCGTTCGTATTCCAGAAAGCCTGTCGGTTTTCCCATGATCCGTTCTCCTCCCCTCAGTGCTTCACGGCGGCGTAAAAGGCGGCGATTTCTGCCTGCTCACGGCTCTCGCCCTTGCCTTCAAAGGCCGCAATGGAAGCGATCATCTTTTCATAGTCGCGGGGGATAATCTTCTTAAAGGCAGGGATGTATGCCGCGAAGTCCTTCAGAATCTGCTTTCCCCTGGCCGAGCCCGTCTCCGCCACATGCTGGCGGATGAGGGCCTCCAGCTCCTGAATGTCGTGGGTCTCCTTCAGGGTTGTCATGCTGAGCCCGGTTTTGTTCAGGCGGGTGTACAGATCGTGCTTTTCGTCCAGCACATAGACGATGCCGCCCGACATGCCGGCCGCAAAGTTCTTGCCGGTCTGTCCCAGGATGACGACCCTGCCGCCGGTCATGTACTCGCAGCCGTGGTCGCCCACGCCCTCCACCACCGCGCTGGCACCGGAGTTGCGCACACAGAAGCGCTCGCCCGCCACACCGGAAATGAAAGCCTTGCCCGAGGTCGCACCGTAGAGGGCGACGTTGCCGACAATGATGTTTTCATCCGCCCGGAAGCGGCTGCCCTTCGGCGGAAACAGCACCAGCTTGCCGCCGGAGAGCCCTTTTCCGAAGCCGTCGTTGCTGTCGCCCTCCAGCCGGAGCGTCAGGCCCTTCGGAATAAAGGCGCCGAAGGACTGCCCGCCGCCGCCGCGGCAGGAGATGACATAGCTGTCCTCGGGAAGGCTGTCACCGCAGGCGCGGGTGATCTCCGAGCCGAACATAGTGCCGAAGGCGCGGTCGGTGCTGGAGACCTCCACACTCAATCTGCCGTGCCGTTTACCCTCCAGCGTCGGGCCGAGCTTCTGTATCAGGATGCTGTAGTCCTTGGTTTCGGAGAGCTTGAAACGGTACACCGCATCCGGGGCAAAGTGAGGCACGTCTTCGCCGTAGGGGTTCACCAGCAGGGCGGAGAGGTCCACCGTTTCGGCCCGGTGGGTGATGCGCTTTTCCCGGACGGTCAGCAGATCGCTGCGGCCGACCAGTTCGTCCACGGTCCGCACGCCGACAAAGGCCATGCACTCCCGCAGTTCCTGCGCCACAAAGCGCATGAAGTTCATGACGTATTCCGGTTTTCCGGCAAAGCGGGCGCGCAGCTTCGGGTTCTGGGTCGCAACGCCGACCGGGCAGGTATCCAGATTGCAGACGCGCATCATGCAGCAGCCCAGGGTGATGAGGGGCGCCGTGGCAAAGCCGAACTCTTCGGCGCCCAGCATGCAGGCCACCGCCACGTCGCGCCCGGTCATCAGCTTGCCGTCAGCCTCAATGGCCACCTGCTCGCGCAGACCGTTCTTCACCAGAGTCTGGTGTGCTTCGGCCACGCCCAGCTCCCAGGGGAGGCCGGCATTGTGGATAGAGGACATGGGGGCGGCCCCGGTGCCGCCGTCATAGCCGGAAATCAGCACCACCTGGGCGCCGGCCTTGGCCA
>CAZBXX010000189.1:0-3841 GCA_964495965.1 uncultured Oscillospiraceae bacterium | reverse complement strand
CGTGAAAGGCGCGGTGCATCAGGCTGTTCCCGTCGACCAGCAGCATTTTCGAGGCCATAGCGTTCCCTCCCGAATCCATGCGGATAGATGTCAATATCTTATTATACCACAGGGCGGCGCGTTCTGTCAAAAAAACATGGACAGGGTCCGACAACCTGTCTAGAATGTCAACCAGGAGAAAGAAGATCTGACAGTGGGAAAGGGATGGTTTCCGATGGCAGACAAACGTACGATGATCACCAAAATGGCTGTAAAAGACGGGATGCTGGAACTCCTGTCCAAGACCTCTTTTCAATATGTCACGGTCTCCGCCTTATGCCGGGAAGCCGGTGTCGGACGGGCGACCTTCTACACCCATTACACCGGGCTGACGGACGTGATCGACGAGCTGGCGGAGGACGCCATTCAGGCGACAAAGCGCGCCAAAGCCCCCGGTTTTGCCGGGATTGTTGAGGGAAACGACGGACCCCGCCGCGCTCGCGCCGTATATGGAACTCCTCCCGGTCTGTCAGCGCGTGGCGGACAACCCGAAATACAAAGTGCTCTTCAGGGATCCCTTTGTCTCGGAGTACATGCTGATGAACATTTACCGCCGGGAACGGGAGCACATACTGCCCTTCCTGACGAAGAACTACAACCTCAGCCCGGAACAGGCGGATAAGATTTTCCTCTTTTCCGTCACCGGCGCCTTCGCCGTCAACCGCGCCATGGGCTGGAAGAAAGACGAGTCCTGGTACCAGGTGCAGAAGGCCCTCCTGACCTTCCTTGAGGGCGGTTACCAGGCCCTGTCCCGGCTGTAGACGCTTCTCATAATTCTGCCGCGCCTCTCCAGAGGCGCTTTTCCTGCCCGAAAACCAAAACCACCGGGATCGGACCCGGTGGTTTTGGTTTTATTGATGTTACCCCGTTATGACGCCTGCCGGCGCAGGGCCTCTTATTTGTCCTTGCTGAGCTTGGAGCGGACGATGGTGAAGGCAGGGATGACAAGACCCAGGATGCCTGCATAGCCAATGTACTTTGTAACATTCTGTGTCAGCACACCCATGCCCAGGGAGGCGCCAAATGCGGCAATGCCAAGAAGGATCGCGGTGATCACCGCGCGGCGGAGCTGGACGTTCTTGATGCCGGAGAGGAGCTTGTCAAAGCGGACGCAGCCTGCGTTGGCAATACCGGCAGCGCTGGTCAGTACGGCGAGAGTCATGAGAATCGCGAAGACCCAAACCAGCCAGGGCATGCCCAGACCCATGATGATGGCCATGATGGGGTTGGAGTTTTTGCCAAGGTTGATGATATCCGGATTCACAGGAATGTAGCCGAAGATGGTAAGGGCGATGGCAATCATCAGGACAACCGTGACAATATAACCGGAAATGACAGCCTTCTTGGTCTCCTCTCTGCTGCTGAGCAGGTCGGAAACAGACATGACGTTGAACGCGATGGTGGACTGGAAGCAGCCATAGAGGATCGCCTGCCAGATTGCCTTCAGAATGGTGTTGTTCTGCTCAATGGCAGGTGCGGCAAAGGCAGCTGCATAGTCGGGTTTTCCGGAGGCGCTGCTCAGGATGAAGATCAGCAGCACGATGACGACGATCGCGTACATCATGTACTTGGAGGATCTGGCCACCAGCTTGGAGCCGTAGAGGCAGAGCAGTGCGGCTGCAAGGATGGTCGGGATGGCAGATGCCCAGAAGCCGAGGTGGAACAGATTGCCGAGGATGGTGGCTTCGCCGCGGATTGCAAGGCCGCCGGCGCCGATCACCGTGCCAACAAAGAGGATATCATAGAAGATCGGCATAATTTTCGCCAGGGCACCGTCGCCGAAAGCGGAGTTGACAAAGGATCTGTAGTTTGGGGTTTTGTGGCTGCGGGCATACTCCACCATGTAGAACATGACACCGCCGGTTAAGAGCATTGCCAGCAGCGGCATCAGCAGGCCGAACCAGCCGTACTTCTCATAGTACTGTACACTGAATACACCGGTGGCAAAGCCCGGGCCGAAGTGTCCGCCGAGCCAGACGGCAGCGACACCCAGATACGATGCGGCAAAAATGCTTTTTTTCTTGTCCATGCTTGTTTCCTCCTTTTGTTCTCTTTTCTCTTTTCTGATATTACTGATGATCGAAAGAGGTTCTCCCGATCAGCATATCCTTGAAATACTGCGCCATCCCGACATGCAGCGGATGGGTCAGATAGGGCTGCAGGCAGCTCTCATCGTCGAGGCGTACCTTCGCCATAATGTCGGCGTTCGAGTCGCGCTCGATGCAGCTGCGGTACACTTCCGGATCATTCAGGTACGGGAGGGTTTCCGCAAGCGCGTCATACGTGCTGCGGACCTTTTCCTCGGCGGCATTCAGATCCGTGCCAGGGGCAAACTTCAGAAGGACGTAATGAATCATCAGCTCAGTCTCCTTTCCGGACGATTTCAGAATACAGTCATGACAGACCGGATAAAACAGTTATAGCACCATTTTTCTCAGAACGCAAAAGTTTTTTGAAGGATTCAGCGCTTTTGTGAGCGGCGCCAGATCTTCTGCTCCTCCGCCGCGCGGATCAGCTCCTCCCGGAAATCCGGATGCGCCAGCGAGACCAGCGCCTCCGCGCGCTCCCAGGTGCTCTTCCCGGCGAGGTTGGCGACGCCGTACTCCGTCACCAGGTAGAAGGCCTGGCTGCGCGGATCGGTCACGATGTCCCCGTTGAAGCGCGGAAGAATGCGGGAGTGCCGCTGTCCCTGATGATCCGTAAAGGAGCTGGACATGCAGATAAAGGCCTTGCCGCCCCGGGACATGAGCGCGCCGGTCAGGTAATCCAGCTGCCCGCCGGTGCCGCTGATCTGCCGGGTGCCGGCCGTCTCGGCGCAGACCTGACCGTAGAGATCGGCGGAGATGCAGCTGTTGATGGAGATCATGTTATCCAGTTTACCGATGACCTCCGGGGAATTCACATAGTCCAGCGGTGCGATGGCCACACCCGGGTTCCGGTCCACCCAGTCGTACAGCTCAGCAGAGCCGCAGATCAGACCCGTTACGCCCTTCCCCGGGTGCAGCGTCTTGCGCCGGTTGGTGAGCTTGCCCGCCTGATACAGGCGGTAATAGGCATCCCCGCAGAGCTCGGTGTGCATGCCCAGGTCCTTCAGGTCCGAGTCCGCCAGCATCGCGCCGACGACGTTCGGCAGGGCGCCGATCCCGAGCTGCAGCGTGGCACCGTCCGGAATAAGGGGCAGGATCTGCCGCGCGATCTCCTCTTCCTCGGGCGTGGCTTTGTTGATCAGGGACTCGAGAAGCGGTTCATGCGCGCCCTCGACCACATAGTTCACATCCGAAATATGCATGCACTCGTCATTGCCTCCGTAAACCCATGGCAGATGCTCGTTGACCTCCAGAATGACGATGTCCGCCTGGGAGAGAATCCCCTTGGCAATCCCCGTCCCGCAGGAGAAATTGAAGTAGCCGTGGCGGTCCATGGGCGTCACGCACATCATGGCGACGTTCACGGTGATGCAGTGGCGGTAGTAATAGCTCAGATTGCGGAAAACCATCGGGATGAAACTGCACAGACCCCGGTCCACAAGCTTCCGCTCATAGGCGGAGCAGTGCCAGGTGTTGTAATGAAAGTGTTCCCGGCTCGGATCGCACTCCGCAGCCCGGATCGGGCCGAAGCACAGGTTGCCGCGGATCTTCACATCCTGCAGCTCGTCCCGCCGTCCGGCCAGGGCCGCGTCCAGCAGCGTCGGAAAACAGAGGCTGCCGGAGTAATCCACCCAGTCCCCGCTCTTCACTGCCTGTACGGCCTGCTCCGGCGTCCGGAGCTTTGCGCGGTATTCCTCCCAGACGCCCATATCAGA
>CAZBXX010000188.1:0-3864 GCA_964495965.1 uncultured Oscillospiraceae bacterium | reverse complement strand
AAGATCATTTTCCCGATGGAGGGCTGCGGTACGGTCAGCACCTCCGCCGCGATGCCCGCCTTCCAGCCCAGGCCCAGCGCGGAGCTGAGGGCGGAACGCAGGTGCGGCAGGACGGTCGGCAGCGTGATGCGCCGGAAGATTCGCCCCCGGGACAGGCCGTAGATCCGCGCGACCTCCAGCAGCTGCGGATCCTGCGCGCGGATTCCGGCGGCTGTGTTTGCCCAGACAACGGGCAGCACCATCAGTCCGGAGATCACCGCGGGAAGGATTCCCCGGCCTAGCCAGATCAGCGCCAGAATGATAAACGATGCCACCGGGGTACTTTTGACCAGCGTCATCACCGGGGAGAGGAGGGCCTTCAGCAGGGCACTCTTTTCGGTGAGTACGGCCAGCAGGATTCCGAGAACGCCCGCGGAGAGAATGCCGCTCAGCACCCGGAGAATACTGCAGCCGATGGTGATCCAGAAGTTTGCTGTTCCGGCCAGTTCCCGCAGCCGCAGAAGCACCTGCCCCGGCGAGGGGAGCAGCAGCTCACGCCCGACCAGCCTGGCAGCAAGAATCCAGATCCCGCACCAGAACACCAGCACCGCCATTGCGGTCAGGCTTCTGCGGAAGAACACCTTCATTTCAGAATGCAGTAGAAGTCCTCACCGGGCACTGCTCCGCCGATGGACTGGGGTGCGGCCTCGAACATGATTTCCAGGAATGCTCCCAGCTGTTCACGCATTTCTTCCCCGGTCACAAAACAGATGTTGCAGTTCGGGATGGCCTTCTGGGCAACGGCCGCCTTGGCGAAAATCCCGGCACTCTCAATGGCTGCGGCCGCGGCGGAGGGATCCCCGCTCAGCAGGGCAACCGATTCCTCATAGTCTTTCAGAAAGCTGAAGAGTTCCGCCGGATGCGCGGCGGCAAACTCCGCCCGCACCGCAACGCAGCCCTGCACCAGGCTGCCGGGCGCCGCGACCTTGTCCCACTCCTCGGTCAGGTCCAGTGCAACGGTAAGGTTCTCGTTCTGGCTTCGCGCAATGGTGACCATCGGCTCCGGCAGCACCGCGAGGCTCACCTCGCCTGCCGCAACGGCGGCGTTGAGTTCGGCGGGCTGGGCATAGCGGTTGTCAATGTTCACGTCCACACCGTTCGCCGCGCACAGGGAAGAGAAGATAAAGGTCGGGTTCTGGGCCGGGACGTAAACCGTCTGTCCGGCAAGGTCCTTCATCCCGTTTACCTCCAGGCTGCCGTCCGTCAGCAGGTACAGCACCCCGCGGGTGTTCAGCGCCAGCACCTGCACCGCGCCGCCGGTTTTGTTATAGAGCGCCGCGGCGGCGTTGGTGGGCAGTGCCGCGATGTCGCAGTCACCGTTGACCAGCGCGGCAGTGACATTCGAAGCATCGCTTTCCACGGTGAAGCTGTAGTTCAGCGCGGTGTTTCCGGCTGCGCTCTCCGCAATCAGGCCTGCCATGCCGAAACCGGTGGTTCCGTTTAGCGTCATCACGCGCACCGGAAGCGAAGTGTCAACCGAGGCGGCGGGCTGTGCGGCCGGGGGGGCGTCTTCCGCCATGGGCGACGGCGTTTCCGCAGGCTGGGCCGCGGTCGTCCCTCCGCAGGCGGCAAGGCCCGCGCACAGACAGAAGACCAGCAGGGAAGACAGAATCTGGATCGTTTTCATTTGTTTCATTTGGGATTCCTTCCTTTGT
Source organism: uncultured Oscillospiraceae bacterium (assembly GCA_964495965.1). Taxonomy (GTDB): domain Bacteria; phylum Bacillota; class Clostridia; order Oscillospirales; family Oscillospiraceae; genus Limivicinus. The sequence continues at coordinate 2,170 of CAZBXX010000188.1, read as the reverse complement.
TCTGATTTGAGTTCGGATGCGGCGCGTTTTCCGGGGCTGCTATTCACCGGAGCTTCCGCACTTTGAGACAGCGGCCTTGGCGCTCACGCCGCTCAGGCGGCCGAGACGCCCGGTCAGGCTGTTGATGACGTCCATGGGCGCATCGACGGCAAGACAGATGATGCTGATCCCGCGCTCGCGGTAGGGGATGCCCATCCTGCCCAGAATGTAGGGCGCGTAGTCGTGCAGGGTGGCGTTGAGCACTTCCACGGCATCCGGGTTTTCAACCAGTACCGAAACGGCAGCAATACGGCGGCCTTCAGGCATATGCCATACTCCTTTCCCGCAAAAAAGCCATGCCGGAAGGCATGGCTGAACAAAACCCGCTGGGGGCGTTTTTCATTCCCTGTCCTTCCGCCTCAATGGTTTTTCGGCGTCAGTTTCATTTGCTTTGCTTTGACCTGCCCCGCTGTAAGAATCGGCTCACGGTGGGGGAGGACACCGTGATTATAGGGCAGTTTTCAGAGAATGTCAACAGTTTAACATGTTAGAATAATCTAACTTTCGGCGGAAAACGCAGTTTTTCGCTGTCTTTTTCGTCAAAATGATTAAAATTTCTGATATTGTCATAAATTTGGCAAGTTTGTCTTGCCTTTTTATAATTTCCATAGTAATATGCAGACAGATGATCGAAACTGTCTGAAACTGACGATCATGATATTCACACGAAAGGGTGAGCTTGTTTTGGAAAACGTGGACCTGGTGTTCGTAGACTCCGTTCTGGAGAAATACGGCAGTGACAAGGCGCGGATTATCGCGATTATGCAGGACATCCAGGAGCGGTACCGCTATCTGCCTCAGGAGGCACTGGAATACATCGCCAAAAAGGTCGGGATGAGTGAGTCGAAGCTCTATGGGGTTGCCACCTTCTACGGGAACTTTTCACTGGACGCCAAGGGAAAGTATGTCATGAAGGTGTGCAGGGGTACCGCCTGTCATGTGCGTAAAAGCAGCACGGTGCTGCAGGCCCTCTATGAGGCGACCGGAACGGACGAGCACAAACCGACCTCGGACGACGGTCTCTTTACCCTGGAGATTGTCTCCTGCCTCGGTGCCTGCGGTCTGAGCCCCGTTGTCATGGTAAACGAGGTTGTGCACCCCGCAATGACGCCGGAGAAGGCGAAGGCGCTGGTGCAGGAGCTGAGAGGGGGGGTCTGAGAACATGAGAGAGAAGATTCGCAGCCTGAAAGCCTTTCAGGCGCTTCAGGCGAAGTGTATGCAGGCGCGGGAAAACCAGAAGCGCAAGGTTCTGGTCTGCTGCGGCACCGGCTGCGCTGCCGGCGGCAACCTGAATGTCTATGAAGAGCTCAAAAACCAGATGGGCCTTCTGGGCGTAAACTGTGAAGTGACCCTGAACCTCACGGACTGCGCCGCGGAGGCGACCGGCCTGAAGAAGTCCGGCTGTCACGGCTTCTGCGAGATGGGGCCTCTGGTTCGCATCGAGCCGGAAGGCTGGCTCTATACCAAAGTGAAGGTCTCTGATGTCCGGGAGATCGTAGAGAAGACTCTCCTCGGCGGGGAGTTTATCGAGCGCCTCGGCTATCATCAGAACGGCGAGCTTTACAGGCGGCAGGAGGACATTCCCTTCTACAAAAAGCAGACCCGCCGCGTACTGGAGCACTGCGGGCATATCGACGCCGAGAGCATTGAGGAATATCTTTCCATCGGCGGCTACGCGGCCCTGACAAAGTGTCTCTTTGAACTGACCGGAGACGAGGTCATTCAGGAGATTACCGATTCCGGCCTCCGCGGCCGGGGCGGCGCGGGCTTCCCCACCGGCAAGAAGTGGGCCCAGGTTGCCGCCCATAAGGAGGAGCCGGTCAAGTACATCGTCTGCAACGGCGACGAAGGCGACCCCGGCGCCTTTATGGACCGCTCCTGCATGGAAGGCGACCCGCACAAGATTCTGGAGGGCATGATCATTGCCGGTGTGGCGACGGATTCCACCGAGGGCTACATCTACGTCCGCGCGGAGTACCCCCTGGCGGTCAGCCGTCTGACCATCGCCATTGAGCAGGCGGAAGAACTCGGCCTCCTCGGCGACGATATCCTCGGCAGCGGTAAGAGCTTCCACATGCACATCAACCGCGGCGCCGGCGTCTTCGTCTGCGGCGAAGGTTCCGCCATGACG
>CAZBXX010000187.1:0-3885 GCA_964495965.1 uncultured Oscillospiraceae bacterium | reverse complement strand
TCGCGGGCTATGCCAACACCTTCATCTTCCCGGAGATCCAGTCCGGCAACATCGGCTATAAAATCGCCCAGCGCCTCGGCGGCTTTGCGGCCTACGGCCCCATTCTGCAGGGCCTGAACGCCCCCATCAACGACCTCTCCCGCGGCTGTGACGCGGAGGAAGTCTACCAGATGGCTATCATTACCGCAGCGCTTGCCTGAGAACGACGCAGCATTGGCCTGAGAACGACTGCGATAGAAGAATCAACCGGAGGGCGCCATCTTCGCGCCCTCCGTCATTGCGGGCCAGTCCGCAGACTGGCGTGGCAATCCGTTCTCCCAAAATCAGAAGTACGGATGATCACGTCACCAGCCTGCGGACTGGTTCCTCATCATGACGGGAATCGGCAGGACGTGAACCCCGGGAGGATAGTACCATGACAACAGCGGAAAAGCGGGAACAGAATATGTGGGAGGCCCTTCGCCTGGCGGAGGAAGCGGCGGACCACGGCGACGTGCCGGTGGGCTGCGTGATTGCCGACGCCGGGGGGAACATCATCGGCCGTGGCCGTAACCGCCGGGAAGAACGCCATGACGCCACCGCCCATGCCGAGGTGGAGGCGATCCGCGAGGCCTGCGCCGCCCGGGGCAGCTGGCGTCTGGATGACTGCACGATGTATGTGACGCTGGAGCCCTGCCCCATGTGCGCCGGCGCCATCATCAATGCCCGCATCCCGGAACTGGTCTTTGGCGCAAGGGAGGAACTGAGCGGCTCCTGCGGCAGCGTGATTGACCTCTTTTCCGAGAGCTACGGTCACCGGCCGAGAGTCTTCACCGGCCTGTTAGCCGAAGAGAGCCGGAAGCTTTTGCGGGAGTTCTTCCGGGAACGGAGAAGCATTGACTGAAAACATTCGATTGACGAATCCGGGAAACCTGTTATAATGTCCACTCGGACAGGAAACCTGAACCGCAATGAACACAGGCGGAAACACAATTCCGCTTTTCTGAAAGGATGAATGAATCAACATGAGTGACTGCAATCACGACTGCTCCAGCTGCAGCGCCAACTGCTCCGAGCGCAAGGCGGAAAGTTTTCAGAAGCCACTGAACCCCTATTCCAAAGTCCGGAAGGTCATCGGCGTGGTCAGCGGCAAGGGCGGTGTTGGCAAGAGCCTGGTGACCAGTCTGCTGGCCTCCGAGATGCAGCGCCGCGGTCACCGCTGCGCCGTGCTGGACGCGGATATTACCGGCCCTTCCATTCCGAAGTCCTTCGGCATCCATGAGCACGCCACCGGCACGGAAGAGTATCTGATCCCGGTGAGCACCTACACCGGTCTGCAGATCATGTCCATCAATCTGATTCTCGAAAATGAGACCGAGCCGGTTGTCTGGCGCGGTCCGGTCATCGCCGGTGCGGTGACCCAGTTCTGGACAGATGTGCTTTGGACGGATGTGGACTATATGTTCGTGGACATGCCTCCCGGTACGGGCGATGTGCCGCTGACGGTGTTTCAGTCTCTGCCCATTGACGGCATCGTCATTGTGACGACCCCGCAGGACCTGGTGGGGATGATCGTCTCCAAGGCCGTGAAGATGGCGGGGATGATGAATGTCCCCGTTCTGGGAGTTGTGGAGAACATGAGCTACTATACCTGCCCCGACTGCGGCAGGCAGCATGAAATCTTCGGCGCCAGCAAAGTGCAGGATGTGGCGGCTGCCTTTGACATTCCCCATACCGCCCGTATCCCCATTGACCCGGTCATCACCACCATGGTGGACGCGGGCGAGGTCGAGCATGTGGACACCTCCTTCCTGAACACTCTGGTGGACAGCCTGGAGAAGGATCTGCCTTTGGAGAAAGACTGAGATGAAAATTGCGGTTGCGTATCAGAACGGGGAGATCTTCGGGCACTTCGGTCACTGTCCGCAGTTTGCGGTGTACGAATACGGCGAGTATGTGACCGACTGTACCAAGACCCTGGTGGACACGTCCATGATCTCCGGTCATCATGCCATGGCGGCAAAAATGCGGGAACTCGGCGTGGACGCCGTGATCGCCGGGAACATGGGCGGCCAGGGCAAGGCGGAGCTTTTAAGTCTTGGCATTGTGCCGATCATCGGCTTCAGCGGCGATGCGGATACGGCTTCGGACCTGCTGGTCACCGGACAGCTGCCGGTTGAAGGAAGCGGTTCCGGCTGCGGGTGCGGCGGAAGCTGCAGTTGCGGCGGATCCTGTGATCCTGAAGCCGGTTGCGGCTGCGGTCCGGACTGCGGTTGCGGCTGCGGCTGAGGAAAAACCCGAGAAAGTCCTGAACGGGGTGAACCCCGGTTCAGGACTTTCCTGGTTTATAAGCTTTGTTCTGTAATTCTTCAGCCGACGCCGCCGTCGATGAAGACGAAGCGGTTTTCAAAATCGGTAATCAGTATAGCAGATCAAACGATTGGAGTCATCTGAAAAACGGAATGCCCTGAGGAGTGCTGCTGAGTGCTCGGTGTAGCCGTGAGCAAAAGCGCCTGCTGATCCTGCAGACTGCAGCAGCGATTGACCTGGGAAAGCCACCGGAAGTTAAGGATTCTTCAGAATTGTACAGTTGACAGCTGTAGTCTCTTGTGCTATATTCTAGATGCTTGAGCTACAGCTGTAAACTTATTGAGGAGAGATTGCCCATGTCAAATGATCCCCGGAAGGAACTTGCCGAAAGAATCACGGGGTCGGAACTGGAAGTGATGAAGCTTCTATGGCAGGCGGAGCACGCCCTGCCGCTTACCGCGCTCCGGGAAAACCTGCAGCAGCGGAAAGGCTGGGAACCCGCTACCATTAAGACGCTGGTTTCCAGGCTGGTTGCCAAAGGTGCTGTCCGTCAGGAAAAGAGAACGGTCTATTATTATTCGCCGCTGATCAGTGAAACGGAGTACAATACCTGGGCTGCGGGCGACCTGATCGACAGGCTCTTTCAGGGCAGCGCGCGGAACCTGGTTGCGGCGCTGGTGCAGTCAGACGGTTTGACCAGAGAAGACATTGAGGAACTGAGGCAGATGTTCCGGGTGGAGGAGTAGAAAGCGGAGATGGAACTGTTACAGACAGTATTGACTCTGACACTCAGCGGTACGGTTCCTGCGCTGCTTCTTCTTGCCCTGCGGTATCTGCTCCTGAAGAAGATGCCCAGCACCGTCTACTATTATGCCTGGCTGCTGGTGCTGCTGCGTTTTGCCCTGCCGCTGCCCGGGCTGGTGCCAACGGCAGCAGATCTTTCAACCGGAGCGGAGGAGACTGCTGTTATGATGCCGGTATCCGTGGAAAGAGAGCGGGCAAATGGCACCGGCGTCAATCGGAATATGGTGACCGAATCCGCTTCTGCCGGGGAGACCGTTCCGCCTGCACAGAGAACAGCCGTCTTTTCTGCAGAAGAAAGCACCGCTGCCGCGCCGCAAATAACCGAAGTCCAGAACGCAGCCGGTTCAGGAACTGTTCTCTCATGGAACTCTCCGGAACTCTGGCTGGGAATCTGGACTGCCGGCACCGTGCTCAGCCTGGGGGCGGTGGTGCTCGCCTACCTGCGCTTTACCCGGAAACTCCGTTGCACGCTGCGGTCGCCGGACCGCTTTACCCGTGAGCAGTACGCCGCCATCCCGGGCAGAAAGCCCGCTCTGTACCGCAGCGCCGGGCTGAAAACACCGCTGATGTACGGCCTGTTTTCTCCGAAGATTGTGCTGCCGGAGCGGGAGTATGATGAGGAACTGCTCCGGAATATTCTGCAGCATGAGCTGATGCACTGCCGGCGTTTTGATACAGCCTATAAATGGCTTTCCGTTTTCATCCTGTCCGTACACTGGTTTAATCCGCTGAGCTGGCTGATCCGCCGGGAACTGAACCGCGCCTGTGAACTCAGCTGTGATGAGATGCTCC
>CAZBXX010000186.1:0-3886 GCA_964495965.1 uncultured Oscillospiraceae bacterium | reverse complement strand
TTTGACAGCGGCAAACCATCAACCGGAGAAATTTCATGAGAACCAGTTTGAAAACAATCAGCCTTCTGCTTGCGGGCTGCGTCCTTCTTACCCTGGCAGGCTGCGGGGCGTCCGGCTCTGCGGCACGGGATTACGGGGCAGCTGTGGCGCAGCTGGAGCAGGGCAGTTATGAGCAGGCGGCGGAGGCCTTTGAAGCCCTCGGCAGTTATGAGGATTCCGCCCGCCTGCGGATGTACAGCCGCGCGGTGCTCGCCGCCCGGGACGGTGATTATGAGCGCGCCATGGCGGCTTTTGCGGCGCTGAACGGATTTCAGGACAGCGCCAGGATGCTTACCTACTGTGACGCCTGCCTGCTGGAACAGCAGGAATCCTGGATGGCGGCGGCGGAAGAGTTTCTGCAAATCCCGGATATTCTGGACGCTTCCGCGCGTGCTGACGCTGCCCGGGACCGGATCTATGACCAGGCTTCGGCGGCGCTGACGGCGGACGACCCGGAAAGCGCCATTTCACTCTTTTCCCTTCTCGGGGATTACCGGGATGCGGCGGAACTGCGGACTCAGACGGTTCAGCAGTACTTCCGGAAGCGGCTGCAGCAGAAGGATTATGAAGGCGCCCTTCTTCTGATGGATATGGAGCCCGATGCCATTACCCTTCAGCCCCTCGGCGGCGCCGGCATCCCGGATGTGGAGGCCTTTTTGGATAGCTTCGTCAGTTCGTATCTGTATTTCAGCGCCAATACGGGTGACGCCGTCTCCGCGTATTACAACGTGGCGCAGTATACCGAGCAGGGCGGGACGCTGGATCAGCGCTTCAGGCAGTTCCTGATGATCGGCAGCTTCAGCCACAACGCCGGCTTTCAGTATAACGGCGGGGAACTGCTGGACCTCTTCCGGCTGGATGACAGCTGCAGCCTCGCTTATTTCCGTGCAGGCGCTTCCGTGTCTCAGCCGAAGGGGCCGGTGAGAGTCACGCGGACTTTCCGCATCACGCTGCGCCATGCCGGGGGCGGACTGGTGGCGGAATCCATTGAAGACTGCCTGTACGGCGGCGCTGTGAATCCCAGCGGGCGGCAGGTTGTTACCGGCCCGCTCCCCAACGGGCAGCTTCCGCCGGACGAAGACGGCGACGGCATCATCATGGTGGACATTATGAAGAAGGGGTTCAACGGCACCATGATGATTGTGCTGGATCCCTCCCGGGTGTTTGTGGGCTTTCCGGGTTTTTATGGCGGTAACGGTATGATCCTCGATGATCTGGTTCAACGTTATGACGCCATAGGCGGCATCAATGCAGGCGGCTTCATCGATGAAGACGGCGGCGGGTCCGGCGGCCTTCCGGAGGGCCTTACCATTGTGGAAGGGGAGACCTATCTCTGGGCAGCCTCGGGTGCGTCTGCGGCGTTTGATATGGACAATGTGCTGCATGTGGGTTTCTTTACGCCGGAGGATGCGGCGGCTGCCGGAATCCGGGACTGCGCCAGCTTCGGCCCGGCCCTGATTGTCGACGGCGTCCCGGAATACGGCCCGTATATGGAAAGCGGCATTAACCCCCGCACGGCCATCGGCCAGCGCGCGGACGGTGCCGTGCTGATGCTCTGTATTGACGGCCGTCAGCTGCACAGCATCGGCGCCAGCTACGGCGATATCCGCGATGTCATGATCGACTTCGGCGCGGTCAACGCCTGCAGCATGGACGGCGGCTCCTCCACCGTCATGTATTTCGACGGGGGGTATGTCACCAGCCCGTCCTCCGCCAGCGGGATGTCGCGCTATCTGCCCAACGCGTTCCTGATTCGCAGGTGAGGGGGTGCCGTAGCATGAAGAAAAACGCTCTTTGTTCCGTTCTGCTGTTTGCTCTGCTGGCGGCCCTGACGCTCAGCGGCTGCGCAGGCGGTGCGGACCGGAACCTGCAGGCCGGACAGCAGGCCCTGACGGAAGAAGACTATTCCGCTGCGGTCTCTGCCTTTGAAAAGGCAGGCAGCACGCCGGAAGCCGTCCGGCTGCTGCACTACGCCATGGCATTTCAGGCGCTGGAAGCCGGAAACTTTGACACTGCGGAAGCCGGCTTTCAGGGCCTTGGGGATTTTCAGGACAGCACGCTGATGGTCCGTTACACGCAGGCGTGCCGGCTGGATGCCCGCGCGCAGGCTGCGCTTGCTTCCGGTGATGGCGACGGGGCAGCGGAAGCCTGTCTGGAAGCCTGCACCCGTTTCAGCGAGTTTCCTCTGTTCCGGGACAGTGATGTGCGGGCGGAAGCCTGCCGTGAGCTGCTCTATTCCGGCGCTGCTGACTGGATGGAGCAGGGACGTTACGAAGCCGCCGCCTCGGCCTTCGCCGCCCTGAGTGGCTGGCGGGACAGCGCCGGCCTTCAGAAGTACTGCGAGGCCGCTGTCCTGGAAGCCGGTGGCAGCCTGGCAGAAGCCGCCGCTCATTTTGCGGAGATTCCCGATGTTCGTGACGCGTCTGCCCGTGCCGAGGCCGCTCTGCAGCAGGCCTACCTCGATGCGGAAGCGCTGCTGCGGCAGGATGACTTTGAAGCTGCGGCCATGGCCTTTACGGCCCTCGGCGCCTACCGGGATGCCGCCGACCGGGCTGAAACCGCCACGGTGAGTCTGGTGCGTACGCGCCTTCAGGCCGGCTCCTATGCCGAGGCGCTGGAGAAGCTGAGCATGCTGCAGAATCCGGCGGCGTTTTTCCCTGCGGTGGACTCCGCCGAGGCGGAAAGCCTGAACACATATCTTCACAGCTTCCTCAACACCTGGATGACCGCCCATGCCGGAATTATGACCTCCTTTTTCGCCAATATGCAGCTGGAACCCTATCTGGAACCCGGCGGCGAACTGGATACGCGTGTCCGTGCGGAACTTACCGATGACGGCTCCGCCCTCAATTACGGCTTTCAGTATCTGGATACCGACGTCCGGGAACTTCTGCGGCCGGATGAAGGCTTTACCGCAGCAAGAGTGCGGCCTTCCGCCGCATGGTACAGCGCGGCGGAAGGCCGGGTGGAGGTACAGCCGGTTCTCTGGGTGCTGCTGGATTCCCGTCAGGGGAATCCGGTTGTCGCCGCCGTGGTGGAGGAGACGCAGCAGGGCTAACCGTTCTGTTATACAGTTTATAGGAATTTCCCGTCCCGATAGCGGAGAATCTCGCATCCGAGAGTCTCCGCTTCTTCTTCGCTGTGGGTGGCCAGCAGCAGTGCCCTGCCCGGAAGGTCCTCCCGGATGAGCCGGAGCACCCGTTCCCTGAGTGCGGGGTCCAGACCGCGGGAGGGCTCGTCCAGAACCAGCAGCTCCGGCCGGACCGCCAGCGCCCGCGCGATGGCGGTCCGCTGCTGCATGCCGCCTGAGAGCTCCGGCGGATACAGTCCGGCGGCGTCTTTCAGCTCCAGCCGGTTCAGCCAGTCCTCCGCCTCGGCCAGTGTTTCCGGCCGGTCGGAGAGCACCAGGTTGACGTTCTCGGCGGCGGTTCGCCAGGGGAGCAGGCGCGGCTCCTGAAACACAACGCCAATTCGTTCTGCCGTCAGCCTCACGCTGCCGCGGCCCGGCTTCTGCAGGCCGAGCAGCACCCGCAGCAGGCTGGTTTTCCCGCAGCCGGAGGGGCCCATCAGGGCAATGCGCTCTCCGGGGGCAAGACGGAGCCCGCAGTCGGAAAGCACCTGTATTTCCCCGAAGCGCAGGCTGATCTCACGGCATTCCAGCATCACGCACCGTCCTTTCGCCCGCCCTGACGGATCAGACGGAGCAGCAGTTTCTCAATCACCAGGCTGATGAGGATGACGGCGGTCGTCCAGGCAAAGAGGGATGTGGTCTCCAGATAGAGCTTGGAATCGAAGATCATTTTCCCGATGGAGGGCTGCGGTACGGTCAGCACCTCCGCCGCGATGC
>CAZBXX010000185.1:0-3979 GCA_964495965.1 uncultured Oscillospiraceae bacterium | reverse complement strand
TGGGCCGCGCCATGCGCATGGGCGCCCGCGGCATCAAGGTCAAGTGCGGCGGCCGCCTGGGCGGTGCCGAAATTGCCCGCAGCGAGTGCTACCATGAGGGTACCATCCCCCTGCAGACCATCCGCGCCGACATTGATTACGGCTTCGCCGAGGCGAACACCACCTACGGCCGCATCGGTGTCAAGGTCTGGATCTACAAAGGCGAAGTCCTTTCCCAGACTCTGCGCACCACCCCGCGCACCATGGACCTCTCCAAGCCGCAGGGTGAGCGCCGTCGCCGTGACGACCGCCGCGGAGACCGCCGTCAGGGCGGTTACAACCGTGACAACCGCGGCTTCAACCGTGACGGCCAGGCTCCGAATCAGGGCGGCGATCGCCGTCCGGCTTACGGCAACCGGCCAGCCGGCCAGGGCAGCTTCAACCGCGGCCCGCGTCCGGCACAGCCCGCCAGGGAAGGAGGCAATAACTGATGTTAATGCCCAAACGTGTGAAATACCGCAGAGTTCAGCGTGGCCGCATGAAGGGCAAAGCCACCCGCGGCAACCAGGTAACTTACGGTGAATTCGGCCTCTCCGCACAGGAGCCCGGCTGGATTACTTCCAACCAGATTGAAGCAGCCCGTATCGCCATGACGCGTTACACCAAGCGCGGCGGTCAGGTCTGGATTAAGATCTTCCCGGACAAGCCTGTTACGGCGAAGCCGGCGGAAACCCGTATGGGTTCCGGTAAAGGCGCCCCGGAATACTGGGTCGCAGTTGTCAAGCCCGGCAGAGTGATGTTTGAAATTGCCGGCGTCTCGGAAGAGGTCGCCCGTGAAGCGCTCCGTCTGGCAAGCCACAAGCTTCCGATTAAGACCAAGATTGTCGCCAAAGCGGAAGAGACTGAGAATGGCGGTGAAGACTGATGAAGGTAAGTGATATCCGTTCCAAGTCTGTCGAAGAGCTCGAAAAGCAGCTCATCGACCTGAAGAAGGACCTTTTCATGCTCCGCATGCAGCACGCCACCAATCATCTGGACAATCCCACCAGGATTTCCGCAACCCGCCGTGACATTGCACGGGTAAAGACCGTGCTGCGCGAGAAGCAGAACTGAGGAGGTAACGACACATGAATACTGAAAGAACTACTTCCCGTAAGGTCCGCGTCGGCAAGGTTGTGTCTGACAAAATGGACAAGACTGTGGTTGTCATTGTTGAGGATCGCGTCGCGCACAAAACCTACAAAAAGATCATCGGCCGTACCTATCGCCTGAAGGCCCATGACGAAAACAACGAATGCGGTGTCGGCGATATTGTCCGCGTGATGGAGACCCGCCCCCTGTCCAGGGACAAGCGCTGGCGCGTGGTCGAAATTGTTGAGAAGGCGAAGTAAGGAGGCAACAGTATGATTCAGCAGGAAACATTTCTGAAGGTTGCCGACAATACCGGCGCCAAGGAACTCAAATGCATCCGTGTCCTGGGCGGCTCCAAGCGCAAGTATGCCAGCATCGGCGATGTGATCGTCTGCTCGGTCCGCAAGGCGGCCCCCGGCGGTGCGGTGAAGAAGGGTGACGTTGTGAAGGCCGTTGTGGTCCGCACCGTGAAGCCTGTCCGCCGCGCTGACGGCACCTATGTCCGCTTTGATGAGAACGCGGCTGTTCTCATCAACACCGGCGATAAGAATCCCCGCGGCACCCGTATCTTTGGACCTGTTGCCCGTGAGCTTCGTGATAAGGAATACATGAAGATCCTGTCCCTGGCTCCCGAAGTGATCTGATGGAGGAACACAACGATGAAGATTAAAAAAGACGATAAAGTTGTTGTTCTTGCCGGTAAGGACAAGGGCAAGCAGGGCAAGGTGCTCATTGCTGACCCGAAGGGCGGCAAGGTTGTGGTCGAAGGCGTGAATGTTGCCACCAAGCATCAGAAGCCCCGCAAGCAGGGCGAAGAGGGCGGCATCATCAAGGTCGAGACCCCCATCTACGTCTCCAAGGTCCAGCTGGTCTGCCCCAAGTGCGGCAAGGCCACCCGCGTCGGCTACAAGGTCGAGGCCGGGAAGAAGTCCCGCGTCTGCAAGAAGTGCGGCGCCGAAGTCTGAGCGAAAGGAGAACTGAAACATGACCAGAATGAAAGAAAAGTACGTCAAGGAAGTTGCTCCCGCTCTGATGGAGAAGTTCCAGTACAAGTCCGTCATGCAGATCCCGAAGATCGACAAGATTGTCGTCTCCGTCGGCTGCGGCGACTGCAAGGACAATGCCAAGGCGCTCGAAGCGGTAATCAAGGACATTTCCGCCATTACCGGCCAGCATGCGGTTGCCACCACGGCCCGCAAGTCGGTTGCAAACTTCAAGCTGCGTGAAGGCATGAAGGTCGGCGTCAAGGTCACCCTCCGCCAGGACCGCATGTGGGAGTTCCTCGACAGGCTCCTCAATGTGGCACTGCCCCGTGTGCGTGACTTCCGCGGCATCTCCGCCGATGCTTTCGACGGCCGCGGCAACTACAGCCTTGGCCTTAAGGAGCAGATCATCTTCCCCGAGATCGAGTATGACAAGATCGAGAAGCTCCGCGGCATGAACATTGCCATCACCACCACCGCGAAGACCGATGAAGAGGCCCGCGAGCTCCTGCGGCTCATGGGTGCCCCGTTCGTCAGCTAAGGAGGACCGCAATTATGGCTAAGAAATCGATGATTCTCAAGCAGCAGCGCGAGGCCAAGTTCTCGACCCGCAAGTACAACCGCTGCAAGATCTGCGGCCGTCCGCATGCCTATCTGCGCAACTACGGCATCTGCCGTATCTGCTTCCGCGAGCTCGCCTACAAGGGTCAGATCCCCGGCGTCCGCAAAGCAAGCTTCTAATTTGTTGATTGTTCTCTGAAAGGCCGCATTCAATCAAGCATTGATTCGGAACCTCAGTGAACTGACCGCCAGGGGAGGTTCGCCTCCCCGCGGTAACTCTGAATAATGGAGGATAAACCATGCAAATCACCGATCCCATTGCAGACATGCTGACCCGGATCCGCAATGCCGGCACCGCCAAGCATGAAACCGTCGATGTCCCTGCTTCCAAGATGAAGAAGTCCATTGCGGAAATTCTTCTGAATGAAGGCTACATCAAGAGCTATCAGGTTCTTGATGACGGCACGCAGGGCGTCATCCGCATTACCCTGAAGTATCTCCCAGGCAAGGAAAAGGCCATCCAGGGTCTCCGCCGCGTCTCCAAGCCCGGTCTGCGTGTGTACGCCGGCGCTGATGAGCTGCCCAGAGTCCTGAAGGGTCTCGGTATTGCCATCATTTCGACCTCCAAGGGCGTCATGACCGACAAGCAAGCTCGCAAAGAGCATGTCGGCGGCGAAGTCCTTGCGTTTGTCTGGTAAGGAGGGCCTGAAGATGTCTCGTATTGGTAGAGCTCCCATTACCGTCCCCGCAGGGGTCGAAGTCAAAGTTGACGAGCACAATCACATCACCGTCAAAGGGCCCAAGGGCACGCTGGAGCGCGACCTGGTCCCCCAGATGAAGATTGAAGTCGATGCAGGTGTGCTTCACGTCACCCGTCCCGATGACAGCAAGGCCAGCCGTTCTCTCCACGGCCTCACCCGCACCCTGGTTGACAACATGGTTGTCGGCGTAACCCATGGCTTCGAGAAGAAGCTGGAGATCAACGGCGTCGGTTACCGCGCCGCCAAGGAAGGCAAGAATCTGGTTATGAACCTGGGCTTTTCCCATCAGGTTATCGTCCCCGAGACTGAGGATATCCAGATTGACGTTCCCGATGCCAACCACATTGTCATTAAAGGGATTGACAAGCAGAAAGTCGGCCAGTTTGCAGCGGAAGTTCGCGGAAAGAGACCTCCCGAACCCTACAAGGGTAAGGGCATCAAGTACGATTACGAAGTTGTCCGCCGCAAAGAAGGCAAGACCGGTGCCAAGTAAAGTGAGGTGTGCCTGAATGATTAAAAGACCTGATACGCGCGCACAGCGCATGAAGCGTCACGCAAGAGTAC
>CAZBXX010000184.1:0-3979 GCA_964495965.1 uncultured Oscillospiraceae bacterium | reverse complement strand
GCAGATAGCTCACGACCAGATCGTCCCGGTTCTCAAAATAGTGCAGGAGCTTCGGATGAGACATCCCGGCTTCCTCCGCAATGTCCCGCAGGGTGATCTTGGTCATGGGCTTTTTTTCGATGCAGCGCTCAAAGGCCATCATGATCTCCATCCGGACAGCTTCCTTATCAACAATCAACGGCATAACAATCCCCCGCTTTCGCAAGAAGTATAGCGAATTATCCCCGCAAAAGCAAGAGACCGCTGAGCAGCATTTTCAGGCCCATAGAGGTGACCAGCACCGCGCCGAGCTTGCGCAGGTACTTCGTCCAGCCGCGCGGCAGCAGCGCACCCAGCGAGGCAAAGAGCAGCATCAGCGGAACAGTGCCCAGTGCGAAGGCCAGCATCAGCAAAGCGCCTTTTCCCGCACTGCCGCCTGACATGGCGCAGAGCCAGGCGGCGTAGAGTGCGCCGCAGGGCATGAAGCCGGTCAGCAGGCCGACAAGCAGCGGCGTCTGCCGCCGGAACCTTTCCGGCAGACGGCAGAACGCAGCCTGTTCTCCCGGGAGAGACGGCAGTGCGGGCAGCAGCCCCCACATATTCAGGCCCAGGAGCGCCACAATCAGGCCCAGCATGGTAAAGAGCATGGACTTTATGCTGAGCGTATAGCGCAGCACCGTGCCCAATGCGCCGAATGCCGCACCCAATGCCGTGTAGGAAACCATACGCCCGCCGTTATAGCCGAGTGCAGCGCCGAGCTGCGTTCTTCTGCTCTCCCGCCCATGGCATGCGGAAAGCAGGATGCCGCCGCACATGCCGAGGCAATGCGGGCTGGTTGAGAAGCCAACCAGGAACAGCGCGCCGAAGCTGGCGCCGCCGATCTCCGGCGAGGCCCCTCCCCAGTGGAACAGAAGCCATACAAACAGGATTGTCAGCACGGCGCATCCCATGTCCAGCAGCCGCTCCGCGCGGCTGCGCTCACCGGTCTCATAGCCGAGAGCCTTGATGCGGTTCTCCAGTTCCTCCGGAGAGGTCAGTGAGGGGTCATAGCTGACCGTGGCCTGCGCCTTGCGGTAGCTGACCCTTGCGTTGACGACGCCCTTGCTGCCCAGCAGCATTCCGGCAACCTCATCGGTGCAGCTGCGGCAGATCATGCCGCGGATTCTGATGTCACAGCTTTCCGTTTTCATCCGATGCCTCTTCTTTGTTCAGCCGCAGCGAGTGCAGCAGAATGCCGTTGGACGAGAGCGTCATGGCCGCTGCGGCGATTGAGGGATTGACGATCCCGCAGACCGCAGCAGGGATACAGATCAGGTTGTAGAACAGCGCCCATGCAAGGTTCTGCCGCACCGTCCGTCTGGCGGCACGGGTGAGGCGCAATGCCTGCGGCACCCGCCCGATGCGCCCGCCGGGCAGCACCGCGTCGGCACACTCAATGGCGACGTCGGTTCCCGTACCCATGGCGATTGCCAGATCCGCCGCTGCCATGGCCGGGGCGTCGTTGATCCCGTCGCCCACCATGGCGACACGGCGGCCCTCGCTTTTCAGACGCGTGATCTGGGCGGCCTTCTCCCCGGGTTTGACCTCAAAGAGAACATGTTCGATCCCGCACTCCCCCGCAATGCGCCGCGCAGTTTCCTCCCTGTCGCCGGAGATCATCCAGACCTCCAGGCCGAGAGCCCTGCAGGCCTCCACGGCGCTTTTCGCGTCTTCACGGAGCGGATCGCTGACGCCCGGCTCCACGCGGCCTTCGGTCAGCGTGCCGGTCTTGTCGAAGACGACCATGTCCACGCTCCAGGCCTTTTCAATGGCGGAAGCGCCTTTGAAGAGGATGCCCAGTTCCGCCGCCCGGCCGGAGGCCGTCATCAACGCCGCCGGCGTAGCAAGGCCAAGCGCGCAGGGACAGGCAATCACCAGCACGCCGCAGACGGTCGAGACCGCTTTTCCCCAGTCTCCGGGAGCGAGCAGGAAGAACCAGAGCGCAAAGATCAGTGCGGCCACTGCGATCACGGACGGAACAAAAACAGACGCAATCCTGTCCGCGAAGCGCTGTACCGGGGCCTTTTCGCTCAGTGCGCGGCGCACAAAGGCCGCCATCTGCTGCAGCGTCGAATTCCCACCGACAGAGGTTGCCCTGTAAACGACCCTGCCCTCGCGGTTGAGCGTGCCGCCGGTGATGCTGTCGCCGGGCCGTTTTTCCACGGGGACGCTCTCGCCGGTCAGCAGGGATTCATCCACAAGGCAGTTTCCTTCAACCACCCTGCCGTCGGCGGGAATACGCTCGCCGGGACGGAGCAGGACCGTATCGCCGGAGACGATGTCCGCAGCATCGATTTCGGCCTCGATCCCGTCCCGCAGCACGATCGCGGCCCTGGGCTGCAGGCGCAGCAGGCTGCGAACCGCTTCACCGCTCTGATAGATCGCCACCGATTCCAGATAGCGCCCGAACAGCAGCAGCGAGATCAGCACGCCGTCACAGAGATAGTAGAGCTTGATGTTCTCCGTTGCGGTAAAAGCGACGACGGTGCTGTAAGTGTAGATCGCCGTTGTGGACAGCGCCACGAGCAGATCCATGCCCAGGCTGCGGTCTTTCAGCCCCCGGACCGCATTGCGGATAAAGTAGAGCCCTGGCCCGAACTGCAGCGCCGTTGCCAGCACAAACTGAAAGCGTGGAGGCAGATCCCAGAGCAGCGGCATGCTCAGTGCGGTTGAGACGATCAGCAGCCGAAGCAGGCGGAAACGCTGTTTGAGTTCTTCCGCCTCATCCCCTGTTACCTCGCAGCCGCAGCCGAGAACGACACTCCCGGGATTATCCAAGCTTCGCTTCCTTCTTCAGACGGCTCCAGAGCCTGAAGCCGATCACGGCGCAGGGCACACAGCAGGGCACCATGTGGAACAGCAGCACCCAGCTCAGCCAGTCCACTCCCTGGTAGTAGTTGCCCTGCCAGGTAACACCCTTCATCAGTTCGAAATAGGAAAAGTTCCATACGCCCCACAAGCCCGTGGCCGACCCGAAAAGGTGCAGGCCCAGGAAGGATGCCGGGGTGAAGATGCCGCCGATCGCGCCGACCAGCGTTGCGGACATGCGGCGGGACTTTGCCAGGAAGATGGTGATAACAGGGAAAATGTACACAGTGAGATTCAGCGCCCAGATCGCAAGCGGGATGTGGTACCCCCAGTTGAGCGCCTGGCGGATATGGTCGCCGTCGTGGATCAGCACGGCGATGACCATGACGATGCCGCAGATGAACATGGTGTGCGCGGTCTTTTCATCCAGCTTCTTGTCGAGCATGGCGGCGGTCTGTTTGTCGGACATGGATATGCCTCCTTTTTAATTACCCGATGGTTAATATTGACCATTTGGTAATTATAAAATAGCATTCATTCTTCTCCCTGTCAATATGCTTTTCAAATCAAGTTGAATGATTTTTGGACAGCAGTCATGCAGGCAACAGATGGGGTAACATTTTTACATGAATTAGTCGCACGTCAATTGAAAAATCCAAAGTTGTGTACTTTATACGCCAGTCAGATTCTCTGTAATCTGATCGAAGAAATCCTGGCTCCACACAGCAAGCTTGTTTGGATCCTTGATAAATGGCAGGACGTCCTGCTTATGTTCCTTTGTGTTTCCTTTCAGAAAAGCGGATTGAACCGCGGAGTCCACCGTCTTCTCCCTCTCTTCCGCCTGGAAGTTGAGCCCGTAGGAAAGAATACGTCAGTTTTATGAGGGATTACATCTGCTCCGCCTGCGGCGCAACCGCAAAAAGGCCCGCAGGCACCTGCCCTGCCTGCGGCCCCAACATGGGCAGGACAAAATACGACCCCACCTGGGTGGATGAGGCGGAGGGCCTTTCCGCCATGGTGGATGACGACTGGTAAAACGAGGGAGAAAAAGAATGACCACCATGAGCAAAGAGGAAATCAGTTTCTGCGTGAAGGATATTGTTAGCGCCCGGCAGAAATGACCATTTCGAGCTCAACTAAAAACGCCAATCTG
>CAZBXX010000183.1:0-3995 GCA_964495965.1 uncultured Oscillospiraceae bacterium | reverse complement strand
AAGAATGCGGGAGACATCACCCTTGTTGACGTGGCGGCCGGCCATCTTGTCGACATCGGAGATTTTGCGCTTCTGTGCGATGTAGACGCGCACAACCTGATTGACGCCCGGGTTCATCTCGTCTCCGGCTTCCCGGGTGAAAACCTTGACGTCCACAATGATACCGCTTTCACCGTGAGGCACCTTCAGCGAGGTGTCGCGGACTTCGCGGGCTTTTTCACCGAAGATGGCGCGCAGCAGGCGCTCTTCCGCCGTCAGGTCGGTCTCACCCTTCGGGGTGACCTTGCCGACCAGAATGTCGCCGGCAGTAACTTCGGCGCCGATCATAATGATGCCGCGTTCATCCAGATACTTCAGCGCATCGTCGCCGACACCCGGAATATCCCTTGTGATTTCTTCCGGCCCGAGCTTGGTGTCACGGGAATCGCATTCATACTCCTCGACATGGATGGAGGTAAACACGTCTTCCATCACCAGGCGCTCGTTGAGCAGGATGGCGTCTTCGTAGTTGTAGCCTTCCCAGTTCATGTAGCCGACCAGGATGTTCTTGCCCAGAGAGATCTCGCCTTCGGAGGTGCTGGGGCCGTCCGCCAGTACATCTCCTTTCAGAACCCGGTCGCCGACGGCGACAATCGGCCGCTGGTTGATGCAGGTGCCCTGGTTGGAACGGGCGAACTTGATGAGCTTGTACTCCCGGGTGCCCAGGCTGTCATAGCGCATCCCGATGTGGGTGGCATCCACGCGGGTAACAGCGCCGTCATCTTCCGCCAGTACGCAGACGCCGGAGTCAATGGCGCACTTGTGCTCAATGCCGGTGGCCACAATCGGCGCCTGGGTCGTAAGAAGCGGAACCGCCTGGCGCTGCATGTTGGCGCCCATCAGGGCGCGGTTGGCATCGTCATTTTCCAGGAAAGGAATCATCGCCGTTGCGATGGAGACCATCATCTTGGGGCTGACGTCGATGTAGTCCACGTCCTCCCGGTTCACTTCGATGGTGTCGTTGCGGTGGCGGCAGGTAATACGCTTATTCGTCAGGCAGCCGTTTTCATCCACAGGCTCCGAGGCCTGGGCAACAATATACTGGTCTTCCTGATCCGCTGTCATATAGGTGATCTCATCGGTCAGACGGCAGGTGCCCTTCTCCACACGGCGGTAGGGCGTCACCAGGAAGCCGTATTCATTGGCGCGGGCATAGGAGGCCAGATAGTTAATCAGGCCGATGTTCGGACCTTCCGGCGTCTCAATGGGGCAGAGGCGGCCGTAGTGGCTATAGTGAACGTCACGAACGTCAAAGCTTGCGCGTTCACGGGAGAGACCGCCGGGACCCAGAGCCGACATACGGCGCTTGTGTGTGAGCTCCGAAAGCGGGTTTGTCTGGTCCATAAACTGGCTCAGCGGGGAGGAACCGAAGAATTCCTTGATCGCCGCCGTCACCGGCCGGATGTTGATAAGACTCTGCGGGGTGACAATGTCGAGATCCTGCAGGGTCATGCGCTCGCGGATGACGCGCTCCATACGGGCAAAGCCGATACGGAACTGGTTCTGCAGCAGCTCGCCCACGCAGCGGACGCGACGGTTGCCCAGGTGGTCGATGTCGTCCGGTTCGCCGATGCCGTAAGCCAGGCAGTTGAGATAGTTGACGGAAGCGAAAATGTCGTCCGCAATAATGTGCTTGGGCACCAGTTCATCCATGTGCTGGCGGATGGCGTCCTTCAGGGCGTCGCCCTCGTACTGCTCCATCAGTTCCCGCAGCAGGATGCCGCGCACCTTTTCCTTCACGTCAAGCTCCTTCGGATCGAAGGGAACATAGTGGGCCATGTCAACCATGCCGTTGGAGAAAATGCGGACCTTTTTGCCGTCGACCATGAGGTCCAGCATCACCACTCCGGCCTCATCGATCAGTCTGGCCTTTTCGCGTGTCAGCACTTCGCCTTCCTCGGCAAGGATCTCACCGGTGGCGGGATCGGAGACCATGCAGGCCAGTTCATACCCGACAATACGCGGATACAGGGCCAGCTTCTTGTTGAACTTGTAGCGGCCGACTTTGGAGAGCTCATAGCGGCGCCGGTCATAGAAGAGACCTTCCAGCAGGGTTTCGGCCGATTCCACCGTGGGGGGGTCGCCCGGACGCAGCTTGCGGTAGATTTCAATCAGGCACTCATCCCGGTCCCGGGCGGTGTCCTTGTCGATGGTGGACAGGATGCGCTCATCCTCACCGTAAATCTCGCGCAGGCGCTCATTGGTAACCGCGCCCACTTCCTTTTCAGCCACGCAGCTGAGCCAGGTGGAGGGATTGTTCTCGTTATAGGCGCCCATCGCCCGCAGGAACCAGGTAATGGGGAGCTTGCGGTTTTTGTCAATGCGGACATTGAACATGTCGTTGCCGTCAGTCTCATACTCCAGCCACGCGCCGTGATACGGGATCACCGTGGTGGTATAAATGCTAAGCATGGACTTGTCCACATCACGGCCGAAGTAAACGCCGGGGGAACGGACAATCTGGGAGACAATGACACGCTCGGCGCCGTTGATGATAAAGGTGCCGCCCTTTGTCATAACCGGGAAATCGCCCATGAAGATTTCCTGCTCCTTAATCTCATCCGTCTCCTTGTTGCGCAGGCGGACGCGGACCTTCAGCGGGCGCGCGTAGGTGGCATCGCGGGCCTTGCATTCCTCTTCGGAATACTTCGGCTCATCATTCATGGAAGAATCGATGAAGCTCCGTTCCAGATTGCCGGAATAGTCCGGTACGGCATCCACATCCTGGAACACTTCCTTCAGGCCGGTATTCAGAAACCATTCATAGGAACTCTTCTGAATCTCCAGCAGATTCGGCATGTCCATGATTTCCGGTGTGCGGGCAAAACTCTTGCGCAGGGTCTTCCCGTAGAGAACATCAGTTGGCATTGGCATACTCTCCTTATCTGCGGACGCGGGGATGAGTTGTAAGAAATTCCCGTCCCTGCGTTGATTTTACTTGCCGATCATGCTATACTGTTTTCAGAATGGGACAGAAGGGTCTTCTGTCCTTTGCATAATGAGCAAGGTATTGTAGCATTTGGGCCTTGCTGTTGTCAAGCTTTTTTTGAATGAACGGCGGGAGTTTTTCGCTCCCGCCTTTTGTATTCGTACTGCTTCCTTTCGGTCTGAGGTTTTCATGGATTTTGTTTTTGCTGTTCTCATCCTGCTTACAGAAGGCATACTGGGGCTTTACCTGCTTTCCCGGTCCGGCCTGCTGAAAAAACGGCTGACTTTTGTCATTGCAGCTGTGCTGATGCTGCTGGCCATGGGCCTGCGCGCTGCCATGCTGGATTACCGGACGCTGGACTATATCAATTTTCTTTCCCGCTGGGTGGAGTTTTTTCGGCAGCATGGGAACTTCCGCGCCCTCCGTTATTCCGTCGGCAATTATAATATCCCCTATCTGTACTTCCTGGCATTCTTCTCTGTGCTGCCGTTTGACGATCTTTATCTCATCAAACTGCTCAGCACTCTGTCCGATGTTCTGCTGGCCTGGGCGGTGATGCTGCTGTGCAGCCGCTTCACCAGGAGCCGGCCCCGTCTGCTGAGCGCGTTTTTCGTGACCCTCTTTCTTCCAACCGTCTATCTCAACAGCGCAGTCTGGGGTCAATGCGACAGTCTGTACGTTGCTCCGCTCCTGCTGGGGATCTGGTGTGCACTGGAGGGCCGGCCGTGGCTTTCGGTGGTGCTGGCATGCGTTTCTTTCGGCTTTAAGCTGCAGGCCGTCTTTATTCTCCCCGTTTATGCCGCGTTCCTGATGACGGGACGCATTTCGTGGAAGCACCTGCTGGCATTTCCCGCCACTTATCTGCTCCTGGTACTGCCGGCGGTGTGCTTCGGACGCCCCTTCTGGGAAACCATCACCCTGTACTGGGACCAGACCGGCAGCATCGGCAGCGGCCTGAATTACAATTCTCCTTCCGTTTATTCCGTGTTTTACAACTTCCGCAATGAGAAAGCCGCCGCAACAGCCG
>CAZBXX010000182.1:0-4006 GCA_964495965.1 uncultured Oscillospiraceae bacterium | reverse complement strand
ACAAGTACGTCCCCTTTGAAGAGCGCACGGGCGAGAGTTCCGTTGTGTTCTTTACCCGTGATCAGTCGGAAGAAGGGCTGAAAAAGATCTATGACCGGGTCTGCTCCGTGCTGACCGGCAAGGTGGCAATCAAGCTGCACACAGGCGAGGCCGAAGGGCCGAACATTATCCCGCGCCCGTGGGTGAAGGAACTGATCGAGAGCCGTCTGCCCGACGCAACGATCATTGAGACCAACACTTACTACGAGGGAAGTCGTTATACCACCGAAGCCCACCGCAAAACGCTGGAGTGTAACGGCTGGACCTTCTGCCCCGTAGACATCACGGACAGCGAGGGCGTGGCCGCGCTTCCGGTCAAGGGCGGCAAGTGGTTTAAGGAAATGCATGTAGGCAAGAGCATGCTCAACTACGATTCGCTGCTGGTGCTCACGCACTTCAAGGGCCATATGATGGGCGGCTTTGGGGGAAGCAACAAGAACATCGGCATCGGCTGTGCTGACGGAAGGGTCGGCAAGAAGGAGATCCACACTTACCCCGACGGCGATATGTGGAGCATCTCGGAAGAAGAACTGATGGAACGTATCAGTGAAAGCACCAAAGCGACCATCGACTTCTTTGCGCCTCATGTCTGTTATATCAACACCATGCGCAACATGTCCGTCGACTGCGACTGTGCCGGCCCTTACGCGGAACCGGTCGTTACCCCGGACATCGGGATCGTTGCATCGCTGGACATCCTGGCGGCGGACAACGCCTGCATGGATCTGATCTACAACCTGCCCGAAGGCGGCGGCAGGGAGCTGGTGGAACGGGTGGAGAGCTGTCACGGTCTGCGGCAGCTGAGTTATATGAAGGAGCTCGGTATGGGTCACGACCGTTACACACTCATTGATATCGACCATGACGACGCTGTCATTACGGCTTCAGAGGCTGTCAAGGACGTTAAGCCCGGGTGGAAGCCCGACCGCTACAACACCTTCTGGGGACGAAACAAGCATAAATAAAACGGGAGCAAAATTGATGAAAAAACTGACTGCCATTTGTCTGCTGCTGACTCTCGCGTTTTCCTGCGCGGGCTGCGGCGGCACGCCCACCCGGACGGCGTCTGAGCCTGCACCTACCGAAGCGCCGGAACAAGTACAGACTGAGGCCCCGATCCCTGAACAGGAAACGGAAAGTGCCCCGCAAGCTGAGATTGCAGAAGAAACATCTGAAGCAGAAAAGCAGAACACTGTCCTGGTGGTGTATTTCTCCGCCACAGGCACCACCCGGGGCGCAGCGGAGCGGATCGCCGCCCTCACAGGCGCAGATCTGGCCGAGATTGTTCCCGCACAGCCCTACACGGCGGAGGATCTGAATTACAACGACCGCTCGACCCGCGCTACGGTGGAGCAGAACACGCCGGACGCCCGTCCGGAGATCGCAAATGAAATCTCCCTTGACGGCTATACCACCGTGTATCTCGGCTATCCCATCTGGTGGGGACAGGCCCCTCGCATCCTGAGCACCTTTGTCGAGAGTCACGACTTCACCGGGATCACGGTCGTCCCCTTCTGCACCTCCGGCAGCAGCGGCGCCGGACGCACCGGTGAAACGCTGGGCGAGCAGGCCGGGACGGGGACCTTTCTTCCCTCTACCCGCTTGAGCGCCGGGATCTCCGAAGCGGAGCTTCAGGCTTGGATCGAAAAATAAACAAGGACGCTGATCTATACCCCTTGTGGATGATCAGCGTCATTTTTCCGTTCCAACCCTGCCAGCCGGATGCCCAAATCGGGTTACCCTTCAAAACGCTCTTCTGAACGCCCGCTCTGACGGGCGAGGGGCGAAAACAGGTTTATCTGTCCGCTTGACCGTCACCTTTTTGCGCGTACTTTACGAGCGGGCGGAACACGGGTATAATACGAATGAAAAGGAGGTTGATACCTTGGACTTTATGGATAAAAGCTATGACGTCTTTCGCCTGTTCAACGACCGCTGGGCGCTGGTCACGGCGGGAGGGATCGACGACTACAACACCATGACCATCGCCTGGGGCAGCATGGGCACGATCTGGGGCCCGCCGCACAAGGGCAAGCCGATCCTGACGGTCTACGTCTCCCCGGCGCGCTATACGCACAGCTTTTTGGAAAAGAACGACTATTTCACCGTCAGCTTCTTCCCGGAGAAGTATCGGCAGGACCTGGGCGTTCTCGGAAGCCGCTCCGGCCGGGACGGGGATAAGGTGGCTCTGACGCAGCTCACGCCGGTCGCCGTCGCACACGGCGTGGATTTCAAGCAGGCGGAGCTGAGCTTCGTCTGCAAAAAGCTCTATTCCCATCAGTTTGAAAAAGAACAGGTGCCGCAGGAGGTGGCCGACTGGATCTACACCCGTGTGCCGCCCCACACCATGTTCATCGGGGAAATCGTGGATGTGATCGAGAAATGAAAGACACAGAGCGGCTTCAATTCCTGACGGAGGCGCTGCTGGACGAGATGCCGCAGTATCGCCGGGAGGCAACACGCGTCCCGCGGGATTGGGAGAGCCGGCGCTATTTCCTGCGCTGCCTGATGAATGTGCGGCAGCCGAGGGCGCTGCCCGAAACCTTCCTCCGTGCGCAGGACGAGCTGCTGAGCCGGGAGCGGGAGGAAAAGGGCGTCGTCCACGTGGCGGAGCTGCCGCCCGTCCCCGGGGATGAACGGCTCGTCCTCTGGCAGGGCGATATCACGCGGCTGGACGCGGACGCCATCGTGAACGCCGCCAATTCCGCGCTGCTGGGCTGCTTCCGGCCGGGACACAACTGCATCGACAACGTGATCCACTCCGCCGCGGGGCTCCAGCTCCGCGAGGAATGCGCCGCGATCATGCGCGCGCAGGGACACGAGGAGCCCACCGGCCAGGCCAAGCTCACCGGGGGCTACAATCTCCCGGCCGGGCACGTGCTGCACACCGTCGGCCCGATCATCGACGGGCCGTTGACCGACTGCGACCGGGAACTGCTCGCCTCCTGCTACCGTTCCTGTCTCGCGCTGGCGGAAGAGAATGGGCTGAAAAGTCTGGCGTTCTGCTGTATCTCCACGGGCGTGTTCCGCTTCCCGAAGGACAAGGCCGCCCGGATCGCCGTCTCGACCGTGAGAGAGTATTTGAAGCACAGCCGAATTGAGAAAGTTGTCTTCTGCGTCCATGGAGACGAAAATCTGCGGATCTATCAGTCGCTGCTTTATTAGCGCACAAGATAAGCATGAACCCCATCCGAACACTGCCGGGTGGGGTTCATGCTGTCTTATCGTGCGCTCTTTCTGCTTTTTCGTTCCGCCAGGGTCAGGAGCCCTTTTTGCAACTGTGGCCTGTCACAGCTCCATGCTGAGCTGATCCACACGCCAGCTCTCCTGCCTGGCCTCGTGGATCTGATCTCCCGGCATCGGTCCGCCCAGAAGGAAAGGCGAAGCGGGGTCGTGGGCGCGCAGATTGCGCCGCACCTGATTGGCGTCCGTGTTGGCGTAGCAGTAGCGGCAGAGGTGGCCGCAGGTATCGTAGGCGCCGATGTCCGTCCCCAGCACGCAGGCGCATTGCCCGCCCCGCTGGTTTTTGCGCTTGGGCACCTTCAGCTTGCCATGCAGCGCCTTCTCAAAGGTGCCGACCGTCATGCAGCCCTCGCAGTTGACGCCAAAGGGCGCCAGCTCCGTACCCTCTGCACAGGCCCGGATGGTCATGCCGCAGGTCCTGCCGATCTCGGCGAAGGCCTTGCCGAGGGCGATGCGGTCTTCTTTGTGTACCTCCCGCGCCTCCGGAAAGTTCCGCCTGACCTTCTGATACAGGTCGATGAAGGAGATCACGCAGCTTTCGGTATAGCCGGAGAGCGTTTTCGCCATGTGCTCGAAGTCCGCGATATGCCGCTCCACCGGATAGCGATCGGTGATGAGGATGGGGTCACAGCGCCAGCCCATGGAGTCCACGCCCACGACGTCTGACAGGCGCTTGAAGTCCTCCATGACCTTCTCCTTGTCCGGCACGTTCGGCTCGATATCC
>CAZBXX010000181.1:0-4045 GCA_964495965.1 uncultured Oscillospiraceae bacterium | reverse complement strand
GGTCATCTGCACAAGAACCTGAAATGGGCCAGGACAGGAACCATCGGCAACGGAGCGCCCTGCTGTGATTTTCGTATCATCGACACAGCGCGATGTCCGGATTACCAGGGCTGAATCGGAGGAATCTGTATAGTGAGGGGCAGCAGATGAAAACAGCGGCACAGATCATGAAGAGCAAGCAGTTCATCAAGAACGAGCTGGATGCCAGGATACCAAAGAGAGAAAGCGATGCTCTGTGGGAAAAAGCGGAGCGCAGGCTTGATGAGATCTTGAAGAAGTATGCCGAAATCCCGAAGGGCGAGCATACCCACACAGACACATATATTTTTCCTTCCGCTGCTATCTACCTGACCCTGAAGGAAGCTTTGGACGAAAAAACGGCGTATGCCGTGATCGAAGATGCAGCCATCAGGAAAACAACGGGCGCCGGAAGAAAAATCGCGGCGCTGATGAAGCTGCCGGGGATGAAAGATTTGTTCATCAGGATCTGGGATCCTCTGACAAAGAAGATGTTCGGCCCTGACAGCGGATTCAAGAACGTGTTCTACCCAAAGAAAAGGGGCGAATACCGCATGGATATCGTCGCGTGTCCCTACAGTCGGTACTTTACAGAGCTTGACTGCCCGGAGCTTTGCAGAATCTTCTGCGAAAACGATAATCGGACCTATGGAAATCTCCCGGGATTGGAATTCAGAAGGAGCGGGACGCTTGGTACCGGCGCGGATCGCTGCGACTTTTATGTGAGAAAGCTGTAAGGAGCGTGAACATATGAACTGGCCCAGGATCATTCTGGATGGAATTGCCATGTCGGCGCTGTTCAACGCTGTTGTGCTGGTAGGGTTCACCCTCTGGCCACAGGAATACAGCGTCATGTTTCCAAAGGAAATCAAGGAAGCTGCTGCACCGTATGTGAATCAAAAAGACGTGAAGAAAATGAAGCTGTTTTTGTACGGCTTGTATCTTGTTTTGTTCCTTTACTGGGCGGTCAGTGCGCATCTTGCGGGAACAGAAGGTTTCTGGCCGCTGTTCTGGACCGGTTATGTAGAGATGACCTTTGTGAGCGTCAGCGATTTCCTGATTCTCGACTGCTGGCTGCCCGGAAAAATCAGTGACAGGATCAAAGGCGCGGAGCACTGCAAAGCCTGGGAACGAAAGGAATGGCTTAAGAAGCTGGCGATCCCGGAACACGCTCTTGGCTGGACCTTTCTCGTCTGCCCGATAGCGGGACTGATTGTAGCGGGTATTGCGTCGGTGTTGGGGTGAGGAAATGAAGTTTTTTGAATTCGGTCAGGAAAACAAGGAATTGATGGTTCTTCTTCATGGCGGAGGAACAAGCTATCTCGGCGTGATGCCGACGGCTGAGAAGATCGCGGAGAAATACCACGTGATTTTGCTGGCCTACGACGGCTTCAACCCCTCCGAGCCGGAGACAGAGTTTCAGTCGATCGCCTATGAGGCGAGGGCATTGGAGGACTACATCCTCCAAAACTACGGCGGCAGGGTAGATATCCTCTATGGACTGTCCTACGGCTGCCGGACGCTGATGCAGATTCTGGAGGATGACCGGCTGCGCATCACCACAACCATCGCGGACGGCATGTCGCTGCGGGACTACCCGGATATTAAAAGTGAGGCGCTCAAAGAGGTCTACCTGTTCTTCTTCACCGGGCTTTTCTTTGTCGTCATGGGCAGGGCCGGGAAGCTGCGCAAACGCTTTCTCGCAAAGATCACAGGCCGCAGCATCGAAGAGGCCGACCGGATCCTGTATACGAAAGCCACCTGGAAGAGCTGGAAGAATCAGGACCGCTGCCTGATCGGCAAGAAGACAAATTACGGCGTGTTCAAAAACACCGATATGCACATTTGGTATGGGATCAAGGGAACGGTGGATAAAAAGCTGTCTGCAGGCCTCGATGATTTGAAGACACAGGGCTATCCGTTTTCGCACAAGATCTTTCCCGATATGGGCCACGGCGGGCTGATCGGCGAAAATACGGAGCGTTTTATCGAAGAAGTAGACGCAGTGCATAAGAGTTCGATACAGAAAACAAGCACTACGGTTGAGGAAAAAACCGAATGAGCAATCTTTCTATCGATTATAAAAAGCATTTGGGCTATTCGAAAACCGCCGAAAAAGGCATCCGAAAGTGCCTTGCCCGGAAGTACAGCGAGGAAGAATGCGCTATTCTGATGGAGCGGATCGACAGAAAATACGAGGAGTTTCTTGCTGACCTCCCGTATTGCGGCGGCAAGCACAATCTGATGATCTGGCAGCTCTATGACGCCATTGCTGCCTTTGCTTACTGGGAGATGCTCCCGGAAAAGGAAACGGTGGAAGAATTCTACGAGTCGAGCGGCGTCATTTTCGGAAAGGATGTTCCGGCGAAGAAGCTGCCGCACTTCCTTACCGTAGACAGTAAGGGGTTCCTACGGATTGCCAGGGCTGTGATCCGGCGTATCGGAACAAAGGTGAACTGCGAGCTGGACGTCGGCCGCTGGGAAGACGGATGGCGCATCGAGATGGATACCGATGGGCTTGATGAAGGCATTCAGGTCGCTCTTGTCGGATGCCCCATCTACAACTTCGCAGTAAAGCATGGATATGAGTTTCTGATGCCGGCAATGTGCAACTGGGATTTTCCGGGGATTGACATGATCCACGGTGGCCTGATCCGCCCGTGCACTGTATCGAATGGAGACGACCGCTGCGACAATTGGTTTGTCAGTATGGACAGCGACCAGCTGAAGAAATACCCGACGGAGCGGAAAGAAAACGGACTTCTGATCAGCAGGGACTGGCGGAAATAAAGGCGTTTTGATTTGAGAAATGATACCGGGGCGTGAACAATGGAAGTACAGGAATTCGGAAAAGAAAACAAGCGAAAGATCGTCCTTATTCCGGGCAACATGATGTGCTGGAAGCAGTTTGAGAACGTGATCCCGCTGCTTGATAAGGATTTTCATGTGATCGCTGTCAGCACAGATGGCTATGACGGTACCGGAGAGACGACTTTCACCACTGCGGAAGCCTCTGCAGAGAAGCTGGAGGACTATATCCGCGAGCATGTGGACGGAGCGATTGATCTGGTGTTCGGAGAGTCCTTCGGCTGCGCCACGGCGGGGATGCTGTTCCACAGACAGAGCGTCCGCGTCAACGCTATGATCCTGAGCGGACCGCAGTATATGAGCCTTGGAGTCATGAACGGTGTGATGAAAACAATCATTCCGAGAAACCAGCACAGGCTTCTGTACAGCATACAGACGCGGAAGAAACTGCCACTTCTTCTAAAACTCTATACGCGTACAGACGACGAGAAACTGCTGGCGCAGTTTAAGAATGTGCCGCTGTACATCTCCCTTGACACATTGAAAAATGCGATGGATGAGGCGCTGCGCCTGTACGAAACGATCGACGGATTCCACCCGGATCCTTCCGCCCGAGTCGCTGTATGGTATGGAGCGAAAGAGCCAAACATGAAGAAAGCCCTGCAAAAGCTGAAACGCACATGGCCAAACCTTATGGATCACCCCTTCCCCGGTTTCGGTCACGGGGAGATCATGGCGCACCCTGAACTCATGGTACAGGAGATCAGAAGCTTTATTGACACCAAGAAATACGGAGGAAACAGGCTATGAAAGAAAAAGATCTTCCGATCGACCTAAGCAAACATGTCCTTTACACGAAAAACGCGAAGAAGTGTGTCCAGAAGCTCCTGCACAGGTACTATGACGACGAGACCGCAGAGGGCCTTTGGGAAAAGGCACAGCTGAAATACTGCGAGTTTCTGGAGGATGAGCCGGCGCTCGGCAGTGCGAAGATCACCGTCAGCATCTACGACCCGATCCTGATCTTTGCCTGGTACGCCGTAGTGCCTGACAAGCCGCCGATCGAGGATATCCAGCAGGATGTCTATGAATGTTTTATGGGGAGCTTTGATGCGCTGGGAAAGGTGTTCAACCTTAATCGCAGGCTGGATAGCCGGCTGGCTGGCAGGATCTTCAAGAAGACCAGCGACACACGGGAGAAGGAAATTCAGGAATTGCC
>CAZBXX010000180.1:0-4066 GCA_964495965.1 uncultured Oscillospiraceae bacterium | reverse complement strand
TGCTGAGGATGGTCAGGAGCATTTCGCCCTTAGAGTCAAAGGTCCAGATCGACTCTTTTTCAAAATAGACCTCGGTGCCGTGCTCCTTCAGCTTCCGGATGGTAGTCAGGCTGTCGACAGTGTTCCGAGCGAAGCGGCTGACGCTCTTGGTGAGAATCAGGTCAATGCGCCCGGCCAGCGCGGCCTCGACCATAGCGTTGAAGCCTTCCCGCTTGGCCATGCAGGTGCCGGTGACTCCTTCGTCGCTAAATATCCCCGCAAACTCCCAATCGTCGCGGCCCTGGATGTATTTTGTGTAGTAGTCCACCTGGGCCTCGTAAGAGCTCTGCTGCTCCTCATGGTCTGTGCTGACACGGGCGTAAGCCGCCACCTTGCGTTTTGCCTTGCTGCCAATCGGAGCCGACGTCTCACGGCTGATCGTCGGCGGCAGGATCGTTACTGTTCTTGCCATGTGCTTCCTCCCATTTTGCTCTGTTTGTCGCAAGCCGTCGAGCCTGCTTTTTCCATGAGATTGTCCGCAGTTCCTGCACCCGGGCAAAAAGCTCCGGGTCGATGATGGCCTCGTGGTCGTTTTCAATGATCTCTCCGTTGACCGTCCGCCGCCCGGAGTATCGCTCGTCATCGAGCATCCGCGTGATGAACCGATGCGATACTTTACCCCGGAAGCTGCTGTATCCGGCTGCCTCAACCGCTTCGCGGATGCGCTCGATCTTCAGGCCGTCGGCGTATAGCTCATACACCATCCGGACCATCGGCACTTCATCCTGCTTTGGCACATAACCGGCGCTTGTCCAGTTATAGCCGGGAAACGGCAGGTTCGCGCCCAAAGTGTTATGGTTTGACCGGAAAAGCAGGATCGGCACTTCCTTCACGCGTCCGTCGAAGAAATGGAACTCAAGTGCCTCGCTCTCGGTAGTGACAATTTTCTCGACCTGCTCAGTGAAGGCCCGGTCGTCGAACTCATCCATTCCCATTGCCTGCGCGGCCGCTTGCCGGAGCCGATCGCCCCGGATGCTGAGGGATGGGCAGAACGCCTTCTTGTGCTTGATCTTACCCATGCAGACCCAACTTTCTACCAGCCCATCCACGCGGTTGGTCTTGGTAAGGTTCTTCACGTAGTTGTACCCGCAGCGGCAGCAAACGATCTTCCCGGAAAAGCAGCTGGGCTTCACGATGCGGTGCACCGTCGGGTTGTACTCCCGAGCCTCGCGGATCTTGTCCTGCACGGCCTGCCAGGTCTCGCGGGAGACGATCGGCTCATGATTGTTTTCTACATAGTAGGCCGGGAGTTCACCCTCATTGCGCTTGCTGTTATGGTCGAGCGGATTGGGCGTGTAAAACTTTTGCAGAATCACGTCACCCTTGTACACTTCATTCTGGAGCATATATGTGATGCCGGGACAGCTCATGCGCGGAGCACCATTTTCTTTAGCCCATCTCTGAATCTGCCTGATCGGCACGTCGGCGAGGAAGTCATCATAGATCCTGCGCACCACCGCCGCCTCGTCTTCCTGCACAATAAAGGTTTCACCGTTCCAGCGGTACCCGAAAGCAGCTGTGTGCCATTGTTCACCGCGCTCGAATTTCTTCTGCACCGCCCACTTGATATTGCTGGAGACCGACTTGCTCTCTTCTTCGGCAAAGCCTGCGAGGATGGAAAGCATGAGCTCTCCGTCAGCCGTCAGGGAATCGATGTTCTCCTTCTCGAAGCGAACGCTGATCCCAAGCGTTTTCAGGTGACGAACGATGTTCAGAAGGTCCACAGTGTTGCGGGCAAAGCGGCTGATCGACTTGGTGAGCACAATGTCCACGCGGCCGCCTTCGCAATCATCGAGCAGGCGCTGCAGTTCTGCACGCCTTGCCGTCCCGGTGCCGGAGATGAAGCTGTCGGCATAAACGCCCACATACTCCCATTCCGGATTGCTCTGGATCAGCTCGCTGTAGTAGCTGACCTGGGCCGAAAGCGAGTGCGCCAGCTTCTCGGATTCCATCGAAACGCGGGCGTAGGCTGCCACCTTTTTTCTCGGTATGAGAAGCGGCCGATCAGCCTCAATCTTGCGGATTTTCAAGCGTTTTCGCCTCCTTTCCAGCCCTATTCATCACTCTTTACGGAGCACATTGCAAGTCAATTCTGGCCAGAAGGACGCCTGTTTTCGGAGAAAATGTGCGGGCATACTCCGCGCTTATTTGTCTATATTCGTTATCAGAAATCAGGCCATCACGGAGCATGCGCTTCAGGAAATATATGAGCCCCTGATAGCGTTTTTCCCTTTCAAACTCTTCCGCCGTCAGTTGCATGCTGCACCTCCGAACCGGGCCTCGATGTAGCATTCGTGAGAGCAGTATTTCCTGTGCCGGTTGTCGTAGGCGTAGAAGGTGCCGCCGCAGGCCGGGCAGCGATACTCCTGCATGGCATCGCGCTTGATCTTTCCGATATGAGCATTCCAGAATTTCGTACGGCAAGTGTCCGAGCAGAACTTTTTCTCACGCCGGCCGGGGCTCTGCATCACCGGTTGTCCGCAAAACTGGCAGGGCTTTTCGCACGGCTCGTCTGTGATGATCAACTCCGGCATGTCTACGGTCAGGCCATTCCTGCGGCAAAAGCTCTTCACCGTATTTCTCGAAAGGCCGAGTGCATCAGCAATATCAGTTAGGCTGCGCCCATCCCTGCGCATGCTCACAATCCTGTTTTTCTCGTCTGTCGTCATAAGGCAGTCCTCCCATCGTGTGTTCGTTCTGCCTTCCCATGCCTGCAAATCGGCCGATTTTATAATGCCGACGGAAAGATGATTGCTGGCTTGCAAATAAAGGGTTTTTCCTGTATGATAGCAGCCGTCACATCCATCGAGAGGGAGACTGATTATGGAAGAAGAAAAAGAAAAGACGCCTGAACTGATAAAGGAGATATGGAGAACTGTGCTGGGTGATACCGAGGAGAACAACGATGACGAAGCCGGAACTGTTTGATTATATTGCAAACCGCTTCATTGCCGATCCTGAGTATCCTTGGGAAGATGATCAGGTAGACTGTGTTTTCAGGCATGGCAATAACAAAAAATGGTTTGCTCTGTATATGGAGGTTGATCGGAAGCGCCTCGGACTGGAGGGCAGCGGAGCTACTGCTATCCTTAATGTAAAGACGGGACCGCTGCTTCAAGGCTCTTATCTGGGGAAGGTTGGAATCCTACCCGCGTATCACATGAACAAAACAAACTGGGTCAGTATGATTCTGGAGACCGTTGATCGGGTAACTTTTGAAGAACTGCTGGATATTAGCTGGGAACTCACAAAATAAAAAAAGGCCGGAACCACACCAAGCTCAGGTGCAGTTCCGGCCATATTGTTATTGCTTATTCGCTTAGCAGCGCTTTCCATGTTTCTGATCCGACCTTACCGTCTGCCGTCAGTTTCTTCAGGCTCTGGAAGCTCTTCACAGACTTTTCAGTTGTCGGGCCGAATTCTCCATCAGCGGTCTCCCGCCCGAGAAAGCGTCGCCCACCGCAGTAGTAGCCTTTGTCGATGAGCAGCACCTGCGCGTTTTTCACCACACTGCCTTCATCCCCATTCTTGAGGAGCGGCAGGTCGACCTCGCAGGTGACGCTCACGGGAGTCTCTTCGACCGGAGCAGGCGTTACTGGCGTCGAATCTGCCTCGCCGTACAGCGGATGGCCATATCCGGCAATATACCCGTTGCTCCGGCTGTAAGTGTTTTTCTTCACCTGATCGGAACTGTTGCCCTCGACCGCCACGATGGTGGAGTCGGTAACCTCGACCACAATGCCAGTGTGCCCGATCTCGCCGCCGCTCTGGAAGAAGACCTGATCGCCGACCTTGGGATTACGATCATACCGGCCCTTCTGCTGATAGTACTGCGCGGAGAAAATGCACCCAGCCCCGAGTGGACCGGTCTGGCACTGGATTCGCTGGCCTTCGACCGCGCCGTAGGCTTTGAAAAAACACCAGTCCACAAACACATCACACCAGGCATATCCATTCTTGTTTCCGTTGTAGTAGCCCGCGGCAGCGAGGTCGCGGGCATACTTGGTCCAGTTGGCGGCACCGGCAT
>CAZBXX010000179.1:0-4097 GCA_964495965.1 uncultured Oscillospiraceae bacterium | reverse complement strand
CGGATCCGTAAAGAAAACTGTGCGGAAGGAACCATCCTCAAGATACTGCAGCTCATACAGAAGCCCCGGGTCTTTACCACCATTCTCGTTTTTCCTGGCCTGATGGAATGCAGCCAGGTAAGTGCCTGTTTTCCCCACCGGGATAAGAAGCGGATCAAGCGACTCAATATTATCAATGTCAATCCAGACGCCCGCATTCCCGCTGTCGTTTTGCGAGGCAGATACCATGATCATGGGAACCTGATAGTAGGAGACCGATTCCCCGCCAACCGTCTGCGTCACCTTCGGCGGCATATTTGCCGCCACTGCTGAAGGATTCGCCAGAAGTGGTGCAGTGAGTGCAGCGGAGCCGAATTTGGCATAATCGTAGACAATCACATGGTAGTCCGTATCCAGTGAAGAGCAGGAGAAACCGCTGAGCAGCTGATAGATCCCGGAGCCGAGACGCAGCGTTCCGCCGCCGGATACCGGACCCTGAAGCGTGCTCACAGCCGAGGACTGGCCGTATCCGTATGACGTAAGAAGCTGGAGATTCCCCGTAATGCTGATATTCTTCAGCGTCATGCTGTTACCGGTAACCAGCACACTCTGACTGCCGGAAGCGCTGGAACTGACAACATTGTTAACAGTAACACTGCCCTCTCCGCTGTTCAGGAAAACCTCGGAATCGCTCAGCTTCAGGGTATCGATGGTACCGCTGCCATAGACGGTGCAGTCATGCGAGTGAAGTGTGACTTTGCTGCCGCTCAGGCAGGAGGGTGAACGGATCTCCATCCGCTCCGCTGAGACATCGCCGTTTCCTTTCAGCGAGGCGTCCGCGCCGATATCAAGAAAGCCACTGCTGAGACTGCCGTTGACGGTGAGGTTCCCGTTGTCTGTTACTTTCAGGGACGGAACAATCGGCAAGGAGTAGGCGGTATCCAAAGATAACTTCGGAGTTGAAACACTCTCCACCATCGCGCCGGCATCCACGATCAGGGAGGCGCCTTCCCCAATGGTCAGGCTGGCTGCGGTTTCATCGGCATAGTCGTATTTGCTGCTATCCGTTACATCACCGGAAACCGTGCCGGAGTAATAGATCACCTCGCCGGTTTCTCTGTCAGTAGCCTGGCCGATGGAACTGAGGATCAGGTTCGCACCACTCGGCAGAATGAGGTTGCAGCCCTCAACGGTGTAGGCTTCGTCCAGGCGGCCGGGAACCGTGCCGTTGACAAAGACATAATCCTTCTCCGTGCCTTCCTGTTTGCAGAAAACCGCCACGCTGCCGGCCTGGGATACATCCTCACCGTACTGTTCCGTGTTCGGCATCAGGTTCAGGCTGCCGCCGCTGCCGTACTGGAGCGAATCCACCAGAAGGATGCCGGTGCCGCCGATGTTGATGCTGCCGCCGCTGGAAAGGGATGCGATTCTATTCAGACCAGCGGCCAGAACAGTGAGAACCGGGTTGTCGGTGGAAATAGCGGCGCTGCTGTCCTGGTAGTTCACCATGACATAGGTACCGTCATTCAGCCTGCTCAAAATCTGGGCAGGAGCTTCAGAGCCTGCAGATTCCGAACTTTTTGCCAGCGGTGCGGTACGGAGAGCGGTTGCAAGATCAGGAAGCGCAGCCGGTTCCGCAGGGTCTTCCGCTGGGTCTTCCGCAGCGGGAACCGGCTCGGTAGCCGTGACGGCATTCAGGGACACGGCAGCAGTCTTCCGGAGGGGCACAACAGCCTCGAGCGCGCCCGGCTCTTCAGAAACAGCGGGAGCGGCTTCCGTTGCCACAGGTGCCGGCATAACAGTTTTGAGCATCAAAGGTTCTGTGACATTCTCCGCCGGTGACAGTGTTTCCGTTTCAGGAGCGGGAGTGTTCTCCGTGAGACTCACAGCCCCGGCTTCGGGAATCCCGTCAGTGGAACCTGTGACCTCAACCGCCGGTGCAGCGTCAGCAGCTGCTGCGGGTGACTCAGTCTCAACAGCCTCCGGCGCTTCCGTGACCGCATCAGCTACAGGCTCCGAAACAGACTCTGCAGCGGCAGCAGGGGCTTCCGGAGCAGACTCCGTAACAGTTGGAGCGGCAGCAGAAGTTTCCGGAGCAACCTCAACTACGGGAGATGCTACCTGGGATTCCGCAACGGGAGCCGCAACCGGTGCGCTCTCGGATGCGACGGGAGCCTCAACCGGCGCCGCCGGTTCGGACACCGGAGCCGCGGCAGGCTCGCTGATCTCCGTTGCGGGAGGTTCAGACGGAACTTCGTCATTGGCATAGGCCTTCCCGTTCAGCATCACGGTCAGGAGCGATGCCAGCAGCACCCCGCCGAGTTTATTCATCCAGGCTTTCATAGTAAAACCTCACAATCGTCAGACTGATTGGGCCAGTCCGTCAAGCAGTTCCAGCAGTTCGGGGATGTGTTCGTTTTCCATCCCGGCGGCCTGCTGGGCTTCAAAGTCGCGCCGCATCATTTCGACCTGACCGCCGCCGAGGGCGCCCACCGCCCCGAGCAGCGCTTTCGCATCCTCGGTGTAGCCGTTATAGAGGCAGGCATAGCCAAGGTTCATGTTGACGAGCACGTTATCCGGCTGGAGCCGGTACGCTTCATACGCGGCGTCAAAGGCGCCCTGGTAATCCCGCGGGTGGATGAGCCGGTAGTACGAGAGCCAGGCCAGGTACTGCGCCCGGTCGTAGCTGCTCAGGTTCGGGAGCACCGACTCGTAAAGGCTGAGGCCTTCTTCAAAGCACTCCTTCGAGCGAGAATCCTCCCGCAGCTTGAAGGCGTTTTCGCCCAGGTTCATCAGGGTCTGGGCCGTCATGACCCGGTCGGACACAGCGCCGGTTTTGCCGGAGATCTTCCCGTAGATACCGGCGGCACGGGTGTACATGGCGTCAGCGGAGCTGTAGTCCCCGTGCATGTTGAAGGCGATGGCCCGGTTGTTGCAGAGTTCCGCCAGGTTGCGCTGGTAGGCGATGTTTTCCCCATCACGGGCAAGGACCTCGGCACTTGCAATGGCGCTCGCGTAGACCTGCTCGGCCTCGGCAAAGTTCCCCTCGTCCGTGAGGACGGTGGCAAGCGTGCTCAGGCACTGGACAGCCTGCGCCCGGTTCTGCAGGGAATCGACCAGCGCAAGCAGTTCCTCATACAGCGCACATGCAGTGCGCAGGTGCTCCTCAGCAGCAGCGTATTTGCTTTGCCGGTAAAGGATGACACCGTAGTTCTGATGCACCTTGGCGGCGTTCTCCAGTTCATCGGCACCCTCCGGCGAGGGCAGCAGCGAGATGCAGCTGTCGAAGTACCGGGTGGCGGTCGCCTCGTCACCGGTGTTTGCAGCGTTGGCACCGGCGTTCAGGTACATGCGGGCAAGCTGCAGATTTTCCCCGCCGGACTCGGTCTGCAGGCGGATCGCGTTCTCGAAGGCGGCAGCCGCCTCATCATAACGGCCTGATGCGTTGTAGAGGTTACCGAGGTTGTTGTATGCCGAGGCGAGCTTCTCTCCGCTGCCCTCGGCGTTCTGCCGCACCAGCTCCTCATAACTCAGGATGGCGGTTTCCTGCGCGGTGAGCGCCCTGTCGTAGGTGCCCAGCACGGCGCTGGCATTGGCGAGCTTTTCGTAGTTGGCGGCAACTTCGGTCTCGGCGGCGGCCCTGTCGGTGGACAGACGCAGGATGGCGTTAATGTCCTCGGTGTTCTGCTCCAGGATGCCGGCGATGCGCCCGTAAGCGCCCGGCACGTTGGTCAGGTGGTCCGGGAGAGAGTAGGTCAGCTCATTCAGGATACGCATGGAGGCCTGCTCGCGCTGCTGCGCGGTGTCGCGGTAGCGCTGCGCCAGATTCATGAGGCCCAGGGAGACCAGCGCGACCGCGGCGAAGGCGGCGGCACCCGCGCCCACACGGGCGGCAAAGCGCCGGCTGCGGCGCAGCTTGTGCTCGCGCAGGAGCTCCGCCTCACTGCAGCCCGCCATGTCCGCGATGGCGCGCAGAACTTCCGTCTCCGCTTTGGCCATCATCTTCCGCACGTCGTTGCCGGGGGTGCGGATGTCCATGACGCGGTCCGCAATATCCGGCACCAGCTTCAGGGACGGCGGGAAGGAATGCTCCGGGTCGCCGGTGATCAACAGCGGGT
>CAZBXX010000178.1:0-4113 GCA_964495965.1 uncultured Oscillospiraceae bacterium | reverse complement strand
CAGAGGCAGGATACTCCATGCGCTCCATTGTCGCCGCAACGGCACTGTCGATCCGGTGATGACGGAGCTTCCTTGTATCCATCTCCGCAAGCAGCGCTTCGCCGTTTTCGTTTGTCCCTTTGACGTCCAGTACATAGTCGAAGCAGTTGATGGTGTATTCGATGGAAGTGTCACCGTCTAACGTAACAGTGCCATAGGGCATGGCATAAGCGGTGCCTGTTCCGATCATGGC
Source organism: uncultured Oscillospiraceae bacterium (assembly GCA_964495965.1). Classification (GTDB taxonomy): domain Bacteria; phylum Bacillota; class Clostridia; order Oscillospirales; family Oscillospiraceae; genus Limivicinus. Next base: position 3,881 of record CAZBXX010000178.1, on the reverse strand, counting down.
GACGAGAACTGCGGCGGCCACACCGGTGCTGAGACGCTTGAGCATCGTCGGCGTACGGACGGTCTTGACCTCATGGAGCTCGATCGTCTGGCCGATCTCATAATTCGCGTTGGGGATATGCACGACACGTCCGGACTCATCCAGAGCTGCCGCCTGCTTTTTGCGGAGTTCCACGATCACGGCGTTCATGCCTGCGCCTCCTTTACAAACTTCAAATATTCCGCAAGCTGCGGGTAGTCACCGTCCAGGATCAGGACGGCCATGATGATATACTTCCGGTAGCGATCCAGCGTTTTTCGACTCACTCCTGAAACTGCTGCCAGTGCTTTAATCGGAAGCTTGCGGGTCTTCTCCAGAGCAGCGAACAGGGCGGAATCCGTCAGCATGAAGCGAATCGCCACGGCACATTCCTTCCGCGTCTTATCCTGCTGCGGGGAGCACTCTGTCAGATCGAAGAAACGGAAGCCGTAGGCGGATAGAAGCTCATTCGCTGCCAGGATCTCATCCCGAAGGCTGTGGTCGCTTGCCTCCCGGCTGCTCTTGACAACAGCCAGATACACTCCTTCGGTGTCCTCCTCCGGCTCGCCGCCGCCCTCCAGAATATGCGGTGCAACGGTCACTTCCCGGAGCGTATTCTTCTGTGAACGGTAGTAGTCGATCAGATCCCGCTTGATGAGCATCTGGGCGAAGGGAAGAAAATCGCCCTTCTCAGCCGAATAAACATCCACCGCTTTAGAGAAGGCGCACAGCGCTATCGACCACTCATCGTCGCTCTTATTCACATACCTGTGGCAGGCCGATGAGGCCGTGCGCAGGATCGTTTGTTCATGGCCGCGGATCAGCTCTTCCCGCTTCCGCTCATCGGATGCGGCAGCCATTGCCAGTTGGTTCATTGCTTCGGTCATTTCGGGTCACCACCTTGATCTATGCGGCCCGATCTCTCTTTCACTCAGGAATACGAAAATGAGGTAAGAAAAAGTGGGGTCGCTTTGTCTACGATCCCACTTTAACGATAGAACCTTAAAATTACCTGAACGCCGCTTCAGGGTCTGCCGGGCAGGTTCCCGCCGGGCTGCTGGCCGTCGTTCATGCCAGGGCCGCCCTGTTCGCCGCCCATCTGACCAGGCATCTGCCCGCCCATTTCGCCGGGCATCTGTGCACCCATTTCACCGAACATACCGCCCATGCCCTCGGGGCCTTCCGCGCCGCTCTGGTTGTTGAGCTGGAAGTCTGGGCCGACGTAAAGCTGCCCGTCGTAGTCGATCCCGGCCTCGCCGCCCTGGGCAGCACTGTGGATCGCCGCGCCGCCGCCGATCAGATTCACGTTGCCGTTGGAGTCGATGCCGTCGCCCTGGCTATTGATGACGAGACGACCGCCCATCATGTTGAAGGAGTAGTCCAGTACGCCCTCGTACAGGCCGTCGCCATTGGCCGCATTGATGGCGTCATCGGAGGAGACGATGGAGAGATCGCCGCCGTAGATGTTGACGACCGTGCCCTCCAGACCCTCGTTGGACTCGGTCACGCGGATGGTCGGGCCTGTGCCGTCGGTGTTGCCGATGGAGAGGATATGATCGGCGTGGATAGCGTCGTCGCCCGCCGCGATGGTAAAGCTGCCACTGAGCAGGCTCACGTCGTAGTTGCCGTTGATGCCATCGTTGACCGCGTCGATGTTGACGGTCACACCGTCGAAGAGCAGGCTGGAATCATCCCCGGCCTTGACGCCGTTCTTGGCGTTGCCATGGATGATCAGCGTGCCGTCGCCGGTAACGACGACCTGAGAATTGGCCTTGGCCTTCAGCGCCGCGCCGTCGAAAGCATCGGCTACCGCTTCGTCCGCGGAGTTCTCGTCATCGGGATTCTCGTTGTCGGTGAGCGTGACCGTGCCGGAGATAATGATCTTGACCTCGGCCTCCTTGTTGACGGAGACAGTCGCGCCAGTGGTGCTGGTCAGATCCAGATCGTCCAGCACGAGGACCACGCCGGTGGTGCCCTTTTTGACGGTAATATTGCCGTCAGAGCTGCTGCCGGTGACCACATAAGTACCGGAGGACTTGATGGTGACCTGGCTGTCGTCGTCAGTCACGGTGATATAGGTCGCGTTGGCATAGTCCGCTTCCAAAGAGACGGCGGAGTTGGTCATGGTGCCGGACACCACATCTGTGGCGGAATCCGCGGAGCTTAGCGCGGCCTGCGCACCGGGCTGCTGCATCTCACCGGGCATCTGGGGCTGCTGACCGCCGAAGCTGCCGGAGGGCATCTCCGGGGGCTGCTGGCCGTCAAAATTATCAGAAGGCATCTCAGGAGCCTGCTGACCGTCGAAGCCGCCGGAGGGCATCTCCGGGGGCTGCCGGCCATCGGAACTGGGGTCAGGCATCGCGGGAGCCTGTGCATCCTGGACAGGCGCGGCTTCCGTGTTTTGTGCGCTTTCCGCGGGAGCGGCAGGGGCCTGGTCCACGGGTGCGACCTCGTCCAGGAATCCGCCGTTCATTACGAGCCTGGCCGCCGGGTCGATGCTGTCGGGAGCCTGAATGCTGAAATGACCGTCGTTAACCGTGAGATTCCGTGCACTGATCCCGAAGCTCTGCGCTTTGATGGCGTAGCTGCCGCCATTGAAGGTCAGATCGGCCTTTTCAGCGCGGATGCCATTGCAGAAATTGCCGGTCACGTAGAGCGCGCCGTCTCCTTCAAATACGGTGTCCACGCGGCTAAAAATCGCAGCGTCGAACTGTGCGTCCGCACCGCCGTCGATCACGCGGTTGACAGAGCCCTCGGGCAGTGTCACCGTCAGCCTGTCGCCGCTGAGGGCTACAATACCAGCACCGGTGCTTCCGTCGATATCCACACCGTCGAGGATCAGCTCTACCTCACCCTGACCGGGATCGACAGTTACGCATCCTGTCAGCTTGCCCTGCAGCACATAGCTGCCCGGTTCGGTGATCAGCAGCTTTCCGTCCTGCCGGCCGGGATTCACGTCCGGCTGCGCGAAGGCCGTCGCACCCAGCATCGAGAACGCCAGGACCGCGACCATCAGCGCCGCTAACATCTTTTTCTTCATATTCATAACCTCCTTGGTTTTTGGCTTTTTGCCTTTTCACCTATGAATACGGAGGCTGAACAGGAAAAAGTGGGGTCGCAGAAAACAATTTCTGTGATCCCACTTTGAGGTCAGGCCGCATAGGCAACGCCGTTCACATATAAGGTATAGCCGTTCAGATCCAGCCCGCTCAGATCACCGCTGAGTGAGGTAATATAGCTGTCGCCCGTCAGCGTCCAGGTGCTGGCAGCATCCATCGTGACGGAAACGGAGCCTTCGCCCCGGATCGCGCCGGTGTAGCTGCTGTTCATGAGGTCGAGAGCCAGCGTGGAAATCGAATCCACAAGGATATCTCCCTCCAGTGTTTGATCCTGTGCTGCAAAGGCACAGTTGCCGCCGTTGCGTCCGTCCTTGCCCCAGCGCCCGGCAGCGACGATCAGGAGCGTGCCGTCCTCAGAGAGGATCAGTTCCGCGTCGGTCAGATAGACTCTGCTGGCTGTGTTCGTGCAGTAGAACATCGCGCCGCTCCGGCAGGTCATGCTGCCTCCGGTCATGGAGAACACACTGGTGCCCACGCTCGCATCGCCCGACGCGCTTTGGTACAACAGGACGTTGGCCCTGACGCTGCCCTCCTTGGTGGACTGGTCGTTGCCGGTCAGGGTGCAGTTTTCCAGTGTCACGCTGTTTTTGCCCTCAATGATGACGGCCCGAGAGTTTTCCGAGATACAGTCGGCGTTCCGCACGGTGATGTCCGCGGTGGAATAGATCGCCGGGCAGCCGTTGGAACCGGTGGAGGTATAGGAACCTCCGTCCAGGATCAGCGTGCCGCCGCCCCGGTCGGAGC
>CAZBXX010000177.1:0-4165 GCA_964495965.1 uncultured Oscillospiraceae bacterium | reverse complement strand
CCAGGTTGTCATCGTCATAGATTCTGGTGACATAGTCGTCGTTATACACCACATGCGCGCATACAAGATAATGGTGCTCCGCAGTAGGCGTATAGATCACGATGTTACGGCGCGCCTCCAGATAGTCCCGGTCATAATAACCTGTCAGCTGCCCGAACATGCTTCCGTCCGCCATATTATGCCCGTAGATCACGGTGTTGAAGGTGTCAAAGTTCCGGCCTTCTATCAGATTCACGTAAATGGAACCGGGATACTCAGCCTGCAGTCCTTCAAAGGTGGCGTGCAGGTAATAATCGTCATAAAGCGGGTGCTGCATGATGGGGTACTGAATATCGGTTCCCTGGATGTCAATCCAGCCGATGACATCGGGGTTCACTGCCCACAGCGCCTCGAAATCAATCGGTGAAATATAAGGCGTGGGTGTAGGCGTCGGAACAGGTGTAGGCTCCGGGGTCGGTTCCGGCGTGACGGCCGCTTCTGCCGCGGCTGCCAGTGCAGCCTCTTCCGCGGCGGCATCAGCGAGCCTGGCCTCCCGGTTCTGGTAGACCAGAAAGAACGCCGTGCCAAGCCCGATGCCCAGAAGGAGAACCGTCAGGGCCGTGATTGCCAGTCTTTTCCCTTTACTCAAATGCCATTACCTCGCCGTCAACCCGAAACCTTGCCGGCAGCCTGTCTGCTGCAACACGGCAGGACCCGGGATTACTTTGTACCAAAGATCCGGTCGCCGGCATCGCCAAGGCCCGGAACGATATAACCGTGGTCGTTGAGATGATCATCCAGCGCCGCGACAAAGATGTCAACATCCGGGTGATCCTCCTGCATCTTTTTGACGCCTTCCGGCGCACCGATGATGCTCATGAGCTTGATGTGGCGGACGCCAGCTTCTTTCAAAAAGGTAATCGCCGCAGATGCGCTGCCGCCGGTGGCAAGCATCGGGTCCACCACAATCGCATCGCGCTCTCTGATGTCTGGGGGCATCTTGAAGTAATATTTTACAGGCTCAAGTGTGTCAGGATCACGAAACAGGCCGATATGCCCGACCTTCACGTTGGGCATCATGCTGACCATGCCGTCCACCATTCCAAGTCCTGCGCGCAGAATCGGAACCACTGCCAGTTTCTTGCCGGCAATCCGCCTGCATTTGGCCATGGCAACAGGCGTCTCAACATCAACGTCCTCCAGCGGCAGATCTCTGGTTGCTTCATAGCACATCAGCATGGCAATTTCGGAAATGATTTCACGGAATTCCTTGACACTGGTGTTTTTATCCCGGAGGATCGAAAGTTTGTGCTGAATCAGTGGATGGTCAAATACGCATACATTGCTCATGATTCATTCTCCTTTTCTGTAGCCTGCTGCGGAGGCCGCAGCAGGGTATTTACTTGTTGACAGGAAGTCTGCGGTTCATCCCCTGGTCAGTCTTGCCTGCCTCTCCCGTTCCGCCTGAGAAAGGCGCAGATAAACCGGCAGAAGCTCCTGCGACGAAACCGGCGTCAGGCCGGCCGCTTCCATGGCGACCCCCCAGGCAGACTGATTCCTCAGCGGTTCCGGTGCCAGGCGGAAGGGCAACCCCCGGCTTTCCAGATATTCCGCTGTCAGCTGTGCCCCGTCTCCCACCAGGAAGGGCACTTCGCCGGCATCCTTCAGTGGTGCAAGTTCTCCGGCAAGCGAGGTGAGTGAAACAGCACGGTCTTCGCACAGGCGCTGCGGCCTGCCGTCAGCAATCCGGAACAGGGCATTGTAAACCTCGTTCCGGCGCGCATCCATCACCGCGCACACAAGCCCGCCGGCAGATACGCCGTTCCAGGCCATCGCGGCAAGTGTGGAAACACCTGTGCACGGCTTATCAGCTGCCCAGGAAAGTCCCTTAACCGTACTGACCCCTATGCGGATCCCGGTAAAAGAACCTGGCCCCTGCGCAACGGCAAAGCAGTCCACATCCGTCAGGGCAGTCCCGGTATTCTTCAGCAGATCTTCAGCCATCGGCAGCAGTGTGCGGCTGTGCGTCAGGCCGCAGCACAGCACCGTCTGCCCAAGCAGCCTTCCGTCCTCACACAGGGCGGCGGAAGCCGCTTTCGCAGAAGACTCAAACGCAAGAATCAGCATTTCAGATCTCCCTCCAGGGTAATGGAACGCTCCGTCTCCGGAAGAACTTCAAAACGGATGACGATCTCCGTACCGTCAAAGGCCTCTTCCACATTTTCGCTCCACTCCACAGCCAGAATGGCATCCCTTGCAAGGTAATCCTCCCAGCCAATGTCAAAAAGCTCGTCTGCACAGTGCAGGCGATACATATCAAAATGAATCAGCTCCGGTGAACCGGGATATTCATTCACAATGGTAAAAGTAGGGCTGGAGACTGTAGCTTCTATCCCAAGGCCTTCGGCCAGACCACGGACAAAGGCTGTTTTCCCGGCTCCGAGTTCGCCGTACAGACAGAGCACGGAGGGCACCGGCAGCCTGGATGCCAGCTCCCGGCCAAAGGCTTCGGTTTCAGATTCGTTATGGGTTTGCAGATGCAGATGCATGAGGGAACCTTCCCGTTCACAGCTTAAATTCTGGCTCAGTTTACCACCTTTCCGTGCATCTGTCAAACGCTGCCGCACGGACAAAACAAATTGTAAACTCTGTGCTTCCGGGCTTGTAAATTACTGCCTTCTGTGTTAGGATAACGTGCTGTTCATTCAGACAGCTCATGTCAGCCGGAGAGGAGGGTGAAGCCACATCAAGAAGATTAAGCTGTACGCACATCAGTTTTTTGAACGCGCCGATATTTTTCTGCTGGTGATGTGCCTCATCTGCTCTCTGTTCGGGATCTACATGGTCCGCATTGCCACCATTGCCATGGAAGCTTCCGGCTGGGTTGACAGCTCCGTTAAGTGCGTGGTGGTTCAGGTCTTTTCTCTGTTTCTTGGGCTTGCCGCCTTCGTGATTCTGACGTTTATTGATGCTGACCTGCTGGCGGAACAGTGGAAGATTCTCTGCGGCATCAATATTGCGCTCCTGGTGGCGCTGGTTTTCTTCGGCTCTGACAGCGGCACCGGCAACAACAGCTGGATCCGTTTCGCTGGCATTGGAATACAGCCCTCTGAAATCATCAAGGTAATATACATCATTGTCTCAGCCAAGCATATGACCTGGCTGAAGGAGCACGGTGACATCAACTCCTTCTGGGCAGTCCTGCAGATGGTGGGGCATTTCGTTGTCCTCTTCGGTCTTGTTGTCGTGGTTTCATCCGACCTGGGCAGTGCCTCCATTCTGCTGCTGATCTTCCTCTCCATGTTCTTCGCCCTGGGTGTACGCCTGTACTGGTTTGCTCTTGGCGGCGCTGCCGTGGCAGCGGCTATTCCGATCCTGTGGACGCATTTTCTGAAAGATTATCAGAAGAAGCGTCTGATTGCCCCTTATGATCCTACGATTGATCCGGACGGCTGGGGCATCACCTGGCAGACCACACAGAGCAAGCTGACGCTGGCCTCGGGTCGGCTGACCGGCGTGGATGCCGAACACCGTGCAACGGTTTTTACCGGCAAACATACCGATTTTATCTTCTCCTGTGTGGGCGAAGAGCTGGGCATGATCGGCTGTATCGCGGTCATCATCCTGCTGCTGATTGTCATGGTCCATATTATCCGCGTCGGCCTCAAAGCAGGGCGGACTTTTGACATGCTGCTGTGTATCGGGGTAGGCTCTGCCGTGGCTTTCCAGACTTTCATCAACATTGGCATGTGCCTCGGCGTTACGCCCGTTATCGGTATTACGCTCCCCTTCTTCAGTTACGGAGGGTCCTCCATGGTGGCCATGTTTGCGGCCATGGGGCTGGTTTCCGGTGTCAAATACAAGCTGAAGCCCAAGCTGTTTTCCATTTCGATTTACTAAGCGGCTGTTACTGACAACGGTCACTGATTACTTATCAATATATTCAGCATAGCGCTGCATCAAGCTGAATAAAAGATAAGAGAGCAAAAAAGATCCCGCCTGATTCAATCAGGCGGGTATTTGCACATTAAAATAACCTGTGCAGATGTCGGTTTTAGTCTCTTCGCAAAGTGGGAATTGCAATCGACTGTAAGCTGCCCGTACAGCATGCCGGAATTTGGCCCCGGCGGCCTGCAAGTCAATATACCATGCACAACGGGTTAAGATGCCGACACATCAAGGGGTG
>CAZBXX010000176.1:0-4253 GCA_964495965.1 uncultured Oscillospiraceae bacterium | reverse complement strand
CCGCTCATTGGTTCACGGAGTATGATGGTGAAAGATTCAGCCGTTCTCCATGGTGTACTCGTAAGCCCAGCCGTCCACAAAGGCTTCTTTGACAGCTTCCCAGTTGGCGTCAGACTGATTTGCGGAATAGGCGGCCAGGGCGGTCACCAGGGTAGCGCGCCAGCTGTCCACATTGGGAGTATGGTTGAAGGCCCAGGTTACGGCATAGTTGCCGTTGGCAAGGAGCTCCGCACCGGCATTGGAAAATCCGTTTGCAGAGGCAGGCGCCATCTTGAAGGGGATATCGCCGATGCTGCAGAGCGTGGCGAGACCCGTCTCAGAAGTGACGCACCAGTTCAGGAAGTCGAGGGTTGCCTGCTGGGCGGCTTCGGAAACCTTGCAGTTCACTGCGAGGCAGTTCTCCGTACCGGAGCACAGACCGGCCTTGTCTTCACCGGAGACTCCGCAGTAAATGGGGATCATGGTAATGTCGTCCGGATTCATGCCGAATTTGTCGACCATGGCGCTCCACTCCCATGTGCCGTTCTGGTAGAAGACTGCCTTGCCTTCACCGAACTCAGCCTCAGCCTGATCACCGGTGGCAGTGGTCAGCGAAGTCTTGACTGCAGCGGAATCATCAATATAGAGGTCCCAGATCATGCGGAAGTTGTCAAGGTAGGCGCCGGTGATGGTGGCAGGCTTCTCTACCACGCCGTCATCGCGGAATTCATAAAACAGGGGAAGGTTCGCCAGGTGTCCGGAGAAGCGCCAGGAGGAGCTGCCATCCAGGCCGGCGGAGGTGAAGGCATCAAAGCCGAGCTCATTCGCACGGGCATGGATGTCATCCGCAACAGCTTTCAGGGAAGCAAAGTCGGTGATGTCGGCAAGAGTATAGCCGGCCTGCTCCAGCAGAGCTTTGTTGGTAATAATGCCGAAGCTCTCATAAATCCAGCCGATGGCTTTGGTCTCGCCGGCGGCGTTAACCAGATTAAAGTCTTTGGTCGTCAGCTGATCCATAACGGCGCTGCCGTCCAGTGTCAGGCAGTAATCTTCCCAGTCGGCCAGCGCGCTCATGTTGCCGACGTTGAACAGTGTGGGCGCTTCAGACTTGGCCATCTCAGCTGTCTGGGTATCACTGTAGGTACCGGATGCCGCGGTAACAACTTTGCAGGGAACACCGGTCTCAGCAGTGTAGGCAGCAGCCATGGCCTGCAGGGCTTCGTCAGCTTCCGGCTTCATGTTCAGCCAGTATACATAGCCGGCATCCTGTGAGGCGGCAGCGGGTTCAGCAGCAGGTTTGGCATCGGAGCCCGCAGGAGCGGCACTCCCGCCGCAGGCTGCCAGGGCGAACACCATAACCAGTGCAAGGACAAGTGCAAGTGTTTTTTTCATCATTTTTCTCCTTTTCATTTTTCGGTTGATTTCTTCAACCATAAAGAAATTATATCACAGCCGTATTACTGCTTCAAGCAAGCTACCATTTTTTGTTGATTTCTTCTAATTTTTGAAGCAAAAAATGTGCAATCTGACAAGTTTTACATCTCTGATTGTGCGTTGTTCCTCACCGTGGTAAAATGCAAAAAACGCCTTGTCATTTACACTGTTTCGTTTTTCCCGTAAAAGGAGGCATCTTCATGGCACAGGACACATCACCCTCTCTGCAAAACCAGGTAATCTACTCTGTCTTTGTTCGCAACCACACACAGGAAGGCACGTTCCGCGCCCTCATTCCGGATCTTGCCCGCATCCGCTCACTGGGGGTAGATATTCTTTGGCTGATGCCCATCCATCCTATTGGCAAACTCTGTCGGAAGGGAAGCCTGGGCAGTCCCTATGCCAACCGTGATTACCGCTCAGTCAATCCAGAATACGGCAGCATGGAAGACTTTTGCGCACTGGTTGATGCCATCCACGCCCACGGAATGAAGTGCATGATCGATGTGGTCTACAATCACACATCGCCTGATTCCGTTCTCTGGCAGGAGCACCCTGAGTTTTTTTACCGCCGCCCGGACGGGGGGCCAGGCAACCATGTGGGAGACTGGACCGATATCATTGACCTTGATTACCAGGTTTCTGCCCTGTGGGATTATCAGGTGGAAAGCCTGAAGCGCTGGGCCGAGCTTGTCGATGGCTTCCGCTGCGATGTTGCTTCCTTTGTGCCCGTCGAATTCTGGCTGCGCGCCCGGCATGAAATTGCGGCGTTGAAACCGGGTTTTCTCTGGCTGGCAGAGAGCGTACATCGCTCCTTCAGTGTCAGATACCGGCGCCGAGGCGTGTATGTTGCGCGGGATGTTGAAGCCTTTGAGGCTTTTGATCTGGAGTATGAATATGACGTGCGGGAGGCTTTCGATGACTATCTGAACGGCAAAGGAAGCCTGAAGCACTGGACAGATCTGCTGAATTTTCAGGAGTTTTCCTATCCTGCTAACTATAACAAACTGCGTTTTCTGGAAAACCATGACACGGCCCGCATAGCGCCGCGGGTGAAAGATGGACAGGCGCTTCGGAACTACACTGCCATGCTGTATTTTCTGAAAGGGACCACCCTTCTTTACGCCGGACAGGAGGTTGCTTCGGCGCACACTCCCAGTTTGTTCGATGCCGATAAAGTGCAGTGGGAGACCGGGATCGACCTTTCCTCCCTTTTGAGCCGCCTGTACCGGCTGAAGCGGGATACCCTGTCGGCGAACGATCAGTTTGACGCCGAATCGGATGATACCGGGCATATTGCCGTTATGACAAGAGATAACGGTCGGCAGATGAAACTCGGTGTCTTTTCACTGCACGGTGACACCGGCAAGGTGCAGGTCAATCTCCCCGATGGACATTATTGTAATCTGCTGGGCACAGGTGAGATCGAGGTGCGTGCAGGTCAGCTGGTTTTTGACGGGGAACCTGTCTGGCTCTGCGTACCATCGGAACAGGAGGCGCTGTCATAAAACGTTTTTTCGATTCGAATGCTTCTGTCTGGCAAATCTTCGGCCGTCTGGCAGACCTTGCCGTTCTCAGCCTGCTGTGGACACTTTGCTCGCTCCCGGCCATTACCGCAGGAGCTGCAACTGCCGCTCTGTGCCGAACAACAATGAACATGGTGCGGGAAAAAGGCGACTGGAACGGAAAATCGTTTTTTCGTTACTTTCGCTTAAACTTTCGAAATGCAACTCTGCTCTGGCTTTTTCTGCTGCTGTTTGCAGTCCTTCTGGCTGCGGATCTATGGCTTCTCCGCTCTGCCTCAGGTTCCCTGCACCGGGCGCTCCTTCTCTCGACTGTATTAGGGTGGGTGCTCTGGTTCTCTGTGACACTTTGGGCCTTCCCTCTCTCCTCACATTTCGAATCCGGAATGATGCAAACCCTGAAAAACGCGCTTCTGCTGAGCATTTCCAGCCTCCCACGCACTCTGGTAATGAGCCTGCTCTGGCTTTTCCCCCTGGGACTTCTCTTCTTTTCCCCCGCATTGTTCTACCGCATTGCCATTCTGTTCCCGGTGCTGCTGTGGGGCTGTACCGCATATCTGTGTGCAAAGATTCTGGTAAATCCACTTTCTCCCTATCTGGAAGACCCTCCCCCGCCTTCACCGCATGAGGAATAAACAGAAGGTTCACCCAAGCTGGCGCTCCTAGTTTGAAAAGATTGTGAAAAAGCTATTTACGGCAGAATTTTTTTATGCTATGATGACAAAGTCATATTAAACACGGCCGCGGTCACTCCACCATCCTGATCCCGGCAGTGTAAAAAAAGGAGGAAAACAAAAAGCCCCGGCTCGGGCTGCGGCAGTGTGGAGACCTGTCGTAATGCACAGGAGCAAACCGCTCCGTGCGAGGGCATATCAGGCGGAGGCCATATGTCCGGAGCCAGGAAGATGGCAACAGTACAGCTGAAAAACATCAAGAAGGTATACCCATTCGTAAGCGGCGAACAGAAAAAGAAGAAAAAGAAAGCTGATGAACCCGAAAAAAAGAAGAGCAATCTCCAGATTACGGATGAAGGCGTTGTAGCAGTACAGGAATTCAACCTGGACATCGCCGATAAAGAGTTTATCGTCCTGGTCGGACCTTCCGGCTGCGGTAAATCCACGACACTGCGAATGGTCGCCGGTCTTGAAGAGATTTCCGGCGGTGAACTGATCATTGACGGCAAGGTTGTCAATGATGTCGCGCCAAAGGATCGCGACATTGCCATGGTTTTCCAGAACTATGCCCTGTATCCGCATATGACGGTCTATGACAACATGGCCTTCTTCCTGAAGCTGAAGAAGGAGCCGAAGGACGTCA
>CAZBXX010000175.1:0-4346 GCA_964495965.1 uncultured Oscillospiraceae bacterium | reverse complement strand
AGTACTTTTCCGGCTCCGAGACCGGCTATGTCTTCGAGATTGCCTCGCCCTTCGCTACCCAGGCGGCAGCAACGGCGCTCCTGACCCGCATGCAGGGCTTCGTCTACCGCCCTTACAGCGCCGACGGCGCCATCCTGAACCCCACTGCCGAACCCGGCGACACCGTCCTTCTTCCTGTCATTGCGAGCCCGGCTTCAGCCGGGAGTGGCAATCCGTCCTCCACCGTCCTCTCCTCTCTCTTCACCCTCTCCCGTACCTTTGACAGCCTCTTTCCCGCGGATGCCGGCGCCCCGGAGGACGAGGAGCTGGACCATGAGTATCCCTACGAGTCCACGACTGACCGGGTCTACGCCCGGAAGTTGCAGAATATGCAGTCGGAGCTCAATGTGCAGGCTCAGGCCATCTCCGCCAAGGTCTCCCGCTCCGGAGGCGACGCCTCCAGCTTCGGCTGGTATCTGGACGCCGACCGCTTCAGCCTGTATTCCGACACCGTGGAGGTCATGCACGTGGACGACGAGGGCCTCACGGTGAACGGCACGGTGGTCGCCACCGCCGGGCGCATCGGCGGCTGCGACATCGAGAACGGAACCCTGAAGATCGCGAATGCCAACATTGAGAACCTCAACGCTTCCAAGATCACCGCCGGCACCCTCTCCGTGGACCGCATTGCCGCAGGATCCATCACCGGCACGAAGATCGACGACTATACCATTGAGGACACCAATCTGGACAGCGGCTCCGTCATCAACCGGACCATCAGCTCCGGAGCCGTATCCTATGGCAAGACCAGCTTCCAGACCACGCTGGATCAGGTGGGCACCAACAAGGCGAACATTGACGTTCTCTATGGATACTTCACCGGCTACGCCCACTTCAGCCAGATGGAGGTGGACACCTCCTTCATCTACGCCGGCAAAACTGTAGGAATAGCGACCGCCACCATCTCCGGCCGCACTCTGCAGTACCTCGCCTGGCAGTGACACCACCTGTCATTGCGAACCATCCCGCAGGATGGTGTGGCAATCCGTAATCCACGCAGTAATCCGCACCCGAAAGGAGACAGCATGCTTCAACTTCGCACCGCGCAGGGATTCACCCTCCCACTCAACTGGATCGGCGTCTCGGACTTTGACGGTTCCCTCCGATTCGAAACTCCGGAGACTGACCTGGCAACCCTCTTTTCCGTCTTCAGCGATCCCGCTCACACCTCGATCCTTACCCGGGTATTCGATGAAGATGAAAAGACCTTCTCGGGCTTTACCGCCTTCAAAGGTCTTGAGAAAATGGCCGCAGGCACCACCGTCATCCGCCTGATGCCGGAAAATCATGTGTAGCCCTGTATCGGTTCTCTTTCGCTCTCTTTATTTCTGATGAGTTATGCAAAGCCTCTCTTGCACGGCCTGCCGATCTCCCGCCTGTGGGCGTAATAAAGCTCTTCCGTTGCCAGCGCCATTTTGGTTACTGAAAAATCGCAGTCATGCGGATAAATGTACCAGGTGTCTTCCAGGGTGTTCAGATCCACACAGTCACCGTACTTTCCCAGATATTCGTATTCAATACGGGTTCATGATCTGCTCAGGATGTCATAGTTGATGGTCTTGTAAAAGCCGTCGTAAATCGCGGTGTAGTTCCTGCCGCAGATGCTCATCAGGTACATGAGCTTCGTGATCGTGGCTTCCAGCGTCATGTCGTATGCTTCCATCAGGTGGAAATCCTCCTTGAAGCGCTGGCCCACCTCATAAATCTCCATGTTGCTGCCCTCGTTCGCCACCTGGGTCGCCATGACGACGAGCTTGCCCTTGGAGATCCATTTCTCCATCTGTTCGTAGAAGGTCTCCTGCAGCGACTGCGGGATCCCGCCCACACCGAAGCTTTCGATCACTAGGCAGTCATAGTTCTGGAACAGGTATTCCACCAGTTCGGGCTTGGTCCCGGGAATCAGCTTCAGCACCACGATGCTGTCGTTCATGCGGTAGCTGAAGTGCACCGGCTCGGTATAGGTCTGCTGCGGGATAAAGCGGATGATCTTCTTCTCCTGGATCACCGCCAGCACGGGAAAGTTCACGCTGCTGAAAGCATTGTAGCTGTGGGCGTAGGTCTTCCTTGCCCGGGTGCCGGCGATCACATTGCCGTTAAAGACCAGCGTGACCCCCTGCGAATCGGGGTCTCCGGCATAGCGAATGCTGTCGATCAGGTTCTGGCGGGCGTCGGTGTTCGCTTCGTTGATGGGCTTCTGAGCGCCGGTCACGACGATGGGCTTGTTGGAATTCTGGATCATATACGAAAGCGCCGCCGACGTGTAGGCCATGGTGTCCGTCCCGTGACAGACAACAAATCCGTCGTAATACAGGTATTTGGCTTCCACCGCAGCCACAATCTGACCCCAGATCTCCGGCGTCATGTTGGTGCTGTCAATGTTGCAGACCTGAACGGCGTCGATGAGAAATTCATCGGCCAGTTCCGGAATGTATGACAGAAGCTGCTCCGCGTCCAGTCCGGGTTTCAGACCGTGGTCCGTGACCTGTGATGCGATTGTCCCGCCCGTGGCGATGAGAAGAATGCGCCGTTTGCTGTTCATGCCGGCCTCACCTGTTTCATAGTGTTTTTTGCCCGATTACAGTCTTTATTCTATCATCATTTCCCGCTCACGGCAATAGCGCCCCGCCGGTTTTATCCTGCTGTCCCCTCACTGCGAGGCAGCCCCGCCGCCAACCGCTGATGCCGGGGCAGGGGCAATAAAAAACAGGGGAATGACTTCCCCTGTAATAGACTTCGTGTGTTCAGCCTTCGGTTCCTGTAGACGCCTGCGCCGGTTCAGCGACCAGACTCAATCCAAGTTCCCGGAAAATGATCAGCAGTGTTGTCAGGTTGGGTGTGGTTTTTCCGGATTCAATTCTGGCAACGGACGACTGAGGCAGACCGCATTTCTCAGCCAGATCCCTCTGGGACAGATTCAGGTCATGCCGGCGCTCGATCATCGTACCGACAATTTTTGAGATCACTTCTGCTTCGTCAATATCTTTTGCAATTTCGGGATTGCTTTCCCTGACATGGTTTTTGTAATCGGTCCAGGTAGCCATCTACTGTTACCCCTTTCTGCTGATCCAGTCGTCGCGTTCAGCCTTCGCTTTTTCAATTTCGCGGCGTGGTGTTTTCTGTGTTTTCTTTCTGAAATGATGAAGGAGAACGAAAGTGTTGTCCCTGAAATAGAAGTAGAGCACTCTGTTGTTCCCGGGACGGAGTTCCCAGATGTCTTCCTCAAGATGTTTCGTTATATTCTCCCCAAGCCGGGTGCCGTGGTCTTCCAACAACTGAATATACTGGATGATCTGCTTGTGCTGAATTCTTGCATCCTTGTTTGTGGTCGCCCTCAGCTGAAGATCATCAAGGAAATTCCACAGTTCGGACACTCCGTCCGCCGTTTCATAGAACTCAATTTTGAACATATTTGATCTCCCAATATGTTTTCTGTAACTATGATAGCAAAAAAGCTATCAGAAGTCAATATGAAATATCACTTATGGAGGTACTTCATGAAAGAATTCTGGACCATCATTCAAACCATCTTCTTTGCCATCGGCGCCTGGCTCGGCTACTTCCTCGGTGGCTGCGACGGCCTGCTCTACGCCCTGGTGATCTTTGTCGCCATCGACTACGTTACCGGCGTGATGTGCGCCGTTGCGGACAAGAAGCTCAGCTCTGCCGTGGGCTTCAAGGGGATCTGCCGCAAGGTGCTCATCTTCCTGCTGGTGGGCCTCGCCCATATTCTGGATGTGCAGGTTCTCAATGAAACCGGCATCCTCCGCACCGCCGTCATTTTCTTCTTCCTCTCCAACGACGGCCTCAGCATTCTGGAGAACGCGGCCCACCTGGGCCTGCCGATCCCGAAGCAGCTGAAAGCGGTTCTGGAGCAGCTGCACGACCGGGCGGAAAAGAGCGGTACCGATAAGACTGAGAACCTTCCTGAAGTGGATGGCGAGGTGTATACCGGAGCCCACGAGGAGAAGAACCAGTGAACGCTGCCGCGCAGAAAGTAATCTCCATCGCCCTCGCCGAAGTGGGTTACCGGGAGAAGGCCTCCAACGCCGCCCTGGATGACCCCTCGGCCAACGCCGGCTCCGGCAACTGGAACAAGTACGCCCGGGATCTTGCCGCCGCCGGATACTATAACGGCAACAAGAACGGCTATGCCTGGTGCGAATGCTTTGTGGACTGGTGCTTTTTTAAGGCCTTCGGATCGGACGGTCAGCGTATCCAGTGCCAGACCGGGGATCTGGGCGCTGCCTGCATTTATTCCATGCAGTATTACCGGCAGCAGGGGAGATGCGATCAGACTCCGCAGCCCG
>CAZBXX010000174.1:0-4358 GCA_964495965.1 uncultured Oscillospiraceae bacterium | reverse complement strand
GGGACGGGTACTGAAAGCAAAAGAGGTTTTGAAATATCTCTAATTGCAGCTGATAAGCTGTAAAAAAGCAATGGTATCGATACGCCGAGCGCTTCTTCCTTTTAGACGGAAGAGGCGCTCGTTTCTGCCTGTATTCATAATCGTGTGCCTGTTTGAACCAAACGATAGTGAACCCAGGCTGCTTTTGGGTTCAGCCTGGATTCATCGTGTGCTTGTATCAATTTGCCTTTGAAGGGGGAGCTGCTGCTGACACTTCTGTCCGGTATTGCGCAGGACAGGCCGTCATCCGGCTGCCACTCCCCTGCCTTCCCTGTCTCCTGCCTTTTACGGTTCAGGGCGTGTAGCCGCAGACCGGGCAGGATACTTCACCCATGGAGAAATGGTTGCCGCAGTTGGGGCAGGTGACGCGGTTGTGCTCGTCAGCCTTCGCATTATAGAGCGGGTTAGAAGTATAGTCGGGTTCGTTGTTGTAGTAGTTGCTGCCGGCCCAGCCGCCGTCGAAGGCTCCGTCCGGGACAATCAGTCCCGTGGCGTGTTCAGTGGCCCCGTCCGGGACGATCAGGCCCATGTTGCCGAAGATGTCCACGCGGTAGATGTTGGCAGTGCTGGGATAATTGGTGTAGTAGACAATGGCGGAGCACCCGTCATAGAACTGGCCCTCGATGTTGCAGGTCCAGCTGTTGACGGTCACAGTGCTGCCGTTCTGGAGATAGATGGAATACCGGCTGCCGTTCTGGTAAGCATTGCCGCTCATGGAGCCGTAGGTGGGCTGCGGATCCGGCGTGGGCGCCGGGCGATTGCTGATGAACATGTACGCCGTGCTGGTGCGGGCGCTCTGGCCCCTGTAGTAGAAGGTGCAGTAGGCGCCCCAGCCGTTCATCCAGGATTCCAGATTGGAAACGGTGAGCGTGGTGCTGTGCTCGCCGCTGAGGTAGGCGCCGGAACCGGCCAGGAAGCTGGCGGGCGAATACTCGCCGCCGTCCGGAGACACGAAGGTCCAGTGCAGCGACTCGTAATTGTTGGCCAGGGCAATGAAGATGGCGCTCTCACCGGTGACGCGGTTCTCGTTTGTGGGGTTCTTGGTGATATACAGCCAGCTGTCCTGTGACGGCTGAGCGGGTGCAGGCGCGGGTGTTCCGCTCCCCCCCTGCGTATCGGACTTGGGAACCGGGAAGTTCTCGGTGGGTTCCCGGGTGCCTGTGAAGACCTCGTAGCACCCGGTCAGGCTGTCCAGATTCCCGGCTTCGCTGCCTGCCAGCCATTCAAAGGCGGTGTTGCTCCTCTCGGCGCCGGCAAAGGCGTTGGCCCCGGCGGCGTTGTACTGTTCCGCGGAGATGGAAATGCCGTTTTTGCCCATGTGCCGGATAGTCCGGACCCCGTTCTGCATCATCGCGCTTTCAACGGCATAGGCCTCATAGGAGACGACCCCGTCCTTCAGCTTCAGAGCCATCTGACTGGTGTTGATCATGGTGTCAGAGACCACGACGGTGTCGGTGACCATGTAGTACCAGGTATCCGACCCGGTGTCATGGTAGGTATCGATGGTGTCGATGAGGATATCCGGAAGGGACTCTCCCCCGGTCTTGTCCACCGTGCACTCGGTCAGCTCGGTGGCGTCCTTGCTGACGGTCCAGACCTTCAGCTGCGTTGAAAGGTCTTTGGCATTCTGGGAAGCCGCAATCAGTTCCAGGAGGCCGTTGTGGTCAAGGTCCGTCACGGTGTAGTACCAGGCGGCATCCTTGGTGTCTTTCTGCTTCAGGCTGTCAAATTTGGATGCGATCAGCTTGAGCTGTTCCCTGGGCTTGGCGGTGGCGTCGACGGCAAAGGCCTCCACGCCGGCGCAGAGCACCAGTGAAACGAGCATGGCAAGGGTCAGCAGGATGCTCAGGCAGGTTTTTCTTTTCATTTCTTCTCCCTCCTTCTGTGGTTGTGTCGGGTCATCCGAACACGGCATTGTTCGTATAAGGTTCTCTTCTAAATATACAACAGAAACGCCTCCGATTGCAATACGGAAAACCTTAATTTCGCCGCACGGGATCTTCCTCTCAACGCGCATGACCTCCCTGCCCTTTCCCTGCCCGGCTGAAATATACTGTGTCTGCTGCCCCGGCGGACGAAGGGAAGAGGCTGCGGAAACGGAGGAGACAACCGTTCTTCATCACGCCGAAAGCTGCGCGAAGGGACTGTCTCAAAACACCAAAACCTGTCATGATGAGGAACCAGTGCTCAGACTGGCGGCGTGATCATCCGGTACCTGAATGGCCATTCAGACGGATTGCCACACCGGTGTGAGCACCGGTGTGGCAATGACAGGATGTTTTGAGACAGTCCCTCTGTTTTCATTCAGTCGCTCTCGGCATAGATGCGCATCAGCCTCTCAATTTCCTCCGGCGGGAGAGGAACCTGCTCCGGATCGTGGCCAACCCGGTAACAGGGCTCGAAGTACAGAATTCGCGTTACCTCTCTGTTCTCCGGACGGATGTCCACCCGGACATAGCCGCCGTTATCCAGTTCAAAGATGGCGTAATCACGGTAATAGCCGATATATGCCCGGATCTGCGGCTTTCGGTACTGCGCGCACCCGAGCCGGTACAGCTCCGCGCTCTCCGCGGCAAAGGTCACCTGCAAACCGGTTCTCTCCGCCTCCGTCAGTGCGATATGCACGGCCTCCTCTTTTGGGTAACGGTAGTAATACGTGGACAGGAACGGCATCGCAACGCTCCGGCAGCCGAGCTCCCCGGCGACCCGAAACACGTTCCGGTAACAATAGCGCAAAACCAGCATCTCATTTCCCTGCGCGTTCTCCCACCGTGGCGTTGCCACAAGGATCACGTTCCGGAAGGCCCCGATACCGGCGCCAACCGCCCTTGCGCTGCCCACCGGGAGGAACTTTTCTTCCCTGAGCACGCAGTGGAAGGCTTCGCCGCCCGCTTCGGCAAGCTGCCGGCAGGCATGAGAATCCGTCACAGCCATTCTGTTTTCCACGCAGAGCACCGCGGCTTCCGCCTCAACGGAGAGGATCGGATCCCGTGTGATTCTGTAGGCCATTGTCACAATCCCCGTTTCTATATCTCTATTACACCCGGTTTGACGGCAGGATCGTGGCTGCAAAGCACAGCGGCACAGCCCGGGTCTGCCGCCATATCCGCGATCCAGCGGAGGCTCTTCCTCTGAAAACCGCGGGCAAAGCCGAAGCCGGGGACGATCATCTCCTGCCAGTTGCGGGGAGAAAACGCGGCGTCCGCTGTCAGAAGGACAAATCTTCCGCCGTTCCGGATCACAATCGCCGCCTGACCCTCCGTATGCCCCGGCACATTGACCATCTGGACGCTCTCGTCCCCGAACAGATCGATGACCCAATGGTTCGGGCCCAGCGGAGACCCCCGGTAATACGGGCGCTCCATGGGGTACTGGATCCAGAGATCCTGCGGCTGCCTGATCCTGTACACGGTGCGGCAGGACCAGAAGTATTCGTATTCCGGCAGGACAATGTGCTTTGCCCCGCTCACGTGCCGGAGCCCCGCCACATGGTCGACGTCAAGATGCGTCAGCAGCAAATAGTCCAGCTCTTCCGGCTGAATGCCCATGCCCGCCAGCTGCTCATGGATCGCCATACCCTGCGGAACAAAGGGATGGAAGAGAGCGGCCATCTGAGACGGGAGGACCGCCGCTGCCGCCCCGGGGTCATACACGCCCTGAGGGCTGATCTCCCGGCACCAGCCGGTGTCCACAAGGATCAGTCCTTTCGGGTGTTCGATCAGAGAGGTGAAAACGGGAAGCGTGATTCTGTTCCTGTCCGCCGCCGTGAGCTGCTTTGCCGTCTCGATCAGGTCGAGCCGCCTGCCATAGGGCACAGTCGGATCCACGCGGATGCTTCCGCACTGCAGCACATGAATCTTCATGGAATCATCCTTTTCATGAATGTGTAAGATTACCCAGATACCCGATAATATTGTCGCTGATCTCGCCGGTCAGCGCGCCGTTGTAGTTGCAGATGAAAGTGCCCGCAATCAGGATCATCATGGCCTCGGCCTCGTGCCTGCCGGTCTCCGGGCCGTAGACTGCGGTGAGGCACTGCTCCATCGTCTCGCGCCATTCACGGAACTCGTCCCTGACAAGGTCGGCTACCACATCGCTGTAGTGCGCCAGCACATAGGTCTGCGTGGTGGCGTTGGGGCGCTGCTCGCCCTCTTCGCCCCGCGCGACGTAGGACATAAAGGCGTTCATGTAGGCGAGGTTGCTCTCGTAATCGGCGCGCGGGTGCGTGGCGAACCAGAGCTTGCATTTCTCGGTCATGAAGTCCTTGGTATAGCGCAGATAGCTCACGACCAGATCGTCCCGGTTCTCAAAATAGTGCA
>CAZBXX010000173.1:0-4359 GCA_964495965.1 uncultured Oscillospiraceae bacterium | reverse complement strand
CGCTTGCGTTTCCGGATCCCGCGGATCAGAAGCACCAGCAGCAGAATCACAAGACACAACAGCAGGACCGCTGACACAAGCACAATTCGCAGCACTTTGCTTCCCAGCGCTTTTCCTTCTTCAAACTGCAGAAGCTCTGTCTCATCATCCGGAGAGATAGAGCTTTCGCTCTTTTCTTCGCCGGAGAGCTCCTCAACCAGTTCCCGCGCATCCAGGACCTGCACGACCTCACCTTCCAAGACGGACAACGTCTGCTCCCGGAAGCGTATGTCTTTCTCCAAAAAAGACGGAAACCAAACCGCCGTGACCGGTAAGCTCTGATCCGTCTCGGAAACGAACCAGACATCATAATCCCGATCATTGGGAAGGATCAATATCTGTTCAAATGTCTCGTCATCCCAGACGTAATAGAAATCACGCTCCCCGTAGTGTTCCTCATACCCGATCCCGGGCAATACAGCCGACATGATATCCAGAATCTCTTCATCCTGCATCCAGTCCTCCACCAGACTGCCGCTCTCATGCTCGGTCACAACATACTCGCCTCTTCCGACCGTGCGAAGGCGGATCCAGTCTTCATTCTCGGTGTAGATTTCTGCAGGATCGTCCGAAGAGAGAAGCCAGGCAAGATAAACTTCCAGACAGTGCTCATGTACGGCGTTGCCGGAAGTCAGAGCGCCTCTCCTCCACCCGAGGGACTGCTCTCCTACCTCCATCATGTCGCCCACTGCCATTCCCATCAGATATTTCATGAAATCCCGGACAGCGCCGCGCTGTGTGACCGGGATTTCCTTGCTGTAGAGGATATTCCCGATCTGACGCATGACGTTCCGGAAGCTTTTGTCATCCACCAGGCTGGCAAGAGGCTCCTGCAGCACTTTTACATAGTCTTCCTGTTCCGGGAGCGCATGGATAAAGTAATCATACAGCAGGCGCAAATCCAGATTGCTTCCCGGGTTGTTCCACCATTCCCGGCCGATCAGCTTTTCAAACTCTTCCGCAGCTCTTGCCGCGCGTTCCGGGTAGTCGCTGTCGGTCTCCTGACTCGGGGTATAGAGTTCTCTGCCATAGCGGGCGAAGCCCCAGTCGCCCGGGGAAAAACGAGGAATTGGGTCATGCTTTCCGATGATATTGAAAATGTTTGTATAGTTGCCCGTATCTCCTCGTGTCACACGGGGGGTGGCAAAGGTATAAACAAAAACATCCGAGGCCGGGCAGAGCCCCATATCCGTCAGATCTGCTCCGACGATATTGGCGACGCCTGCCGCGCGGCTGAATCCGCTGACCCAGAGTTTGATCTTTTTGTTCAGCAGTTTCTCCCTGGCAAGATAGCCCGTAACACGGTTCTCCACAAGTTCTGCCGCCGTGTCAAAGCCCTCGTGGCGCTCACCTTCGCCGATGGTCAGGTTGGAAGCCCATTCCGAGGAATAGTTGCCTCCGCAGACCGTGACGGCGATCAGCGTAAAACTCTCATCCTCTTTTTGGATTTCCTTGCTGCCGATGCAGCTCGCTATCGTGAAGAGAGATGGGTGCTTTTCATAATCGCTCAGCGAGATATGATCGAAGCCCATCTGCCGGTAAAAGCGTGCAATATCCGCGTAGGAATTGGGGTCATCCTGAAAATCCCAGCGGAAGGAAGCGATGGACACCCCCATTGAAAGCCGGGCGAGCGGATGGCAGTACTGTGAAGCATCCTGTAAAAACCAGTCGTCGGAAAACGCGATCTGCGTCTCGTATTCACCTGGATAAACGAAGCCGGAATAACGAAGTGTCAGCAGTTCCTCCGTGCCGTCTGTCTGTTCTGCCTGTGCAAAAGCAGGCAGAAGCTGCAGCAGATACAGAACAGAAAGAAACACCAGTATCGTGCAGGCCGGCCTAATTCTTCCTCTCATGGCGATCTCCTTGTACATATCCTATTCAGATTCGGCGTGATTCGTGTCGGTTTTTTCGGTCTCCCGGAAAGAATCTCTGACCTTTCCGCGGTAGATCAGCCGGGTATGAATCAGATAATTCCACAGGAACACAAAGATGGTGGCGAACACTTTGGAAAGCATCTCATTGAGGCCAAACCCGTCTACCATTGCCCACATCAGAATAAGATTGAAGCCCATGCCGATGATGCTCGTCAGATAGATTTTCCCAAGCTCCTGCACATTGTGTCCGGTACCCTTGAACAAAACCAGCCGCCCAACCGCCCAGTTGGTAAAACCGGACAACACCGTAGCGATGACAGTGGACGGTGCATAGTGAAGCCCAAGGCGCTGATTCATCAGATAGAAGATCAGCCACTCGACACTGGTAGCAGAACCCCCGACGCAGGAGTAGAGCGCCACACGGCGAAACATTTTATTCAGTTTCACAGAATATTCGCCTCCCGGGAGGATAAGTCATGCATGTTCCGCGCAGCGGCGGCAAGCAAAAGTTTGATACGGTTGCGCTGGTTGACCTCGCTTGCACCCGGATCATAGTCGATTGCGGCAATATTTGCCTGGGGATACGCCGCTTTCAGCGCCTTGATCACGCCCTTTCCCATCACATGATTCGGAAGGCAACCGAAAGGCTGAATGCAGATAATGTTATCGATCCCGCTCCGGAGCAGTTCGATCATCTCTCCGCAGAGGAACCATGCTTCTCCGTATTGATTTCCCATAGAGAGAAAGGGTTTTACAGGCTCGGCGATGCGGCGGATGCTTTCAGGCGATGCAAAGCGTCGGCTCTGAGAGAGCGCATCCGCGGCAGGTCTGCGCAGCAGTTCAAGAGCTTCTACTCCCACGCTGCCGATCAGCCAGGAGGCAAGGCTGCCACCCATATTGGCATGTCGGTAACCGTTGTTGTAAAGGCACATAAACAAAAAATCCAGCAGGTCCGGAACCGTCACTTCTGCCCCTTCCGCCTCGAGGAGGTCCACCAGGTGGTTGTTTGCAAGCGGCATATATTTGACGAGTATCTCGCCCACAATGCCGACCCGGGGTTTTCTGATGCGTTCATCCAAAGGAAGTGTATCAAAAGCCGCCACAATCCCACGGCAGAGTTCACGATAGCCGTCCGCACCGCGTTCGGTTTGAAGAAAGGAAACGCAGCGCCGGGACCACTGAGTCAGGAGCTCATTCGCGCTGCCGGCGATCGCTTCATAGGGTCGGGTTCGATAGAGACAGCGCATCAGCAGGTCCCCCAGAATCAGCGCCTGCATCATACGGTAAAGCATGGACGCGGAGATCGAGAATCCGCTGTTTTTCTCCATGCCGTTGACATTGAAGGAGATGACCGGGATTTTCTCCAGGCCGGCCTGTTCGAGTGCGCGACGGATAAAGCCGACATAGTTGCTTGCCCGACAGCAGCCACCCGTTTGGCTCATCATGATCGCCAGTCGGTCGGTGTTGTACTTTCCTGAGAGCACCGCCTCCATGAACATACCGGTCGTAACGATAGAAGGATAGCAGGCATCGTTGTTCACATAGCGAAGCCCCAGATCCACGGCGCTGCGGCTGTCTCCTGTGAGCAGGACAACCCGGTAACCCGCTTTTCTGAAGATTGGGAGAAGAAGGTCAAAGTGAATCGGGCTCATTGCCGGCGCAAGAAGCGTATAGCCGTCGTCGAACATCCGCCGGGTAAACTCTCTGCGTTCATAGCGGATCGATGCCGGCGGATGCGGAATCACGCTCTGTCGGCAGCGTGCCTCTATGGCGGCGATGAGGCTGCGGATCCGGATACGCGCAGCGCCCAGATTTCCAACCTCGTCAATCTTCAGAAGGGTATAGAGCTTCCCTGCGTGTTCCAGTATCTCCTGAACCTGGTCTGTGGTGACGGCGTCCAAACCGCAGCCGAAGGAAAAAAGCTGGATAAGCTCAAGGTCCTCTGCGCGACTGACATACTCCGCGGCATTATACAGCCGGGAATGAAACACCCACTGGTCAACAACACGAAGAGGCCGCTCGCGCTTTAATCCGTCGGTGGGAAGACTGTCCTCGGTAAAAACATCGAAGCCGTAAGAGGCAACCAGTTCCGGTATGCCGTGGTTGATCTCCGGATCAATGTGATAGGGGCGCCCTGCGAGGACAATCCCGCGCTGCCCCTCTGCGCGCATGTGCGCCAGAACCCGCTGCCCCTCAGCCGAAATATCCGCCTTGGCTCTGCGTTGTTCCGCCCAGGCAAGATGGACGGCAGTGCGTGTCTCACGGGCAGGGATTCCCCAGGTCTCCCGGCAGAACCTCTCAAGCCGGCGAGCAACGGTTTTTTCATCGGTGAAGGCAAGAAACGGCCGCAGATAGCGCACCTGTCCGGAGCTCACAGCCTCCACATTGTTTTTCAGGTTTTCGGCGTAGGATACCACCATGGGACAGTTATAATGGTTCTGGGCTT
>CAZBXX010000172.1:0-4402 GCA_964495965.1 uncultured Oscillospiraceae bacterium | reverse complement strand
GGCGGTGGACTGGGAGAGGTCACCGATGTAGCCGATTTTAATGGTATCCGAACCGGCAGCGGTGGTTTCAGCGGTTGTCGTTGTCGTTGTTGTGGAAGTGGTGCCGCCGCAAGCGGCCAGAGCCACAACCATGACCAGTGCAAGAATCAGGGCTAGCGTTTTTTTCATTTTTGTTCCTCCTTGATTAAAATAGTGAACTGATTAAAGCACAGAATGCTGATGGTTACAGTTTATCAAAAATCAGCATTTTGTCAAGCGTGTATTTGTGGTTTTTCAGTCAGATTCCGATGGAAACAGAAAGGGCGAAATAGACATATTGAATAAAAAAGATAGGTAAACAGCTGTAAAAACCGTCATAAAGACTAATTTTACGGTGTTCACCTGATATTTTTTCCTGGGAAGACTACTTTTTTTGTTGGATTGCTCAAAATGTTACGACCGAATTTGTGGAATATTGACAAAATTTGTGTTTTACAGCAGAAAGACTTTGCTTTTTACTGGCTGACGCATATAATGAAACAGAAGAGGAGTGACAGCTTAGTCTTGAACAAAGCGGAACCCAATGCCGTGCCTGGCGGCGAAGGATTCCATTTCTGCTGAGGGCTGCTGATCGGTGATGATCAGGTCCGCGTCTTCCAGACCTGCAAAAAGAATGGTGGCCGTTCCCTCAAACTTGGTGTGGTCGACGACAAGAACCCGTTTTTTCGCATTATGCATCATTTGCTTCCGCACATTGGCCTCGCTGATGTGGTTGTCGGACAGGCCGAATTCCACGCTGAGTTTCGGGCAGCTGATGAAGGCAATGTCGGCATAGAAGCGGCGGACGGCTTCCACGGTATGCGGATCTGCAAAGGAAGAGGTTCTTTTCCGGAAGGTTCCGCCAACGGCGATCAGGTTCACATCGCTGTTCACACTGCTGAACAGATCACAGATGGCGAGAGAGTTTGTGATGAGTGTGATGTTAAGCCGGTGATTCAGAATTGCCTCCGCAATTGTGAGGCAGGTTGTGGACGAATCCAGCATAACAACATCGTTTTCCCGGATTTCGGCGACGGCGGATTCCGCCAGACGCTCCTTGGTGTGCTGCAGATAAGATCTGCGCAGTTCAATCGGATAGCTTTTGTCGTGTTTTTCTATCAGGTAGGCGCCACCGTGGGTGCGAACCAGGCGGCCGTCCTTTTCCATTTCTTTTAAATCACGGCGGATGGTCTCTTCGCTGCAGGCCAGGGTTTCACTCAGCGCTGGGACAAGGACATATCCCACCTTGTGGATTTCCTGCTCAATCAGATTCTGGCGTTCAATTTTCAGCATTTGCCACTCTCCCTGACAGTCTGCCGACCTGACCCGGCATCCGGATCGGCGACGGCGATTGATGGATACACTACGATGATACCCATTATACATGATGCGGTGGGCGTCCGTCAATGTATCTTCCGGTTTTCGATTCTGTAAACCCGTGTACTGCAGAGAGCGGATGAAACGAGTGAAATTGAATATATAATGTAAAATAAGGAGAAACTGCTATGAAAGTCTATGTGCGCGCCCCTTACCCCGAAAACCGTTTGGCAGAGCTTCGGGAGCTCTTTGATGAGGTTCTTTACGAGCCCTGGACCGAAACAGGAGAGCGTTATTATGAGGACGAAATGCTGGCGCATCTGCTGAAGGAACAGCCGGATGTACTGATCACGGAACTGGACCGGATTACCCCAAAGGTGCTGGCCGGCTACAACGGACTGAAGGTGATTGGTGACTGCCGCGCGACACCCGCCAACCTGGATACCGCAGCCTGCACGGCGGCCGGGGTTCCCGTGCTCTGCACACCGGGCCGCAACAATCAGGCGGTGGCGGAGATGGTGGTTGCTCTGATGATCATGCATATGCGGCACGGTCTGGAATCCATCCAGTGGGTGAAGGACGGCGGCTGGGTGCAGGGGACCACGCCATACTTCCTCTGGATGGGGCATGAGCTCCAGGGAAAGAAAGTCGGCTTGGTCGGCTTCGGCGCCGTCAGCCAGGCCCTGGCGAAGATCCTCGACGGCTTTGACTGCGACGTCTGCTACTATGACTACAAGGGCCGTCAGTACGGCCACTACACGCCGCTGTCTCTGGAAGAGATTTTCAGCACCTGCGATATTGTTTCCCTGCACCTTCCGGTCAGCGACTCCACCCGTGGCATTGTAACGGAGAAGCTGCTGCGCTCCATGAAGCCGGACGCCCTCTTTGTGAACGCCGGCCGCTCCGCTCTGGTAGATACCCCGGCACTGATCCGTCTTCTGAACGACAAGGCCATCGCCGGCGCCGTTATCGACGTGCTGGAAAATGAGCCGCCCACGGCTGAGGATCTGGAAATTCTCAACTGCCCCAACACCATTCTTACTCCGCATATCTGCGGCTCCAGCTTCGAGGTGACCAACCATCAGGCGGACATCCTGAATGCCCGGATCCGTCAGTGGCTGAAGGGAGAGAACCTGGAGAAAATCGTTTATAACCGCGACGTGCTGAAGGCGTAACGCGGTATGAAGCATTATCTGCTGCTGGATATCGGTACGGGAAACGGACGCGTTGCCCTGGTACGCTCAGACGGTGAAATCCTGGCAATCCGCCGGTTTTCCAACCGCTACTGCCGGGATGATGCCTATCCCGACGCCCAGTTTTTCCTGCCGGAGGAGTGGGAGAAGGAAATTCTCCGCTGCTGCCGCGAGGTTACCGCCGAGAGGCCGGATATCCATGCGGATGCGGTTTCAGCCTCCGGCGCCAGGCAGAGTCTGGTGCTGCTGGACCGGCAGGGAACCGCCTTCTACGGGCTGCCGAACATTGACAACCGCGGCCGGGAATATATGGCTGAGATCCGGGACCGGGAGGAGATCTACCGGCGTTCCGGCAAATGGGTGACGGAGGATTTCTGCGCGGCAAAGCTTCTGGGTCTGCGGATGAAGCGTCAGGAGCTCTATGACCGGATGGATCTGGTGTTGAGCCTGAGTGGTTACATCGGCTGGCTCTTCTCCGGAAAAGCCGCGTTTGAGCCTTCTATGGCCTGCGAAACCCAGCTCTATGACCTGGAAGCGCGCGACTGGTCGGAATTTCTCTGCGATGCGTACGGCATCGACCGCCGCGTGCTGCCTCCGCTGCGTATGGCGGGAGAAGTTCTCGGCCCGGTTCTGCCGGCGCTGCGCCGGGAACTGAACATGGCGGAGGACGCCATCTTTGTGGTCGGCGGTGCCGACACCCAGTGCGCCCTGATGCAGACGGATTTCCGCCACGGGGATATCGCCGTGGTCTCCGGTACCACCACGCCGGTGTGTTCTCTGGTGGACAGCCCCTGCTGCGATGAGCAGCAGCGGGTCTGGGTGGACGCAAACCTTGCCAACGACGGGTATCTGATTGAAATGAACCCGGGAATCACGGGGCTGAATTACCAGCGCATCAAGGAATCGCTGTTCCCGGGTACCGCCTATGAGGAACTGGAAGCGGCCTACAGGGAAAAGAAGGACTTCCGCTGCACTGCCTCCTACAGCTCGCTGCTGTTTTACGAGAGGCGTCCGCTGAAGACCGGCGGGTTCTTTGTGCCAGCGCCGTTCCCGGAGAAAATTGACCGGGTGGACATGCTGTGGGCGGTTCTGGCGGACATCGCCTGCGCCACCTATGAGCAGCTGTGGCGGCTGCGGGAGCTGAGCGGGCACCGGAAGCCCTACATCCTCGGCTGTGCCGGCGGGTTCCGGTCCCCGGCACTCTGCCAGATGCTGGCGGACCTTTCCGGCCTGGAGCTCCGCCTGCTGCCGGGCTACGAGCAGGCCACGGTCGTCGGGCTGACAAAACTCTGCAATCACGCGCTGGCGGAACCGGATCCGGCAGGGCAGGAAGCGGAAATGATCCGCTACACCCCGCGTGAAAACAGCCTGGTCCACCGTTACCACCGCCTGTGGAACCGAAACCGGCTGGCCCTGAACCCGGCACCGTCGGAAAAGACAGGAACGCTTTAAGACGAGAGACAAAACTATCATATATAACGGAGGAATTTACCATGTTAATGCAGGAAGAACGCGAACTGATCGTAGAAATCGGCAAACAGATGAGCTCATCGGGTCTCTGCCCCGGCACCAGCGGCAACCAGAGCATTTACAATGCGGAACTCGGCCTGATGGCGATTAAGCCCTCCGGCATCGGGTACATGGAAACCAAACCCGAAGACATCGTCGTCATGGACCTGGAATCCCATGTGGTGGACGGCAAGCGCAAGCCCTCCAGCGAGTGGGACATGCACTCGGAGTTCTACAGGCACAAACCGAACTGCCGGGCCGTTGTCCACACCCATTCCCGCTTCTGCACTACCTTTGCCGTGCTCGGCAGGCCCATTGAGGCGGTGCACTATGTGCTGGCGGACGCCAACTGCTATGAGATTCCC